>JAPYUM010000012.1:41163-73443 GCA_029940535.1 Vicinamibacterales bacterium
CGCGGGCGGCAGGTCACCGCGCGCGTGGTGCCACTACCGTTCTACAAGAGAGGGTGAGGGGGTATGTATCCGACCGATAGGCAATACACCACCGACCACGAGTGGATCTCCGTGTCAGGCACGACGGCACGTATCGGGATTACCGACTACGCGCAGGACCAGTTGGGCGATGTGGTGTTCGTCGAGCTGCCTGCGGTGGGTCAGGTCTTCGAGTCGGGCGCGCAATTCGGGTCGATCGAGTCGGTCAAGGCCGTCTCGGACCTGTTTTGTCCGGTGGCCGGCCGCGTCGTCGAGGTCAACGCGGCGCTGAGCGACCGCCCGGAGACCGTGAACGCCGGTCCGCATGACGCCTGGATGATCGTGATCGAACTGAAGGACCCGTCGCAGACCGATGGCTTGCTGGACGCGGCGGCGTATACCGAGTTGGTGTCGTAGTGCGCGCCACGGCTGCACCGTTCAGCGACCGACACATCGGGCCGGGACCTGACGAGATCGACGCCATGGTGGCCGCGGTCGGGGCGGCGTCGCTTGACGCGTTGATCGACGAGGCGGTCCCTCGGCAGATCCGCCTGGCCGCGCCCCTGGACGTGCCGGGCCCAGAGACAGAGGCGGAGTTCCTGGCTCGGATCCGAGCCGTCGGTCAACGCAACCGGCCGGGGCGTCCGTTCATCGGTCTCGGCTACTACGGGTGTTTCACGCCCAGCGTCATCCTCCGCAACGTGTTCGAAAACCCCGGGTGGTACACGCCCTACACGCCGTATCAGGCGGAAGTGGCCCAGGGGCGTCTGGAAGCCCTGCTCACCTTCCAGACGATGGTTGGCGACCTCACCGGGATGCCGGTGGCGAACGCGTCGCTGCTGGACGAAGCGACCGCCGCCGCCGAGGCCATGGCGTTGTTGCATCGGGTGCAGGCCCGCACGCGGCCCGACGCGAACCGGTTTCTGGTCTCGTCCGGATGTTTCCCGCAAACCATCGATGTCGTCAGGGGACGCGCCGAGCCGCTCGGCCTCACGGTCGAGGTGGGTGACCCGTCGGCGTGGCGGTTGGACTCGGGGGCCACCGGCCGTGATGGCGTGTTCGGGCTGCTGCTCCAGTATCCGGGGGAGGACGGCCAGATCGTGGCCATCGACGGCGTCATCGAACAGGCCCATGCCGCCGGGGTGCTCGTGGCCGTGTGCAGCGACCTCCTGGCGCTGACGCTGCTGACGCCACCGGGCGAGCTTGGTGCCGACGTTGTGGTGGGCAACTCGCAGCGCTTCGGCGTGCCGTTGGGCTACGGGGGACCGCACGCGGCGTTTTTCGCCACGCGGACCGAGTTTGCCCGTCAGACGCCGGGGCGCATCATCGGGCTCTCCGTCGATCGGCACGGTAGACCGGCGCACCGGATGTCGCTGCAGACTCGTGAGCAGCACATCCGGCGTGAGCGCGCGACCTCGAACATCTGTACCGCCCAGGCGTTGCTGGCCAACATGGCCGGGTTCTTCGCGGTGTATCACGGCCCCGACGGGCTCCGGGCGATTGCGGAGCGCGTGCACGCACTGACCCGGCGTCTGGCCGACGGTCTGCGCGCGTTGGGTCTTGACCCGACGCATGTCTGCTTCTTCGACACCCTGTCGCTACACATGCCGGATGCGGCGCTCGCGCGGTTCCGATCGGATGCGAGCGCGGCCGGACTGTATCTCCGCTACGAGGCGGAGACGGTGGGGATTTCGCTCGACGAGACGACGACCGAGGAGGATGTCCGGGAGCTGCTGGCGCTTGCCGCCGCCGCCGTCGGTCAACCGGCGCCCGACCTCGCATCGGCGGCCGCGGTCGTGACCCCGAACTGGCCGGAGACGCTGATTCGACGCTCACCGTTCTTGACGCATCCCGTCTTCCACCGCCATCGGTCGGAAACACAGATGATGCGGTACTTGAAGCAGTTGGAACGCAAGGACATCGGGCTCGACACGTCGATGATTCCGCTCGGGTCCTGCACCATGAAGTTGACGGCGGCGACCGAGATGCGGCCCGTGAGCTGGCCCGAGTTTTCTCCGGTGCATCCGTTTACGCCGGTAGAGGACGCCGCCGGCTATCAGACGCTCTTCCGTGAGTTGGAAGACGCCTTGTGTGCCATCACGGGGCTGTCCGCGGTGTCGTTGCAACCAAACTCTGGCGCGCAGGGTGAATTTGCCGGGTTGATGGTCATCCGGGCGTATCAGCGGCATCGGCAGCACGAGTCGACCGAGCGGGACGTCGTGCTGATTCCGGCCTCGGCGCATGGCACGAACCCGGCCAGTGCCGCCATGGCCGGGATGCGGGTGGTGATTGTGGCCTGTGACGAACAGGGCAATGTCGATGTCGACGATCTGCGCACGAAAGCCGAGACGCACGCCGACGCGCTTTGCGCCTTGATGGTGACCTATCCCTCGACCCACGGTGTGTTCGAGGACGCCATTACGGAGATCTGCGATCTCGTGCACACGCATGGCGGGCAGGTGTACATGGACGGGGCCAACATGAACGCCCAGGTGGGGGTGACCAGCGCGGCGGCCATCGGCGCCGACGTCTGTCATATCAACCTGCACAAGACGTTCGCGATTCCCCACGGCGGGGGCGGACCGGGGATGGGCCCGATCGCGGTGGCGGCACATCTGGCGCCCTATCTGCCAGGGCATCCCGTGGTGCCGGTCGGCGGCGAGTCAGCCATCCCAGCCATCGCGGCGGCGCCGTGGGGTAGTGCCAGTATTCTGCTGATTTCGCACGGCTATATGCGGTTGCTGGGGCCGGGTGGTATGACGCACGCCACCCAGGTGGCGATTCTCAACGCCAACTACCTCAAAGCGCGGCTTGCGCCGCACTACGACGTGCTGTTCATGCGGGCGAACGGGCGGGTCGCCCACGAAATGATCTTCGACCTGCGGGCCTTCAAGTCGGGCGGCGTCACCGAGCTGGATGTCGCGAAGCGGCTGATGGACTACGGATATCACGCGCCGACCGTCTCATTCCCCGTGCCGGGGACGATGATGGTCGAGCCGACCGAGAGCGAGTCGAGAGACGAGCTCGACCGCTTTTGCGAGGCGTTGATCGCGATCCGTCGAGAGATTCAATCCGTGGTCGATGGTGAGGCGGATGCGGCGGACAACCTCCTGAAGAACGCCCCGCACACCGCGATGGAAGCCACCGCCGACTCGTGGTCCCATCCCTACAGCCGCGAGACGGCCGTCTACCCATTGCCATTCGTGCGCGAGCACAAAGTGTGGCCGACGGTGGGCCGGATCAACGACGCGCACGGCGACCGCAACCTGATTTGCAGCTGTCCACCGGTGGACGCCTACGTCGAAGACTAGCCGACGGCGGATGGGCTTCCGCTCTTGGCGAGTGGGCTGGATTCGTGCGCGTGTGCGACCGCGAGCTCACGGAACCGTGCGAGCAGGCGCAGCGTCACGGGACCGGGTCGTCCAGACCCGATGATTTGATCGCCAACGGCCACCGCGGGGACGATCTCGCGGTTGGTGCTGGTGACGAACAGCTCGTCCACGGTGTCCAGATCACTCGGTCTGAGCACCGCTTCCCGGATCGTCACACCGAGGTCCGCTCCTACCTCGAACAAGAACTCCCGGGTGACGCCCCTCAGCAGCCCGGCGTCGCGGGGCGGGGTCAGGACCTCGCCGTCACGGACGACGAACAGGTTCGATTGTGAGCACTCGGCGAGCTCACCCCGGTGATTCAGCAGAATCGCCTCGAAGGCGTCCTCGCGCACCGCTTCCTGCATGGCCAGCACGTTGTTGAGGAGGTTGTTCGACTTGATGCTCGGGTCGACACTCTCCGGGCTATTCCGAACGACCTGCGCTTGCACGAGTCGGACCCCCTCTCGGGTGACGGGCTCCGCCAACTCCGGCAAGGGGCGTGCGATCACGACGAGCGTCGGGTCGGGACAGACGGCCGGGTCGTAGCTGAGATCGCCGATGCCACGGGTGATCAGGATACGCAGGGTCACCTCGCCCTCGGGGTTCACGGTGCGCATGGTGTCCTGCACTCGGTCGGCGAGCTCCTGGTCGGTCACCGGGACCGCGATGGCCAGGCGGCGGGCCGAGGCACGCAGCCGGTCCAGGTGGGGCTCGAACAGGAACGGGTGGCGGTCGTAGGTCCGCAGCGTTTCATACACCCCGTCGCCGTAGAGGAACCCGTGGTCGAACACCGAGATAACCGCGTGCTCGCCTCGGCTGACCACTCCGTTGATGTTGACCGTTGCGTCCATCGGGTTCCTTGTCGTGTCTTGAAAGCGCGGCGTTCGTCGCGTGGGGCGGGCGCGGTTGTGCCACGTGAGCCGCGTGTCCGCCAGGCAGGTATCGTGATGCGCGGTGGTCCGGCGCTGTGGCGCGCCCGCGAACTCCGGCGGCGACAGGGTACCATAGCAGGACATCGGCGGCCGTCCTCTTACGAGACCCTACCCCATGCGTGTCCTGACCAGCGCCCAGATGCAGGCGGCCGACCGTACGGCGATCGAGACGGTGGGTCTGCCCTCGGCGGTGCTGATGGAAAACGCGGGTCGGCAGGTCGCCGCGGCGATGGAGCAGTATCACCCGGCGCGGTCAGACCAGCGAGTCGCGGTGTTGTGCGGGAAGGGCAACAACGGGGGCGACGGGTTCGTGGTCGCTCGCGTGCTGGCCGCGGCCGGGACCGAGGTGTCCGTGTATCTCGCCGTGCGGGCCTCGGCGGTGACTGGCGACGCGGGCGGTAACCTGAGTGCGCTCGACGCGCTAGGGTTGGCGGTCACGGAGGTCGCAGATCCAGAGGCGTGGGCTGCCGCGATTCCGGAGATCGCCGGGGCGGACGTGATTGTCGATGCGTTGTTCGGCACCGGGTTGTCTCGGCCGCTCGACGGGCACTGGGCCGAGGTGGTGCGGGGGCTGAATGCCACCGGAGTGCCGATCGTGTCAATCGACCTGCCGTCTGGGGCCTCGGCCGACACCGGCGCCGTGATCGGGGAAACGATCGAGGCTGCGCTGACGGTCACGCTCGGCGCCCCGAAGGTGGCTCTGCTGGTGCCGCCGGCTGCCACCCTGGCCGGGGACCTGGTGGTGGCCGATATCGGTATTCCCGATGCGGTGATCGATGCCGTGCCCGGACCCCGGATCGAGGTGATCACTCGGGAGTGGGCGCGGGACCAGATCGAACCCAGGCCGGACGAGCTGCACAAGGGCGAGTGTGGCCGCGTCATGATCGTGGCCGGCTCGACCGGTAAGACCGGCGCGGCGCAGCTGGCGGCCTTGGGCGCGCTTCGGTCGGGGGCCGGGCTGGTTACCGTGGCGACGCCGCGTGTTTGCCAGGACGTCGTGAGCGGGCTGATGCCGGAGTACATGACCCTGGGACTCGAGTCGACGCCTGAGGGCACGGTGGCTGTCTCAGCGGCCGACACGGTGTTGGCTGAACGCTGCGACGTGCTGGCGATTGGTCCCGGTCTTGGGCTGGGGACAGAAGTACAAAGGGTAGTGCGGGTGCTGGTCGATCGGTCGCCGGTACCGCTGGTGCTGGACGCTGACGCCCTCACCGCGTTCGTCGACCAGCCCGAGGCCCTGGTCGGCCGCGATGGTCGCGACCTGATCATCACCCCGCATCCCGGTGAGATGGCCCGTCTGATCGGTGTGACGATCGATCACGTCCAGCAACATCGGGTGGAGGTGGCGCGTGACCTGGCCACCGCACAGCGACTGTATGTGGTGCTGAAGGGCTCCCGGACCGTTGTCGCGACCCCGGACGGCGCGGTGTGGATCAACGTGACCGGCAACCCTGGGATGGCTACCGGAGGCACCGGCGACGTGTTGACCGGGGTGGTGGCCGCGTGGGTGGCCCAGCTCGTGGAGACTCAGTCCGCCTGCGCCGTGGCGGTCTGCGTGCACGGGATGGCGGGGGATCTGGCCGCCGCGGCCCAGGGCGAGATCGGGATGATTGCCAGCGATCTCGGACAGGCCCTCGGACCCGCCATGAAACAGCTGTCCGCCGAGGGCGGCGCCACGGACGACAGGCCACCAGCATCGTGATCGCGCGCCACCACAGTCACTCTGAGTCCGAGACCGCCCGGATTGCCGACGAGCTTGCGCGCCGGCTGCGGCCGGGCAGTGTCGTGCTGCTGTACGGCCCACTTGGCGCCGGAAAGACCGCATTCGTGCGCGGGTTCGTGCGCGGCCGCGGTCTGGCGTCAGACGAAGTCACCAGCCCCACCTTTACCCTGATTCAAGAGTATGGGGACGGACAGGTGTATCACGTGGACCTGTATCGATTGGCGCCAGAGGAGGTCGATGACCTCGGTCTCGAAGAGCTGCCGGAGCGTGGCGGGCTCGTGTGCATCGAGTGGGCCGACCGCCTGCCGCGTCCGCTGCCCGGTGCCGTGTCGGTTCGCATCACCGACCAGGGTAAGGACACCCGAGAGCTGGTGATCACCGACGAGAGCGGCTACTCGGAACGATAGTTCGGTGCTTCCTTGGTGATCACCACGTCATGCACGTGGCTCTCGCGCATGCCGGCCGATGTGATCCGGACCAGGCGCGGTTTGCGCTGGAGGTCGGGAATCGTCGCCGCGCCGCAATATCCCATGCCGGCTCGCAGCCCGCCAACCAGTTGGTGAATCATCGCGCCGACCGAGCCTTTGTGGGGGACCCGGCCCTCAATGCCCTCCGGGACCAGCTTCTCACCCTCTTCGGTCGGACTCGCCAGGTCGTAGTCTTCCTGGAAATAGCGGTCGCGGCTGCCGGCTCGCATCGCGCCAATGGACCCCATGCCCCGGTATTCCTTGAAGCTGCGTCCTTGAAACAGGATGAGCTCACCCGGACTCTCGTCCGTGCCGGCGAAGAGGCTCCCGATCATCACGGTGTTCGACCCGACGGCCAGGGCCTTGGTGATGTCACCTGAATAGCGCACCCCCCCGTCGGCGATGATCGGCACGCCCTGGAGGTTCGCGGCCTCGGCGCATTCAGCCAGGGCTGAAATCATCGGCATCCCAATGCCGGCGATGACCCGCGTCGTGCAGATCGATCCAGACCCGATCCCGACCTTCACGCCGTCCACTCCGAGGTCGATCAGGGCTTCGGCGCCCTCTGCCGTGGCCACGTTGCCCGCAATCAGATCCACGCTCGGGAACCGGTCGCGGATGGTGCGAACCATCGTCATCACCCCGGCCGAATGCCCATGCGCCGTGTCGAGCGTCAGCACGTCGACGCCCACGGCGACCAACGCTTCAGCGCGCTCCAGTGTGTCTTTCGCGACGCCCACGGCGGCTCCGACCCGCAGTCGCCCCAGCTCGTCCTTCGAGGCGGTCGGATAGGTGATCATCTTCTGGATGTCCTTGACCGTGATCAACCCCTTGAGCATGAAGTCCTGGTCGACCACCAGGAGCTTCTCGACCCGATGGGTATGCAGGATCGAGCGGGCCTCCTGCAGCGTGGTGCCGACCGGCACCGTGATCAGCTTGTCGTGGGTCATGACATCCGCAATCGGACGGTCCAGGTCACCCTCGAACCGCAGGTCCCGATTGGTCAAGATGCCGACGAGTTTGCCTTCCGTGCTGCCGTCCTCGGTGATCGGCACCCCCGAGATGCGGTACTTCTTCATCAGGTCGAGCGCTTCGTAGATCCGGCCGGCGGGCGAGAGGGTGATCGGGTTGACGATCATGCCGCTCTCCGAGCGTTTCACGCGGTCGACCTCAGACGCCTGTTCCTCGATGGACAGGTTCTTGTGGATCATTCCGATACCGCCCAGTTGGGCCATGGCAATGGCGAGACGCGACTCGGTCACCGTATCCATGGCGGCGCTGATGATCGGCACCTTCAGGGAAATGTTGCGGGTGAGACGCGTCGAGACGTCGACCTCGCTGGGCACCACCTCGGAGTGCCGCGGGACCAGCAGGACGTCGTCGAACGTCAGTGCCTCCGTGATGTCGGTGGTCGTGAACCGCGTCGCCCGTACTTCGCTGTCCATCTTCATCTCAGGCCCCATGGCATTTCTTGTACTTCTTCCCGCTTCCACACGGGCACGGTTCGTTGCGACCCACTTTGGGGGTGTCACGCCGCACGGTGCGCACGGCCGCGTCATCGCCACCGGAGCGCGCCGGCCGCGGCGCGGCGCGCCGGCCGCCACCGGCGAACGCGGACGCACCGGTGCTCGGATCATTCAGGGTCATCGGCGCCCGTTGACGCCGAACCGGGGCGGATGCCGCGGTACCGTCGTCTCGGACGACGGGCCGGAGACGCCAGAGATAGCGCACCATCTCGGTGTCGATCCGGTCCTTCATGGCTTGGAACAGGGAAAAGCTCTCCCGTTTGTACTCGACCAGAGGATCCTTCTGGGCATAGCCGCGGAGACCGATGCCCTCTTTCAGGTGGTCGAGGCTGTAGAGGTGGTCCTTCCACTGCGAATCCACGATCTGCAGCATGACGTCGCGTTCGACCCGCCGCAGGACCTCTGTCTCGACCGCTTGTTCTTTCTCCTCGTACCGCGCCTTGACCGTGTTCCAGAGCAGGTCATGCATCTCGTCGGGGTTCTTGTTCGCGAGGTCGAGGCCCTCGATCGTCTCCGGCGGGAGGCCGGCCGCTTCGCCGACCGATACGCCGAGCGCGCCGATGTCCCAGTCCTCCGGGTCGACATCCTGCCCGCAGTGCAACTCGACACGCTGGTCCACCAAGTCCTCCGCCAGCGTCATCAAATACGTCCGACTGTCGACGACCTCGTCGTCCGACACGTGCACCTCGCCGTCCAGCAACTCGCGGCGCAGCGTGTACACGTTCTCACGCTGCTTGTTCATGACATCGTCGTACTCGAGCAGATGCTTCCGCACGGAGAAATGTTGTGCTTCGACCTGTTTCTGCGCGCGTTCGATCGCCTTGGTGACCATGCCGGCTTCGATGGGCACCCCTTCCTCCATGCCCAGACGCTCCATCAGGCCAGAGAGCCGGTCTGACCCGAAAATGCGCATCAGGTCGTCTTCGAGAGAGAGATAGAACCGGGAGGACCCCGGGTCGCCCTGACGCCCGGCCCGTCCTCGAAGCTGGTTGTCGATACGGCGGGATTCATGCCGCTCAGTGCCGATGATATGGAGCCCACCGGCCGCGACGACCTTCTCGTGCTCGGTGGCCGTCTGGTCGGCGAACTGGGCCGAGATTCGTTCCCAGTCCGGTCGCCCCACCCGATAGAAATGGTCCAGATGGTAGAAATAGACGTGGTCGTCGTCGTCGACGAACTTGGCCTCTTCCTTCGCAAGGCGCTCAGCAACTTCCTCCCCGAGCGCCTGCTGGCGCGACATGTACTCGGCATTGCCTCCGAGCAGGATGTCGGTGCCGCGACCGGCCATGTTGGTCGCGATCGTGACGGTGGCCAAACGTCCCGCCTGCGCCACAATCTCGGCTTCGTGGGCGTGGAACTTGGCGTTCAGCACTACATGTTTGACACCGCGCCGTTTGAGTAGACCGGCGACCCGCTCAGACTTTTCGATGGAGACGGTGCCCACCAGCACCGGGCGACCGAGCGCCTGTTTGTCGATGATGTCTTCGACGATCGCGTCATATTTTTCGCGCTCGGTGCGGTAAATAGAGTCCGGCTCCTCTAAGCGCACTAGCACTCGATTGGTCGGCGCGACCATCACGTCGAGCTTGTAGATTTTGTTGAATTCGGGTGCCTCGGTATCGGCGGTCCCGGTCATTCCCGACAGCTTGTCGTATTTTCTGAAGTAGTTCTGGAACGTGACCGTCGCGAGGGTCTGGTTCTCTCGCTCGATCTTGACCCTTTCCTTGGCTTCGACCGCCTGGTGGAGCCCGTCGCTCCACCGGCGACCCGGCATGAGTCGGCCGGTGAACTCGTCGACGATGACCACCTGGCCTTCCTTGACCATGTACTCCACGTCCCGCTTGAACAGCACGTGGGCGCGCAATGCCTGGTTGACATGGTGGAGCAGCGGCATGTTGACCGGGTCGTACAGCCCGCCTGGCTCCAGTCGAGCCCCCAGCATTTGCTCTGCCTTGGCCATCCCGGTTTCCGTCAGCGTGACGGTCTTGGCCTTTTCGTCGGTCAGGTAGTCGCCGGTGTCTTCGAGGGCGTCACGATCTTCCGCCTTGACGTCGCCCTGCGTGACCGCGCCCGCCTCGAGTCGCGGCACGATTCGATCGACTTCGCCGTACAGCTCGGTGGATTGCTCGGCCGGTCCGGAGATGATCAGGGGGGTCCGGGCTTCGTCGATGAGGATGCTGTCGACTTCGTCCACGATCGCGAAATGATGGCCGCGTT
The DNA here is from genome assembly GCA_029940535.1 of Vicinamibacterales bacterium. Lineage (GTDB taxonomy): Bacteria > Acidobacteriota > Vicinamibacteria > Vicinamibacterales > UBA8438 > UBA8438. The sequence goes on from JAPYUM010000012.1 coordinate 51,418, forward strand.
GCACGAACTGCGAGAGCTCGAACTTCATGTTGTCGCGGAGGTAGTCGAAGCCGTATTCGTTGTTGGTGCCGTAGGTGAGGTCGGCGGCGTAGGCGGCTTTCCGGTCCGCATCGCGCATGTCGTGCTGAATGATGCCGACCGTCAGACCGAGGAACCGGTAGAGCCGACCCATCCACTCGGCGTCACGACGCGCGAGATAGTCGTTCACCGTGACCACGTGCACGCCTTTGCCGCCCAGCGCGTTGAGGTAGGCGGGCAGGGTGGCGACGAGCGTCTTGCCCTCGCCGGTCTTCATCTCGGCGATCTTCCCCTGGTGCAGCACCATGCCGCCCACGAGCTGCACGTCGAAGTGCCGCATGTTCAGTACGCGCTTGCCGGCCTCGCGCACCACGGCGAAGGACTCCACGAGGAGGTCATCGATCGGCTCCCCCTGGTCGGCCCGCTGGCGCAGCGTTGCGGTCCGGCCCTGCAGAGCGCTGTCGCTGAGCGCCTTGATTTCCGGTTCTCGCTCGTTGATCGCCACGACGTCCGGCTGCAGGCGCTTCAAGTCGCGTTCGTTCTGGGTGCCGAAGACCTTCTTGAGAACGTTTTGCAGCATTAGTTGAAGGGCCGATCAGCGTGTATGACCGCAGGCGCTAGCTCGCGCACAAGTGGTGAACTGGGTGCTGCTCCGGGCAGCAGAGAACCGACTCGGGACTCCGGAACGATGCGCGGAGGGGGCATGCACCATCCCTCGCTCCGATAGTCAGCCCACCGCCGAGGTCCGTGGCACGGCACCAGGGGCCAGAAATTGACTATGGCCCGATTGTAGGAAAGGGGTCCGAACTTCGTCAAGCGCGGTCGCGCGCCGGCAGCTCTGGCGACGATTCGGATCAGTTGGCCGCCTGCGAGCGTGGCTCGAAACCGAGTTGCAGAGGATTGATGGATCGGCCGTTGACCAACACTTCGTAGTGCACGTGGATGCCTGTGGCACGCCCGGTCGCACCGGCATACCCGATGACGTCGCCTCGCGCCACTGTCTCACCGACCGACGTGGCAAACTGGGCCAGGTGGCCATACCGCGTGACCAGCCCGAAACCGTGCTCGATCTCAATGAGGTTACCGAAGGCGCCACTCGCGGCCGCCGAGTTGATGGTGCCGCTGGCGGTGGCGAAGACCGGCTGTCCGGCGTCGGTGGAGATGTCGACCGCGGAATGGAACTGCCTCTCACCGGTGAGGGGGTCGGGGCGGTAGCCGTATCGGCTGGTGACCCGACCATCCGAGGGGAGGTTGATGGGTGTCGCCGCCGCGAACGCCTGCTGGTGGTCGACGCCGTCACTCGCAACGGCCAATTGCCCGTCGAGCACGTTCAACAGGTCGTTCAACAGATTGAAGGTCTCGATGGGCGAGCTCAACGCGACTGAGCGCAAGGCCCGTGCGCCGTCGTCGCCGGCATCCTCCGGGAGACGTCCCATGGCCCGACGGACGCGGGGATCGACAATCGAATGATCCCGCAGTTGCATCATCGCCAGCTGGAGGGCGCTGATCCCTCCTGACAGGTCATCACTCGCGGTCCGATACCGCGCATTATCCACCTCAAGGGTGGCGTTCTGCAGTTGCAGGTGTTCGATGCGAGCCGTCGCGGCCCAGCGCGCCTGCAGGGTCCACCCCACGGGCACGGCGAGCACGGCCATGATCAACGCGACCGTTGGCCGCACCGCCAGCGTAAAGCGGCGAACGACTCCAGACGACCGGTCGGCAACGATGAGGGAGTAGCGCTTGGGCAGCATCCAGTTCGCGAACGGACGACAGTGAAAAATCCCCGCACTTTACCATGGAAATAGTGTAAACGCCAAACCCTGATGCCGTCGGGCTTTGCCCACGGCTGGCCCGCCCGTGTGGACGCGGACCACGACCGGACCAGGCCACGCGGCCACCGCTGCGGGTTCAACCGGCATGGGTGCGGCGAGGGTGCCGCGCTCGATCACGCGGAGCGGGCCCCGCCGCGCTTCGCTCAAGGCTGTCCACGGCACGCCTCCTTGGTGCGCGGGCTGCTAGCAGCCGTGTCCTGCCTATCCATTCCATGAGCACCGGTCGGAGACGCTGACTAGAACGCGGTAGCGAAGCGGGCCAGCCAGCCGAAACAATTGACATACATATTTCTCGGAAGTAATCTTTTCTTTGCTTCGTGGGTCTTGCTCCCCGTAACCGGCATCCAACTGTAGCCCGTCGTTCGGGTATCGCAGTTGTATGGTGGAGCGCTATTGAATAAACAGCTGACCCACCAGCTTCTATTCGCTGTGATCTCGCCGTTGCTTCGTCCACTCATGGATGGGATGATGGCCACGTTCGTCCGAACACGTCGTTACTGTCCGTGAAAGGGGCCGCACCATACGATGCAGACTATTATTGACAACCTCAAAGCCGAGCGAGCCGCATTGCTCGACGGGCTCGCCAAGATTGATGCGGCGCTCGCCGCACTGACCGGCGGTGCGAACAAGGCTACCGCACGAGCGGGCGGGTCCGGCGGCGCGGCGGCGCCGAAACGTCGGCGTCGTCGAAAGATGACCGATGAGCAAAAACGCGCCATTTCCGCTCGGATGAAGAAGTCCTGGGCCTCTCGCAAGCGAAAGGCCGCGCGTAAGTAGCGCGCGTCGCGCTCATTTCGGCGGACGCGGGCAGCCTGTCCGCGTCCGTCATTCCTACCTTGCTAGCGGCGCAACGTTCCTCGTTCAGCACTACACTCTTTGCGTCGAATATGGGTGGGCACAGCTTGCCCGCGGAGCGTAGATGATGTCCTTTCGCCGTACATGCCTCGTGCTGTCGTGCTGTGGGCTCGTTGGTGCGTTGATGTCCTCCGATCGGGGCCGCGCCTGGGCCCAGAGCCCGCTGTCCATTGACGCCGTAGACTTCCAACGGGATGTCCGCCCGATCCTGGCCGACAACTGTTTCCAATGTCATGGTCCGGACATCGCGTCGCGCCGGGCCGATCTGCGGCTTGACACCCAAGAGGGAGCGCTGGGTGCGCGCCCACGTGGCGCGGCCGTCGTGGCAGCCGACGCGGACGCCAGTCTCCTCTATCAGCGAATCACCCACCCCGACGAGCGGCGTCGAATGCCCCCGGTCGGCGCCAACAAGACGCTGACCGACCGACAGATCGCCGTGCTTCGCCAGTGGATCGAGGCCGGGGCGTCCTGGGACCAGCATTGGTCCTTCGCATCGATCGAAGCACCGGTAGCGCCGAGGGTGGCGTCCGAGGGCTGGATTCGCCAGCCGCTTGACCGTTTCATCCTGTCGAGGCTCGAGGCGGAGGGGTTGTCGCCCGCACCAGAAGCCGATCGGCGGACGCTCGCGCGTCGTGTCGCGCTGGATCTCACTGGTCTTCCTCCAGACCCTGGAACGCTGGCGACCTTTTTGGGCGATACGTCAGACCAGGCCTATGAGACGTTGGTGGACCGTCTGCTCGCGTCCAGACACTGGGGCGAGCACCGGGCCCGGTATTGGTTGGATGCCGCGCGTTACGGTGATACCCACGGGATTCATATCGACAACTACCGCGAGATGTATGCCTACCGGGACTGGGCGATAGCGGCCTTCAACCAGAACCAGCCGTTTGATCAATTTACCGTGGATCAGATTGCCGGCGATCTCTTGCCACAGCCCAGCCTTGATCAACTGGTGGCGACGGGGTTTCAACGTAACAACATCACGACCAACGAAGGCGGCGTCGTGCCGGAGGAATATGAGGCGATCTACGCCAAGGACCGCGCAGAAACGATTGGGAGTGTGTTTCTCGGATTGACGGTCGGATGCGCCACCTGCCACGACCATAAATTCGACCCCATCGCGCAGCGCGAGTTCTATGCCATGACGGCGTTCTTCCGGAACACGACGCAGTACGTGATGGATGGGAACGTGTCCGATCCGCCGCCAATCCTCGTCGTCCCGGACGCCGCGGACCGCGACCTCTGGCGGCAGCTTCGACTGCGGGCGGCCGATGTCGACACGCAGCTCGCGTTCCGAGCGAAGGCGATTGAAACGACGTTCGATGAGTGGTTGACGCGGGGCGCGCATCGCGATCTGACCACTCCACTCGAGCCCACGGCCGAGATCCTGACGATGGCGCTTGACGATGCCGCTGGTCCGGCCGTCTGGTTCCACGGGGAGCGTCGTGCGATGCGGGTGCAGCCAGGCGCGCGGATCGAGGAGGGCCCCATTGGACATCCGGCCTTGATGTTCGATGACGCGTCCTGGGCCGAGTTGCCCACGATGTCGCTTGACTCCGACACTCCGTTTTCACTGGCGATGTGGATTTATCAGCCCGAGGACGAGGGCAATTTCGTGGTCGGCGGGCAGTACGACCAGGAGGACGGAGGACGAGGCTGGGCGCTGACGATCGGGTCTCGCCAGCTGACGTTCCGAATGACCGGCGACCGCGCGGCTCCGGGCGTGGGGGCGCCGAGCGCCCGGATCGGTCCCATCAATACCAAGCGCATGCCGACGGGGGAGTGGACCCACATCGTGGTGACCCATGACGGCACCGGCGAACGCGGCGGTCTCCACATCTACCAAGATGGCGATCTCGTGGAGGAACAGGGGAGCGAGTTCTTTGCCAAGGCCGAGGGCAGCATGTTGACCGACGGGCCGTTCTATCTGGGCCGTGGCGATGCTGTGGCGAGGGATGGCGCATCTGAGGTACGGCACTTCGGTGGCGGCGGGATTGCGGACCTGCGGGTGTTCAATCGTGTGCTGACCGTCAACGAGGCGCGGGTCGTCTCGGAGTGGCAGATGCTGCAGGGCGCTCGGGCGAAGGCGCCTGGGTCGCTGAGTGTGGAGGAGCGGGACACGCTCCGGGTGCGCTATCTCAGTGTCGACGACGACGAGTACCGCGGGCTGGTCGCTCGGCAACAGAGGATCGCTCGCGAGTGGCGGGAGGTGCGACGGCGAGGCAGCATCACGCATGTGATGCATGAATCGCCGGACACCGTGCCGGAGGCCCACGTCCTGAGTCGTGGCATGTATGACCAGCCGCTCGAACGTGTCCTGGCGGGCACGCCCGCGGCCCTGCCGCCGATGGCCGACTCCTTGCCACGTAATCGGCTGGGGCTGGCGCGCTGGCTCGTCGACGACGAGAACCCGCTCACGAGCCGGGTGACGGTGAACCGGTTTTGGCAGCAGGTGTTTGGCACCGGGATCGTGACCACGAGTGAGGACTTCGGCGCTCAGGGCGAGATCCCATCACACCCGAATCTGCTGGACTATCTCGCGGTTGAGTTTCTGGAGTCAGGGTGGGATGTAAAGCAGTTCTTCCGCATCCTCGTGACCTCGGCCACCTACCGCCAGGCCGCCTCCCTGACCCCAGACAAGCTAGAGATCGACCCGCAAAATCGGTTGCTCTCACGCGGGCCTCGCTTCCGGATGGACGCGGAAATGATCCGCGACTACGCGTTGGCGGCGAGCGGGTTGCTAGTTCGGACGATTGGCGGCCCGAGTGTGAAGCCATATCAGCCGGACGGTGTCTGGTCGACGGTGGCGATGCCCCAGAGCAACACACGGCTGTACGAGCAAGATTCGGGAGACAAGCTCTATCGGCGGAGCCTCTACACGTTCTGGAAACGTTCGGCCCCGCCGGCCTCGATGGACATTTTCAACGCCCCAACCCGCGAGCACTCGACGGTGCGGCGCGAGCGGACGAACACGCCGCTGCAGGCCCTGGTCACGATGAACGACACGCAGTTCGTCGAGGCGTCGCGACAACTCGCGCAGCGGGCGATGCGTGAAGCGGGTGACGACTTCGACCGCCGGCTCGACTTCGTCACCGCTAGACTGTTGGCGCGCAGTCTTACGGAACCCGAGCGCGCGGTCGCGAAGCGAACCTTCGACGGGTTCGTCGATCTGTATCAGGTCGATACGGACGATGCCCGCGCCCTGCTCGACGTGGGTGACTCGGCGTTCGACGCGGCCCTGCCGGTCACGGAGTCTGCGGCGTGGACGATGTTGGCCAGCCAGTTGTTCAATCTCGACGAAGTACTCAACAAGTAGCCCCTGGACGCCTCAACGTCTGACCGTACGCGAGAGGACACGATGCACCCATTCAAGGAAGCGATTCGGGCGGAGACCAGACGTCAATTCTTCGGCACCGCCGCCAAGGGCATCGGTGGGATCGCGTTGGCCAATCTGCTGTCGACCGACGCGTTCGCGTTGCCTCAGACGAATGATGTCGTCGGGGGGCTCCCATCGCTGCCGCACTTCGCGCCGAAGGCAAAGCGGTGCATCTATCTCCACATGATGGGCGCCCCGCCCCAGATGGATCTGCTCGACTACAAGCCAAAGATGAAGGACTGGTACGACAAGGACCTCCCGGAGACGATCCGACAGGGCCAGCGGTTGACCACGATGACCTCTGGACAGTCGCGATTTCCCATCGCGCCGTCGGTCTTCAACTTTGCTCAGCACGGCCAGAGTGGCGCCTGGTTCTCCGAACTGCTCCCGCACACCGCGAGCATGGCCGACGACCTGGCCGTCATCCGGTCGATGCACACCGACGCGATCAACCACGAGCCGGGCATTACGTTCATTCAGACCGGTCAGCAAATTCCGGGTCGGCCGTGTATCGGGTCCTGGTTCGCTTATGGGCTGGGCAGCATGAATGAAAACCTGCCGACCTTTGTCGTCATGAACGCGGAGCGAAGCCATCCGCGCGCCGGGGTGCAGGCGATCTCAGCCAAGCTCTGGAGCGCCGGGTTCCTGTCGCCGGAATACGCCGGGGTAGGGCTGCGCACAGGGTCGGATCCCGTGCTCTATCTCAAAGATCCGCACGGCGTGTCCCCGGCGGTGCGTCGTCAGATGCTGGACGGTCTCGGCGAATTGAACCGGCTGCGCTACGAACAGGTCGGCGATCCGGAGACGCTCGCGCGTATCGAGCAGTACGAGATGGCCTTCAAGATGCAGTCGTCCGTGCCTGAGATGGCGGATCTCTCAAGCGAGCCCGACCGCACGTTCGAACGGTGGGGTGAGGAAGCCAAGCAGGCCGGGAAGTTCCAGAACGCGGCGCTGATGGCGAGACGTCTCGTCGAGCGCGGCGTGCGATTCGTCCAGATCTACCACCGGGGCTGGGACGTGCACTCGTTCGCGCCGCAAGTGTTGCCGGCGCAGGCGGCAGACGTCGACCGTGCGGCCTGGGCGCTTATCCAGGACCTGAAAGAGCGTGGACTCTTCGATGAGACCTTGGTGATTTGGGGGGGCGAATTCGGCCGCACGATCTACTCGCAGGGTCGGCTCACCCCGACCGACTACGGTCGCGACCATCACCCTCGGTGCTTCAGCCTCTGGATGGCGGGGGGCGGAGTGAAGGGTGGCACGGTCTACGGGGAGACCGACGATTTTTCGTACAACATCGTCAAGGACCCGGTGCATATCCGAGATTTCCAGGCGACCATTCTCCACCTGTTCGGTATCGACCACGAGCGGTTCACCCACAACCACCGCGGCCTGGATGCTCGCCTCACCGGTGTGGAACCAGCACGAGTCGTCCACGAAGTCCTCGCCTAGGTTTCCGGGCGAGGTCTTCGTCTGGCGGCGTTACTTCGTCGGTCACAGCCTGCCTGGTTGCTCCCTCCTTGCGCCTTGCCAGACGAAGACCTCGTGCGGACACCGGTTCAGCGAGCAGGTCGGGTCTAGCGACGCGACCTATTTCGGACGGGGCTGCGCCCCGCACCCCCGAGACGTCGTGTTGTCATTCGTAGCAGCGGGTCTTTAGACCCACCGCGGGCGACTCAGCGGCCGAAACGGGAGATGCCCCACGACGCGGTGAAGCCGACGAGTCCAAGAGCGGAACCGCCAAGGACTTGTGCGAATGATGGGAGGACTTTGATCGTGCGGTAGTCTTCCGGATCGACCGCCGCGACCAGATCGGCCGTGGTGAGGGCGACACCCCGAACGATGTCGCCGACCTGTGGCGGGATCGGGTCGTTGAATGGCCAGAGTCCGATGACGGCGCCGCACAGCAGGCCAAGGAGAAAGCCGAGCGTCGCCCGCTCATAGTTCGCCAGGAGCCTCCGCACGAGGTTGCTCACTCCCACGACGCCAAGCCCGACCCCGATAGCCACAGGAATCAGGACGTGGAGCGTCTGCAGCGCGACCATCCAGTCGCCGGCACGGGCGCCATCGGCGGCCCTCGCTACCGCGTCGACGATCGCCCGATACTGGCCCAGGATCAGCAGAAGATACGCGCCCGAGACGCCCGGGAGGATCATGGCCGCTCCACCCGAGAAACCGGCGACGGCCAGCATCGTATAGGCGGCCAGTCCCGGTGCGGCCTGGGTCCCGATACGTTCCGGGTCGGTCAATGCCAGCAAGGCCATCAACACGACGGCGACCGCGCCGCTGGTCATCACGGTGGTGTCGAGGGGCCGAAGCATCCGCCACAACAGCGGCGCGCCTCCCAGCGTGAGACCGATGAAGAGGCAATACATCGCCCATTGATATCGGTCGAGCAGGCTGCCGATCACCCCCGCAAAGCCGCCGATGGCCACGCCGGCCGCGCCGACGACACAGGCCAGCATGAGCAGTACCTTGGGCCGGAACCGCAACGTCGAGACCTCCGCCACGCCGCTGATGAACTGGGGGTAGACGCCCACCGCGAGCAGCATGGTGCCGCCCGAGATTCCGGGGACCAGATTGGCGAGTCCCATGAACGTACCGCCAATGACGCTCCGGATGGCAATCGCGCCGCTACGAAACTGTGCGATATCCAGATGGGTATCGCCGAGGGGTTGTGTCATGGCCGCGTATCAGAGTCGGTTGAGCAGATGGCTGCTGCCCGCAGCGCGTATAAGAGCAGCGCGTGGTGACCGTCCACGAAGAGTGGTGGGGCGGCGCGTGACCGCCCCACCGTCGGTCGCGTACTGCGTCCACTAGTTGGTCGCGAAGCAGTAGAAGAGCCCGGCCCCGCCGGTGGCCACGAGGTCGGCTTGTCCGCACCCACGGCTCGGATGCGACGAGTTCCAGGAGCCGTTGTTGCCACCCTGCTTGTCCGAATGACCCAGTTGCGCTGAGCCAGTACCATTGCCCGTCCAGTTGTTACACGTGTGGTCCATCCCATCCGTGTACCCGCGCCCGTTCGTGTGGGAGCCGGTCAGGATGTCGTGCTGATTCGGCGAGTCGCCGACACCGTTGACGCGGTCACCGTTCTCTGTCATCGATATCACCTTGCCCAGCGCGTTGCCCAACTGCGCCAGCTCCAGCGTGTCCCCATGGAGTGACGCGACATCCGTGGCGACGCGTCGGCGCCCCCCGCTCGCATACCAGGGCCCGCTGCCGATCCGGTCTCGCGCGTTCACGGCGTTCGGTCCCTGCGTGCTGAGATAGGCCTGCCACGTCGAAGCGCCGCGGCCGGCCGCGGTCGCCAGCGTTTGGCAGTGCGCGTCGGCGCCGGCCAGGCCGCCGAGATTGGCCCCGTCTCCCAGGCCGACACTAGTGACGAAGAACGACATCGGTTGTGGTGGCGCTTGCTGCGCGACCACCGCGTAGGACGTGCCCGCCACCGCGATGGCGACGGCGATGACCAACGATGCTCGGTGCTTCTTGTTCAACATGATGCTGTGACCTCCGCGTTCAGGGACTTGCCCATAGCCACACGAACACGCCATTGTCGGTGTGACCCTGCCGGTATCGAACGCTGATTCTCTCACGGGGCTGGCAAAAAGCCCCGCGGCATTCGACCGACGCCGCATCCGCACTCATCTCGCAGCAGCCGCACGGGATCGGCGCGCATCGCCCGGCGAGCGGGCGGCCACGAGGCTGCGAGGGTCGTACACGCGAGGCGACCTGGAAGACGGTCCAGCTAAGGGGATCGGTGACTGTCGCACCGTATCGGAGCGACGCCAATCCACGTGCTCCGGCCCAGAGCCTCGAAAGACACCTGTCAGATGTGTTGCTGGACACCCCAGCCGTGATTGGGGCCGAGCGTGAGCGGCAGGTCGAGGGCCCCCTGCAGGTATTCCGTCTTGAGCACGTCTGCTCCTCTCGTGTGGCGAGAGGAAAATACCGCCCGACCGGTAGCCTGTCAACGACTGCGGGCTAGTCCTCCAACCGGAACTGCACCGCTTCGGCCAGATGCTCCACCGTGATCCGGTCCGCCCCGGCGAGGTCGGCGATCGTGCGAGCGACCTTCATCAGCCGATGACAACTTCGCGCGGACAGGTGGAACCGACGACTGGCGGCATCGAGCACGCGTAGACCGGCGGCGTCGAGGGCGCAGTGGCGGGTGAGCGCCGCGCCCGCCAGTCGCGCGTTCACGGGGACGATCCCCTCGGAATGGTTCCGCACCGACTGGCGGTCGCGGGCCGCGAAGACCCGTCGCCGGACGAAGGCCGACGACTCTCCAGGCGCCGCCATCGCGATCGCGGTGAACGGCACCGCCGGCACCCAGACGCTCAGATCAATCCGGTCGCGCAGCGGCCCGGAGAGGCGCCCCCGATACCGATCGATCTGCTGGGGTGTGCATCGGCAGACCCGCACCGGGTCGTCGTGATAGCCGCATGGACAGGGGTTCATGGCGGCGACGAGCATGAACCGGGCGGGAAAGACGGCGGTGCGGAGAGCCCGCGCGATCCGGATCGCGCCTTCTTCGAGTGGTTGGCGGAGCGCGTCCAGCACGTGCCGGGCGAACTCGGCCGTTTCGTCGAGCAGGAGCACGCCGTTGTGCGCCAGGCTGATCTCGCCGGGCCGCGGCAGGCTGCCACCACCGACGAGTGCGACGTTGGACGCGGTGTGATGCGGCGCTCGGAACGGGGCCGCGGTCAGGAGCCCGGCGGCGGGAGGGAGGAGGCCGGCAACCGAGTGAATCGCGGTGGTTTCCAGGGCCTCGTCGAGCGTCAACGGCGGGAGGATGCCGGGGAGTCGCCGGGCGAGCATGCTCTTGCCGGCCCCTGGGGGGCCGACGAACAGCAGATTGTGCCCGCCGGCGGCCGCGACCTCGAGCGCCCGACGAGCCAGGGCCTGACCCTTGACGTCCGCCAGGTCGGCGGAGTGGGCCGGGTTCGTGTGGTGGGGGGCGGTGATGGGCGGCGACGGTGTCGGCGGGCGAGGCTGACGACCACTCAGAATCGCGACGGTTTCCTGCAGCGAGTTGACGCCGACGACGTCGAGTCCGGAGACAAGCGCCGCTTCCGTCGCGTTGGCCGCTGGCAGCACGATGTCTCGGATACCGTCTCGGCGCGCGCGGGCCGCAATCGGCAGCGTGCCGCGAATGGATCTCACCGCACCGTCGAGGGACAACTCGCCGAGGACGATCGCCTCGTCAAGACGCCGGTGGGGGAGCAGACCCGACGCGGCCAGGACGCCGAGGGCAATGGGCAGGTCGAAGGCGGCCCCGACCTTGCGGATGTCGGCCGGGGAGAGATTGACGGTGACGCGTCGTTGCGGGAATTCGAACCCGGAGTTGCGGACGGCGCTCTGCACGCGCTCCCGTGACTCGCGCACGCTGGCATCCGGTAGTCCCACCATGGTGATGGTCGGCAGTCCGCCATCGGAGACGTCGACCTCGACATCGACCGGGTAGGCGTCGATTCCGAAGGTCGCAGCGGTGCGCAGCGTGGCCAACACGACCGCGGCTATTGCAAGACGGTGTCCAGCAGATGGACCACCGGCGGCTACGTCTGCGTTCTCAGTGCCGGACTTACGTGAGACGGGACACTAGCAAATCCCGAGACGTCGAGCCGAGTCGGCATGGCAGGATGTGCCATCCGTCGCGCGTGACACGGGCCTAACGGGGGAGTTCGGCCTGGACGAACACGTGGTGCTGCTGACCGAGGTCCTGGGCTGACGGCGTGATGATGGTGCCTTCGCCGACGGTAATGCGCCGATGGTCCCGTAGCGCCTGACGCACGTCGTCTTCACACACGAAATCGACCGCCACGTCCACCTCGGGGACCACGGACGTGCCAGCGGTGGTGCTCGCCACCGGTGTGACCGGGGGGGGAGCCGGGACCGGCGCCGTGGCGGAGGGGGTGATGGTCGGCGCGGCCGCAAGACTTGGTGGCGAAGCCTCCGAGGTGGCGGCGATGCCGCGCGAGGCCAGGAACGTCTCGATTCGCCCCGAGAGCAGCGCCGGGTCGATGCCGCCGCGCTTCGGTTTGGATGGGGCCTCGGGGAGGCGAGGTCCCTCGGGAGAGTCGGCTGCGGGTGCGACGGGCGCTCGGGCCGGCCGGATCCCGTAGGCCAGTCGCTTCGTGTTCAGGAGATGTCGCGGAGTGATGTTGTCGGAGGTGATGTTACCGCCGTGTCCGCCGCAGCCGAGCGTCATTGATGGATCGAGCCCGGTGGTCATCCCGATCGAGCCGAGCGTGGTCGGGGTGTTCACCACGATGCGGAACGCCGATTTCTTGAGGCCGAATTCGAGGATGACCTGTTCATCCTGCGAGTGGATCGACATCGTGTGTCCCATCCCGCCGTATCGAAGAATCTCCTGGCATCGGCTGCACGCCTCGTGCCAGTCCGCCACCACGTAGAACGAGAGGACGGGGCAGAGCTTCTCCATGGAGAGGGGATACTCGCGCCCAACGCCATCCAGCGGGGCAAGGAGCACCCGGGTGTCAGCCGGGACGTGGATGTCGACTCGGCCCGCAATCTCCAACGCCGTGCGACCGACCAGCTCCGGGTTCGGTAGGCGGTCCGCGGTGACCAAGGTCGCGGCCAGACGCTCGGCTTCAGCCGGGCTGAGAAAATAGCCGCCTTGTCGTTCGAATTCTCGACGCGCCTCGCCGGAAATGACCTCGTCGACGACAACGGAGTTCTCCGATGAACAGAGCACTCCGTTGTCGAACGTCTTCCCGGTGATGATGTCAGCCACGGCCTTGGCCAGATCGGCGGTGCGCTCGACATAGGCGGGTGCGTTCCCGGGACCGACCCCGTAGGCCGGCTTGCCGGCGCTATAGGCGGCGCGGACCAGGGCCAGTCCCCCGGTCGCCAGGATGAGGGCCACCTCGCGGCGGCGCATCAGTTCCTGGGTACCTTCGAGCGTAATCGTGGTCATGCAACTGATCGACCCGTCCGGCGCACCAGCCGCCGTGGCGGCTTCGGTCATCACTTCCGCGACGCGTCGGATCGAGCGAACCGCGGACGGATGTGGGCTCAACACCACGGCACAGCGCGCCTTCAGACAGACCAGCAGTTTGTAGATGGCGGTCGACGTGGGGTTGGTCGACGGGACGATGGCGGCGACGACGCCGAACGGTTCGGCGATATCCACCACCCGCACGTCGTCGTGCCGGGCGATGACGCCGACCGTGCGCATGGGCCTGATGAAGCGGTAAATGGTGTCGGCCGCGAACAGGTTCTTCTGGACCTTGTCCGCCTCAAGCCCGTATCCGGTTTCCTCGACCGCCATCCGGGCGAACGGCCCCGCCTGGGCGGCCGCGGCGCTGGCCATGGCGTCGACGATCCCGTCAATCTGCTCCTGGTTCAGCTCGGCCAGGCGTGTCTGCGCCGCTTTGGCACGCCGAGCCATTGTGCGGGCCTGCCGGATGGAGTCGAGGTCTCGGTCAGTCTGCGCGACAGAGTCGGCCATGGTGGCTGGTGGCCTGGATGGCAAGGAAAATCAAGAACCGCGTGTGCGGGGGGCCTTAGTCGCCGTTCGGCAGGATTTTCTCCACCTCGCCGTGCGGGCGCGGGATCACGTGTACCGACACCAGCTCGCCGACACGGCGGGCCGCGGCCGCCCCGGCATCGGTCGATGCTTTGACCGCGCCGACATCGCCCCGGACGAACACGGTGACGAACCCGGCTCCGATGTACTCCTTACCGACCAGCACGACGTTGGCCGCTTTGACCATGGCGTCGGCGGCCTCAATGGAACCAACCAGACCCTTCGTTTCCACCATGCCGAGCGCTTCGAGGGACATTATCGTTCTCCGGGTCGTACAGCCAGATTGGCGGTTGTGGGTGACTCACTCAGGTCCGTGAGGCGGAGCGAATCGCGCACCGGAGGCAAGACGCTAGGCCGAAAGCGCCGATAATATAGCATATTGCAGAAGATGCGACAATAGCGCTATCATGTTGCGCTGTTCTTATGAGCCCACGTTTGATCTCTTATCTGTCTCATCGTAGTGCTGCTGTGATCGGCAGTGCGGCCGTCCTGGCCAGCCTGGCCGGCTGTGGACTGGCCGATACCGCTTCACCAGTGGCGACGCCCGCGGTGGGGTTGAACCGGGCCCGGGTTCCGCTCGGCGGCCCACTCGAATTGACGTATCGGTTCACGGTGGCCCCGGATGCCGGTCTGTTTGCTGACGACTATCTCGTCTTCGTACATTTTCTGGACGCGGACGGTGACCTGATGTTCACCGATGACCATGCGCCGCCTCAGTCGACGACGAGCTGGCGACCGGGTCAGGAAATCAGCTACGACCGGCGGATGGTGGTGCCAGTCTTCCCGTATATCGGAGAGGTCACGGTGGCGCTGGGGTTGTATTCGGCAACGGCCGGAGACCGTCTACCGCTCGCCGGTGAGCACCTCGGTCAGCGATCCTATGAGGTGGCGACGCTCGAGATGGTGCCACAGTCGGAGAGCGGGTTCCTGATCTATGAGGATGGGTGGCACGCGGCTGAATCGGTGCCCGAAGAGCCGTATCGGGAGTGGCGTTGGACCACCGGCCAAGCGACCATCTCGTTCAGGAACACTCAAACTGACTCGACGTTGTATCTCGAGGTCGACGGTCGTCCCGAGTTGTTCGAGAGCCCCCAAATCCTGACGCTGAGTATCGGCGACACGCCGGTCGAGACCATCGAGCTCGGGTCGGCGGAGCCGAGCTACCACATCGTCCCGGTGTCGGGCGCCAGCTTGGGCGGTGCCGACACGGCCACCCTGACGCTGACGGTTGATCCCTCGTTCGTGCCGTCGGAGGTCACCAACGGCGCCAACACCGACGGCCGCGAACTGGGGATGCAGGTGTTTTACGCCTTCCTCGAAGAGAACTAGGACCCCGAGCGGGTTCTTCGCGCACGACTATCGTGTCTTTGCGGTGACGCCGAGAAAGGTGTGCATGAGCACTCTTGTCCGACGGCCGTGGTATTTTGGGGGAATGGCGTTTGCCTCAAGAGCCTTCCGATTGTCACTGTTGGCGCTGCTGCTGCTGGTCCGGCCAGCCGTCGCACCGGCATCGGCCGAGCTCGTTCTGTTGACGACCGGGCGGACGCTGGCCATCAGTGGCCATGAGTTCGAAGGCGATCGCGTGGTGCTGCATCTGCCGAACGGCGGGCAGATTGTCTGTGACCGATCACTGATCGTCCGCATCGAAGCGGACTACGCCCCACCGCCCCCGGTGGAGCGGTTGGCGGAGACGATAGTGCCACCGGCGCCGGTGCGGCCCTTTGCGGAGATTATCGACGCGGCGTCGGTGCGTCACGGGGTTGATTCCGCGCTGCTCTTCGCGCTCATCGAGGTGGAGTCGTCCTACAAACCGAACGCGGTGTCCGCGAAAGGCGCGATGGGGCTGATGCAGCTGATGCCCGCCACCGCCCACCAATACGCGGTGGCCGACCCCTACAACCCATCTGACAATGTCGAAGCCGGCACCAAACACCTCAGGTCGCTCCTCGACCGCTACGATGTCCATGCGGCCCTGGCGGCGTACAACGCGGGGGAGGGCTCGGTGCGCAAGTTCGGGGGGGTGCCTCCGTTCCCCGAAACCCGCCGCTACGTCACCAAGATTCTCGAACTGGCCGACGTCGAACACGACTAGCAGCCCGTAGTGAAAGCCCTGCGTCGCACCGAGACCGGCGCTGGGCCGCCCGAGCAAGGCGAGAAGCCGGTCGGACCGTGCCCCGCCACTGGTATGATTTCGTGTGGGCCGGTGCCGACTCTGCCTCTCTGACAACCGCCCACGCCACATGGCGGCGCGGCCACCCGGGTGCTGACGTTATGGAGTTTCGTTGCAGGCTCGGCACCGACACCGGCGAAGTCATCGAGGAGATCCACGTCGCCGACAGCGAGCCCCTGCTCAGACGGGAACTGGAGTCCAAGGGACTCTACATCCTCTCGCTCAACCGGAAAGGCGGGTGGTTTGGGTCAGGTGTCTCCTTCTCGAGGCGGCGTCGAATCAAGACCCGTGAGTTCTTGGTGTTCAACCAAGAGCTTGCCACTCTGCTGCGAGCGGGGCTGCCGCTCGTGCAGTCACTCGACATTCTGCGCCAGCGCATAGAAGACCCCGGCTTCCGGGCGACACTCAATGACGTCCACGATCGGGTTCGCTCCGGCGCCGCGCTGTCAGAAGCGTTCGAAGCGCAGGGCGCCCTGATCCCGGGCATCTACACCGCATCTCTCGTGGCGGGCGAGAAAAGTGGTGGGCTCGAGGAAGTGATTCGACGTTATGTCACCCACGTCAAGGTCGTCGCGAACGTGAAACGCAAGACCGTGGCGGCCCTCGTCTATCCGGTCATTCTGATGATGCTGTCGCTCGTCGTCGTCAGTATCATCGTGCTCCGCGTGGTGCCGGAGTTCGAAGGCTTTTACCAGAGCTTTGGTGAAGAACTGCCGGTGATCACACAGGTGATCGTGTCGATGTCAGCGTTCTTTCGCGCCTATTTCGTTCTGGTGGTGCTCGGCATCGGTGGTGTGATCGCGGCGGGCGGGTACTGGGTCCGGCAACCGGGTCAACTCGCGGTCCTCGATCGCCTGATTCTCAGAGTGCCAGGGGCAGGGCGTATCGCGGGACGGTTTGCCACATCGCAGCTGGCGCGGACGCTCGCCACCCTGCTCAGCGGGGGGATTCCGCTGGTCAACGCTCTCGATGTAGCGTCTCGCGCCCTCGGTAATCGATTCTTTGCCGAGCAGCTCAAGCTCGTTGGACAACGGGTGCGAGAGGGAGAGTCGCTGGCGTCGTCGCTGGCAGCGCGAGGCGTGTTCCCCGGGGTGGCGATCAAAATGGTGGAGGTTGGCGAGTCCACCGGGGCGTTGCAGGAGATGCTAACGAGCGTGGCCGACTTCTTCGACGAGGAGATCGATACCCAACTCGGCCGGTTCGTGACCATCGTCGAGCCGGCCCTGCTGGTCATCATGGGCGTGGTGATTGCGGCGCTGCTCATCGCGCTCTACATGCCGTTGCTGCAGATGGGGTCCGTACTGTCATGACGAACGACCCGCGTTCCAACGTGGAAGTCCCGCCGGCCACGCCGGCCGGCTCGTTGGACCCTGAGGAGCTGAATGTCGAGGTCGACACGTCGGCGGCCGACCACGCGGCGGAGGTCGCGCGGGCGCGTCAGCTGGCGGAACGGTATCGGCTGGAGTTCGTTGACATGGAGAAGTTTCGCATCGATGCGGAACTTTTCCGGTCGATTCCGGCCGACCTGATGCTCCGCTATGGCTTCGTGCCCCATCGTAAGGACGACCAGACGCTCGTGATCGTGGTGTCGGATCCGTCCGACCTGCCGATGATCGACGAGTTGACGTTGCTGCTCAATACGACGATTCGGGTGACCGTCGGGACCTCGTCGGCCATCGAGACCATTCTCAAGAAGAGCGAGGGCTCGCAGCGGGTGCTCGACGAGGCGACCGAAAGCTTCGAGCTGCAGATTCTGCGGGAGGACGAGGGCAACGAGGACAACCTGACCGTCGAACGGTTGACGAGCGATATCAGTCCGGTGATTCGTCTCGTTGACTCGATGATCTACACGGCCCTCCAGCGGCGTGCCAGTGACATCCATATCGAGACGCAGGATGACGCGGTGTATGTGAAATATCGTATCGACGGCACGCTGCAGTCGGCGATGCGGCCCGTCGACAAGAGCTTTCACAGCGCGATCCTGTCTCGGGTCAAGGTCATGGCCGAGTTGGACATCGCCGAGAAGCGGGTGCCCCAGGACGGGCGATTCAAGGTGCGGGTTCCAGGCAAGACGATCGACTTCCGTGTCTCCGTCATGCCGACGGTGCACGGCGAGGACGCCGTCATCAGAATTTTGGACAAGGATGCCATCAGCGAGCAGTTCCGCGAACTGCGACTCGACATTTTGGGGTTCGCCGAGTCGGAGTTGCGTCGGTTTCGTCGGGCCATCATGGAACCGTACGGCATGGTGCTGGTGACCGGGCCGACCGGCAGCGGCAAGACCACGACGCTGTACGCCGCGCTGTCGGAGATTCATTCGTCGGAAGACAAGATCGTCACCATCGAAGACCCGGTGGAGTATCAACTGCACGGCATCACGCAGATTCCGATCAACGAACGCAAGGGTCTGACGTTCGCGCGGGGCCTGCGTTCCATCCTCCGACACGACCCGGACAAGATCATGGTCGGCGAGATTCGCGACTCCGAAACGGCCCAGATTGCCATTCAGTCGGCCCTGACCGGTCACCTCGTGTTCACGACGGTCCACGCCAACAACGTGCTGGATGTTCTGGGGCGGTTCTTGAATATGGGCGTCGAGGCCTACCAGTTCGTGTCGTCGCTCAACTGCGTCATGGCGCAGCGGCTGGTGCGGATGGTCTGCCCCGAGTGTCGGCGCACGGCCACGGTGACACGCGAAGCGCTGGAGGAATCCGGTCTCGACCCGCAACTGGCCTACAAACACGAGTTCTTTGAAGGCGCGGGGTGTATCGACTGTGGTGGCACCGGCTATCGGGGACGCACGGCCCTATGCGAGTTGCTCGATCTGACCGATGAGATACGAGAGATGATTCTCGCCAAGGCTCCCACGTCGGAGATCAAGCAGGTCATGCGGAACGAGGGCATGCGGTTCCTGCGCGACAGCGCGGTGGAGAAGTTGCTCTCCGGTCTCACCACGCTTCGCGAAATCAACAAGGTGACGTTCATCAAGTAGGCCACACCGACCATGGCGTTTCTCCCACGGGTCCGTCGGTTGTTCGCCCCACGTCCGCCGGCCGCAAGTATCGAGATTGCGGCTGACCGGGTGACCGGCGTGGCGCTGGATCGCGGGCGGCAGGCGGGACTCTCAGCGGTGGTCACCGAGCCGCTGCCGGATGGTGCCCTGGTGCCCGCGGCCAACGCGTCCAACGTCATTGACCGGGCGGCGGTCAGCGATGCCGTCGCCCGTGTGTTGCGTCAGATCCCGGGCCACCCGACACGCGTCGGGTTGGTCCTCCCCGACAGCGCCGCCAAGGTCTCGCTCATGACGTTCGAGAACGTGCCGGCCGCAGCCGCTGATCTCGACCAGCTCGTGCGGTGGCAGGCGAGAAAGGCCGCACCCTTCCGGGTCGAAGATACGCAGGTGACGTATTCGGCCGGCATGGTGGGTGAAGACGGCGCCCGCGAGTTTGTCGTCAGCCTCATGCGACGGGACATCGTCGAAGAGTATGAGAGCGTGTGCACGGCGGCGGGCGGGCACGCCGGTGTGGTGGACTTGGCCAGTTTCAGTCAGTTGAACGCCATTCTCGCCGAAGGCACCGGGGGCGACGGCGACTGGTTGCTCATCCATGTCGCGCAGAGCTACAGCACCATCGCGGTGGTGCGACACGGTCACGTCATTCTCTTCCGCAACCGTCCTGCGGACGGCGAGGGCAACCTCGCGGATCTCGTGCATCAAACGACGATGTACTACGAGGATCGGCTGGAGGGCGCGGGATTCGGTCACGTCTTCCTGGCCGCGAGCGCCGCCAATACCACCGCCGAGGACGCCGAGGTACTGCGCGATTCACTCCAATTGCGACTCGGCGTGTCCGTCAATCCGATCACGTTTGCGACCAGTCGCATCGGCCAGCGGGGCGATGGCTCGCTCCCCGATCTGGTGGCCGCCCCACTCGGCCTGCTATTGCGCGAGCACTCGTCGTCCGAAACAGGGGCGTAGGACTCGTGGCGCCCGGCGGATCGATGTCCGCCGAACTCCAGGGTCTTCAGACCGTGCACTCGGACCATGCTTCGAACAAATCTCGCGACCAGACCGTTCTACAACGAACGCGCCGTCTATGCGGTGCTCGGCGTCGTGGCCCTGCTGGGGTTGGCGGTGCTGGCTAGCCTTGTGCTTCGCATCATTGAGTTGTCGGGGCGGAATACGGAACTGGCTGCGCAAGCGGCACAGGCCGAGCTCGAGCGGGAAGACTTGTCGGTGCGCACCGCGGAGGTGCAACGAACGGTGAGTCCGCTGGCCCTCGAAGGGGTCGCGGCCGCCGCGCGAGAGGCCAATACGCTGATCGATCAGCGCGTCTTCTCATGGACCCAGTTCTTCAACCGGGTTGAGACCACGCTCCCGCCAGATGTCATGTTGACCGAGGTGCGGCCGGACATCAGCCCGGAATCGGTGGAGGTCTCCATGCTGGTCGTTGGTCGAGCCCTCGAAGGCATTACCGGTTTTATCGATGCGCTCGAAGAGTCTGGCGCGTTCGCCGAGGTGTTGAATCGCAGCTCGGAATTGACGGACGAGGGCGTGTATCAAGCGGTGCTGCGAGGCCGGTATCTGCAGGAGGTCGGGGCCGGCATGGCCGACGACGACCCGGACCCGGTGCTCACCACGACGCCAGATGGCGACCCTTCGGCAGACGCGGAGGCGAACGCGGGAGATCGCCAAGAGCCGCCCGGCGGTGGAGCGCGGTGATGAGGCTGTGGCAGAGAGTTCTTGACGAGAAGCGCGGTCTGGTCATCGCCGTGGGCGTGATTCTGGCGGTGGATATCGGGCTCTACGCGTTCGCCGTGTACCCATATGCCAACAAGGTTGAGCAATCTGAGTTGCGCATGGCGACCGCCGGAGGCCAATTAAACGATGTGACCGGCGCGTACGCCGAGGTGAGTGCGTCAGTCGAGAGTAAGTCTCTAGCAGACAATCAGTTACAGCGTTTCTACAGCGATGTGCTGCCCCGCGATCTCGCGGAGGCGAGGAATCTGCTCTCCCCCTATCTCGATAATTTGTCCGCGGATATGAATCTTGTGCTGGAGCGGCGGAGCAGTGTGTCCGAAAAGGTGAGAGACAGTCCTCTGACCAAGCTGAGTACGACCATGGTGCTGGCGGGCGAGTATGAAGATCTCCGTCAGTTCATCTACGAGATGGAGACGGCGCTGGAGTTCATCCTGATTGAGTCGGTTGTGCTGGGCCAGGGAAACGGGGCGGACGACGAGCTCGTGCTCACGCTGGGCGTGTCCACGTACTTCTGGGAAGGACCGGATGAGGCGTCGTGACCGCCACCCGCTGCGGTGCGGGTTGAGCGTCGGCGCGACGGCGGTGTTCTTGATGGGCTGTGGATCAACTCCGGACTCGGTGCCGGCCTCGCCGTCCGGTGCGTGGGCCGGGAACCCCATCGCGGGTGCGACCGGTCCGGGAGCGGGGACAGACCCGAAGGGAGCGGTGCAACCAGTACGACTCGACGACATGGATACTGAGCGATCAGACCCCACGCCCGAACAGCGCAACCCGTTCCGGTTTGGTGGTGGCGGGCCGCCGGCATCGTTCAACCCCGCGCCTGTGCTGCCACCGCTCCCGAGTCGGGGTGGCGCATTGGACCTCGACGCGGCGCCAGCGCCACTCAGCGGCGCGCCGACGACCGCGATTCCGCTCACGTTCATCGGGTTCATGGAGAGTCCCGGAATCGAGGGGCGTGTCGTGGTACTGACTGACGGCGATGACGTGTTTCACGGGAGACGGGGCGACGTGATCGACGGGCGATATCGGATTGTCCGGTTGGACCTCGAGTCGGTGGAATTGGAGCGGATCGACGGCGGGGGACAGGCCACACTGCGCCTGCCCAAGGACGTGTCCGACGGCGTATGAGCACCAGGAGATGGTGGCTGTCGGCGGTGTTCCTCACCCGGCGACTGCTGGTGTTGGGCGTCGTCGTCCTGGTGTCCGGGTGCGCGAGCGCATTCCGGCAAGGTGAGCAGAGCGCGCGGGCCGGCGACTGGGACACCGCGATTGCCTACTATGAGCGCGCGCTGCAAGACGATCCCGATCGGCCGGACTATCGTATAGCGCTGGAGCGCGCTACGCTGGCCGCCTCGCGGGCTCACATCGATCTGGGCCGGGCGTTCGAGGAGCGGCAGGAGCTGGGCTCCGCGGTCCGGGAATATCGGCTCGCGGCCGAATTCGACCCATCGAACAGCGAGGTGGCCGGAA
>JAPYUM010000084.1 GCA_029940535.1 Vicinamibacterales bacterium
GTCGCTGCGTGGACGGCGTCGGCGATGGCGAGAATCCGCTGGGCAGACGCGATCACGGGGCGCTCGATCAGCTTCCCGTCGACCAGCAGGACGCCACCCTGATTGGCCTCGTAGGCCTCCACCATGCGTCGGGCCCAGGCCACGGCAGACGCATCCGGCGAAAAGGCGCTCTGAATGACCGGGACCTGAGTCGGGTGAATCGCGGCCTTCCCAGTGAATCCGAGACGCCGCACCGCCTGGGCCTCCTTGCCCAGTTGGTCCGGAGCCGAGACGTCCATGAACGGCGTGTCCATCGCGTCGACCCCGACCAGCGCCGCGGCCGCGACCACCCTGGACCGAGCGTAGAGCAACGCGTCCCACTCGATGGCACACCCCAGCTCCGCTGACAGGTCGACCGCTCCGAAGAACAGGACGGCCACATTCGGTGAGGCCGTGGCGATGGTTTCCGCCGCGGCGAGCCCACGCGCCGTTTCGATCTGCACGATCAACGGCACCCCCGCCAGCGCCGGTCCGAGCCGGCGCTCCAACGACGTCAAGGCCTCCGGACCGCTGACCTTCGGGACCATCAGGGAATCTGGCGAGACGCCGGCGCCGACCAGCGCCGCCAGGTCCCGTTCTCCGAGATCGGAACCCGGCTCGTTGATTCGCAACATCACTTCAGCTCGACACGCGGGGCGCTCGGCGAGCAGCGCGATCGCTTTGTCGCGAGCCTCGTCCTTCTGCTCGACGCTGACCCCGTCTTCCAGATCGATACAGACCGCGTCGGCGCCGGTCGCCACCGCTTTGGCGAATCGGTCGGGGCGGACGGCCGGCACAAACAGCACTGAACGGCGAACGCGTCGTGTAGACATCTGTTAGAGAAATTCCTTGCCCTGTTACGCAGGTACGGCGGTGAGCACGTCCGAAAACGCCGCGACCCGCGGGTGCCGCTCGAGGTCACGGAGCCAATCGAGCGCGTCGGCGGCGACCCCCGGCGACACAGCCCGCTCGGCGCAGGCGCGGAACTTCTCCCCCTGCTGAGTCGCCGTCGGCGGACGATCCGGGTAGCCGCGAGCGCCGCGCACGCGTCGCTCGAGAGCGGTGCCGTTCCGCAACCGCACCGTGACGATCGCCTCGGTCAGTGTGGGCTGACCAACGCCCACCGCCGGGTCCACGCGCATCGTGATACGGGGCAAGAGCGCCTGGATGACCGGGTCCGCCAGGCACGGTGACTCGAACGTCTGCACGTTCACCCGGCCGTGCGCCACGGCGGCCGCAGCGCAATAGTGCAAACTGAACTTCCCCTCCAGCCCAGTCGTGGGCCGGTCGTGGATCAACACGGTCGGCGTCACACTGTCCACCAGCACGTCGACCGCCTCGACCTCGTCTGGCGTAAACCGATACTCCGCGCGTAGGTCGATCAGCGTGTCAATGGTCGGATGGGTCCCGGCACAGGACGGATACAGCTTGACGGTGATGCCGCCGTCGACGATCTCCCACGCCTGCCCCAGTGACGCCGCCCCGTCGCCAAGCGTCCCCTGTCTGGACTGCATAGCGACCAGGAGCCCCTGCGACCCATCGACGGCATGTTCAGACGCGCTGAAGCCGGTGTCAGCCAACTGTGCCGCCAGCACGCCATTGCGACCGGCGAGCCCGGCCTGCAACGGCTTCACCATGGTGCCGAAGCTCTCCTTGAGCCCGGACGCCTCCGCCGCGGCAATCGCCATGCTGCGGGTCGCCGCCCCCGCATCCTGCCCCAGCAACCGGGCCGCCGTCGCCGCGGCGCCAATGCTGCCGAGACTGCTGGTCGCGTGCCATCCGCGCTCGTAGTGGGTCGGATTCATGACGCGACCGAGCACCGCCTCGACCTCGAAGCCGACGCAATAGGCGTCGAGCAATGCGGCACCGCCGGCGTCGGTGAGCTCGGCCATCGCCAGCCCGGCCGCGACCAGTGGCGCGCTCGGATGCGCCATGGACACGAAGCACATGTCATCGAAGTCCAGGGCGTGAGCGGCGGTGCCGTTGGCGAGAGCCGCCCAGCCGGCGCTGGTCCGCTCGCCCGTACCCAGCACAGCGCACCGGGCCGCGCCGCCCTCGGCCCGAGCCACGTCGCGCACCAGCCTCGCGGCCGGCTCTATCGACCCGGCCAGGGTAACCCCGACGGTGTCGAGCACGGCGTCGCGCGCCGCCACCCGGGCCGCTGAGGGGACCACGCTCGTCGCGACAAATTCGCCAAATTGCCTGAGGGCCGGGGTTGATGCGTCGGTCACAACGATGCTCCTTGAGCGCGGGGTTCGAAGTTCTCCGTGCCAGCCGCCCGGGCGGGTCTCAAGACCCGCGGCTACGTATGGCGGGGACGGGACGAGGCGCTTCAGTTGCCGTAGGTGGTCGCGATGGCGGCTAGGCGTTCCTGAATCTGCGCCTCGGGCAGCCAGCGACCGTTCACCATGACTCCGCCGCGGCTGGACACGTTGGCGATGTCCTCGATCGGGTTCGCGTTGAGCAAGAGCAGGTCGGCGCGATGCCCGACCGCGACAGACCCAAAGTCGTCGGTCGCCTCGAAGTACTCGGCCACTCGGCGCGTCCCGGTCTCCAGCACCTCGTAGGGGCTCATACCAAGTTCGACCCACAACGCCATCTCGCGGTGCATCGCGAATCCCGGAACGCTGAAAATCTGCGGTGAGTCGGTCCCGAGGAGCAGCGGTGCACCACCCTCATGCAGCGCGGTGAGAATAGACCGTCGGAGGTCGCTGACCCGGCGGTTCGTCGCCTGGTCGCTTGCCGCGAGCCGCTCATCCACCGCGCGTTCCCACTGTTCGACCATTTCAGGCGGTATGTACCGCACCTCGGGCCGCTCGGCCCGGAGCTGGGCCGCCGACTGATTGCCATAGACCGCGGTCTCCCAGAGCACCATGGTCGGCACGACCCACGCCCCGGAGGCGCGCGTGGCTTGCACCAGCTCGGAGATCCGTGTTTCATCGACGACCTCCAACACGGCGCCGATGCCGGCGACCCCGGGCGTGTCTCCCTGGGGGGCGTCGTCCGGTACCAAGGCCTCGACGTAGTTGTCGAGGTGGTCGATGGAGACCTGGCCGGCTTCGAGCGCACGCAAGAGCCCGACCTCGTCGGGCACATGCCCACCGAACGGAATTCCCACTTCGTGGGCCGTGGCCGCCACCGCGTCGAACACGTCGAGCGTCAACCCCTCGTGAATCTTCACGAGGTCGTAGCCACTTTGGTGATACTCGCGCACCAGCTGCGCACCCTGCTCCGGGGTGGTGACGCTGGCGCCGCTCATCGATGTGCTGCCGATGAACAGTCGTGGACCAATCGTCTCACCGCGGGCGATCTGATCGCGCGTCGTGAACTGCGACCGGTTGCCCTGCATCCCACGTACGGTGGTCACCCCGTTGGCCACGTAGAGGAACAGGAGATTCTTGCGATCGAGCGGAAGCAGCGGACGGCCGGGCAGGTGTCCATGCATCTCGGCCAACCCGGGCATCAGATAGCTCCCCTCGGCCTCGATCACGACGACGTCATCCGCCACCTCGACCGTATCGGCCGGATTGATCGAGGCGATGCGGCGGTTCGCCACCACGACCGTCTGGTTCTCCAGCACCACCGGGCCACTGGGCCCACGCATCGGAAGCACGTTGACCCCGACAAACGCGACGTCGCCATCGACCACAGGAAGCGAGTCCCCGCACGCCGTGGCCACCAGACACACCCCCAGCGCCACGCCCACTACGCGACCATGGCACCATCTGGGCCTTGTCATGGACACGTTGTGACCGCGCTCACCCGCGCGACCACCAGGATCTCCGTTTCGATTCACGATGCTTAACATCCGGGACCCGGGCCTCAGACGCCCTCCGGCAACGGCGGCCGAAACCGCGGGGGCACCTGTCCACGCTTGTACACCATGAAGGTGCGTTTGAACGTGATCACAATCTTACCGTCCTGGTTGAACCCGGTCGATTTCACGCTCACGATCCCCACGGCGGGACGCGACTTCGACTCTCGCTTCTCCAACACCTCGCTTCGCGAGTAGATCGTGTCGCCGTCGAACACCGGGTTCGGCAGCCGTACTTCGTCCCACCCCAGATTCGCCATCACGTTCTGCGACAGGTCGGTCACCGACTGTCCGGTGACCACCGCCAAGGTAAATGTCGAATCGACCAGGGGCCGCCCGAACGGCGTCTTGGCCGCGTAGGCATGATCGAAGTGAATCGGATTCGTGTTCATTGACAGCAACGTCGCCCAGGTGTTGTCCGCTGCCAGAACCGTTCGACCCAGGGGGTGCTCGTAAATATCGCCGACCTCAAAATCTTCGTAGACCCGTCCGGTCCACCCTTCCTTGACTGGCATCTCTCGCTCCTCAGGACATTAGCCCAAGTAAAAAACGACGACACGAAAAGCCGGGGCCACGTGTGACGGCTGGCGCGCGGCGACGCGCGCCCTACACCATTCCCTCGTCGTGCCATTGATCGATGGTGGTCGAGTCGAAGCCCAGTTCGTTCAGGATGGCGTCGGTATGCGCTCCGAGTGCCGGTACCGGGTCCATCACCGGCACGACCCCATCAATGGAAGCCGGCGGCAGGGTCGCGCGGATCGACCCGGCCGGGGTGTCGATGTTCCGCCACCGCTCCCGCGCGGCCAGCTGCGGATGGTCAGACAGCTGCTGCACCGTTCGGAGCCGCGCGTTCGCGATACGTGCCGACTCGAGACGCTCAAGAATCTCTGTCGTGGTCATCCCCCCGAACACCGCTTCGATCTCCGCGTCGAGCGCCTCACGGTGCTGGACCCGTTCCGAGTTCGACACGAATCGCGGGTCGGTGGCCAGATCCGGCTGGTGCAGCACACCGTCGCAGAATGCCTGCCACTCGCGCTCGTTTTGAATGCCCAGATACACCACCTCGCCGTCACCCCCGGCGAACGGACCGTACGGTGCGATCACGGCATGGCGCGCGCCGGAACGCTGCGGTGGTGTGCCCCCGTAGACACCGTAGTACAGCGGGTATCCCATCCACTCGCTCAGTGCCTCGAGCATGGACACCTCCACGAGGGTGCCCTCTCCGGTCCGATGCCGCATCAGCAAGGCGGTCAGGATACCGGAATAGGCATACATACCGGCCGCGATATCGGCCACCGAGATCCCGACCTTCACCAGTTCGTCCGGAGTGCCGGTGATCGACAGCAAGCCCGCTTCTGCCTGCACCAGCAGGTCGTACGCTTTCCGGTCCCGATAGGGTCCGGTCGAGCCATAGCCGGAGATCTCGCAGACGACCAGCCGGGCGTGCGCCGCACGCAGACTCTGCGCCGACAGACCGAGCCGTCCCGTGGCGCCCGGGGCAAGATTCTGGACGAAGACGTCGGCATGATCGAGCAACCGGCGCAGCACCTCCGCCGCCGCGGGATGCTTGACGTCAAGGGTCAACGATTCTTTCGAACGGTTCAGCCAGACAAAGTGCGAAGACTCACCTCGAACGGTCGCGTCATAGCCGCGAGCAAAATCGCCAACCCCGGGACGCTCGATCTTGATGACCCGGGCCCCCAGATCAGCCAACTGTCGGGTCGCGAACGGGGCCGCCACCGCCTGTTCGAGTGACAGGACCGTGACCCCCTCGAGTGGTCGCATCAGAACGAGCGCGGCATGTCCAGCACGTGCTGGCCGATGAAGGACAGGATGAGGTTGGTCGAAATCGGCGCCGTCTGGTAAAGCCGGGTCTCGCGAAACTTGCGCTCCACGTCGTAGTCCGCGGCGAATCCGAAGCCACCGTAGGTCTGCATGGTCACGTTCGCGGCTTCCCACGAAGCGTCCGCCGCCAGCAGCTTGGCCATGTTCGACTCTGCCCCGCACGGCTCGCCAGCGTCGAACAGCTCCGCGGCGCGGATGCGCATCAGGTCGGCCGCCTCGACGTTGACGTGCGCCCGGGCGATCGGGAACTGAATACCCTGGTTCTGACCGATCGGCCGTCCGAATACCACCCGGTCTTTGGCGTACTTCGAGGCGCGGTCGACGAACCAGCGCCCATCGCCGACACACTCGGCCGCGATTAGAATCCGCTCGGCGTTCAGTCCGTCGAGCAGATAGCGGAA
Source organism: Vicinamibacterales bacterium (assembly GCA_029940535.1). Classification (GTDB taxonomy): domain Bacteria; phylum Acidobacteriota; class Vicinamibacteria; order Vicinamibacterales; family UBA8438; genus UBA8438. The sequence continues at coordinate 6,079 of JAPYUM010000084.1, forward strand.
CCCCTTCCCCTCCTCGCCGATCCGGTTCTCGACCGGCACCTCGAGATTGTCGAAGAAGACCTCCGTCGTCGCGTGGTTGATCATGGCGCGAATCGGACGGACCGTCATCCCGTTTCCGATGGCGTCTTTGAGATTCACCAGAATGGTCGTGAGGCCTTCTGTCTTTTTCTTCACCTCCTCGAGGGGCGTGGTGCGCGCGACCAGCAGCATGAGGTCTGAATACTCGACGCGCGAGATCCAGACCTTCTGCCCGTTCACCACGTAGCGGTCTCCCTTACGGACCGCCATGGTCTTCATCTGCGTGGTGTCGGTCCCGGTCGTCGGCTCGGTCACCCCAAAGGCTTGCAGCCGTAGCTCGCCGCTCGCGATCTTTGGCAGGTACTGTGCCTGCTGCGCCTCCGACCCGTGTCGCAGCAGAGTGCCCATGATGTACATCTGAGCGTGACAGGCCGCCGAATTGCCGCCAGACCGGTTGACCTCTTCGAGGATGATGGACGCCTCGGCGATGCCAAGCCCGGAGCCTCCGAACTTTTCCGGAATCAGCGCGGCGAGATAGCCGGTCTCGGTCAGAGTCTTGACGAAGTCCTCCGGGTAGGCCTCTCGAGCATCGAGTTCCCGCCAATAGCTGTCCGGAAAGCGCGAGCACAGCTCGCGCACGGCGGTGCGCAGATCGGTGTGTAGTTCGTTGTTGGACACGGTTGCTCCGTCCGGAGGCGGTGATCGCCCGCAGTTCAATCTCTAGCAGGTGAAATATTGGAGATCAGATACTCGTGCACCAGTCCCCGATCGGCGCCTCGCGAGTTGATCGCCCGGCGGGCCGTGACCTTGTAGGCTCGGAGTCCGGCGGTTCTCGCGACGACGTTGTCGACATACAGCGCGGTGATCTCGGGGGCGGTCGAGTTGCTCAAGAGCACGTGGCACCCGCGGCGCGCCAGCTCGATCACGACCTGTTGGAGACGCCGCTGGTCATCTGGACCGAATCCGCCGGGGGTATAGCCGGTGAACGATGACGTCGCACTTACGGGTGCGTAGGGCGGGTCGAAATACAGAAAATCTCCCGGCCTGGCCCACTCGCACACCGATTCGAATCGGTCTTCGCGTACTTCGACGCCCGGTCTCGACAGCGCCGCGGAGGCCAGACGGAGGTTGTCGGCATCGCAAATGCGAGGATTGACGTACCGACCCACCGGCACGTTGAAGCCGCCGGATGCATTCAGGCGAAACAGGCCGTTGAAGCCGGTGTGATTGAGGTAAATCAGCATCGCGGCGAGGCTGGGCGTGTACGCCTCGCTTCGTCGCCGGGGTCCGTCGGTCTCCGAGAGACGGCGGCGGAGCGGATTGAATCGTCGATCTCGCACGCGGTAGTAGCAACCACTCTGATCGACCTGATGCGCCTCGGCCAAACGCCGGAGGCTGCGGATCACACGGGATGCATCGTTGCGCACGGCCAGAAACGAGCCGATCAGATCGACGTTGTTATCCATCAGCACGACCCGCCGGCCGTCGAGCACACCGCGACTGTGGAGATCGAAAAATAGCGCGCCACTCCCGAGAAACGGCTCGCAGTAGGCGCCGAAACCAGCCGGCTGGAACCGGGCAAGTTGCGACAACAACTGCCGCTTGCCGCCGGCCCACTTCAGAAAGGGACGGACCAGGGCGGGTTGGGTAGCGTCGGACAGGTTCGACGCGGCGCGGCTCTGGACCGCCAGGGTGCGCATGTATGTCGGGCCGCTTCCGAAAGAGGCGGATCTCGCGCAAATGATAGCACAGACAAGGGATAGCTCTTTCTGGTCGTCTCTAGAAACACGGCTGAGACGACGAGGTCAAGAGACCGGAGAGGCGTTTGAGAAGTCGCGTCCTTATAATCAGACTGTGTCTGTCACCCTCGGATCGGCAAGCCTGGCGTCGCGTCTCGAGGGTCACCGCGTCGGACTTGTCGCGAACCCGGCCTCGGTCGACCGTGACTTCAGGCACGTGACTGACCTGGTCGCGTCTCTCTCGGGCGTCACGCTCGCGGCGCTGTTCGGACCACAGCACGGATTCCGGTCAGACCTGCAGGACAACATGGTCGAGACCGACCACGCCCGTCACCCGAGGATCGGGGTGCCGATCTACTCCCTGTACGGAGAAACCCGCCAACCGGACGGCACGATGCTGGCTGAACTCGACCTGCTGGTGATTGACCTGCAGGACGTCGGCACGCGAGTCTATACCTACATCCACACGATGACGAACTGTCTGCGGGCGTGTGCCCGTCACGGCGTCCCGGTACTCGTGTGCGATCGGCCCAACCCCGTGGGCGGGCTCACGGTCGAGGGCCCCATGCTAGCGCCAGGGTTCGAATCGTTCGTTGGGCTCTTCCCCATTCCGCTCCGCCACGGTCTGACCATCGGCGAAATGGCGCGGTTGTGCAACGAGCGCTTCGGTCTCGGAGCGTCGCTCGAGGTGCTCCCGCTCCACGGCTGGCACCGCCCGATGTACCACGACGATACGGGGTTGCCGTGGGTAATGCCGTCTCCCAACCTGCCGACGATCGACAGCACCATCGTCTATCCCGGCCAGGTGCTCGTCGAGGGCACGAATCTGTCGGAGGGGCGCGGCACCACCCGGCCGTTCGAACTGGTCGGTGCGCCCTGGCTCGACGCGCACGAGGTGGCGCGCGCCATGAACGACCATCAACTCCCTGGCGTCCACTTCCGCCCGGCGGAGTTTCAGCCAACGTTCCAGAAACATGCGGGCGAGCCGTGCGGCGGGTGTCAGCTACACGTCACCGACCGGACCACGTTTCAGCCGGTGGTGACGACCGTGGCGCTGCTCCAGACGTGTCGGCGCCTGGCCCCGGATCGCTTCGCCTGGCGGCAGCCTCCGTATGAGTACGAAACCGTCCGGCCGCCGATCGACATTCTGTCCGGTTCGGACCAGCTCCGGCGACAGCTCGACGACGACGTCCCCTTTGCCGCAATCGCGCAATCGTGGGAGGCGGACCTTGAGGCTTTCCGGTCCCACCGCGAGCGCTATCTGTTGTATTGATCTGGCTTGCTCCCGTCGTCTCGAGCAGACATCATCATCACCATGGCCGTACGCCCGCTCACCTTCGAGCACTCCGTGCTGATCACCGCGGCGCCGGATGCCGTGTTGTCAGCGTTCTTTGACCCGGCCGCCCTGAGGGCCTGGTGGGACACCGTCGGTTCGGTCACCGTTCCGCGGCCGCTTGGAATCTACGCCGTCGAATGGCAGAACACGCCGTTCAGCGACAAGCTGCTCGGCACCCTGGGCGGCGTGTTCTACGGCACCGTCATGGAGTATCGACCCCGACGTGAGCTGTTCCTCGCCGACGCCTACTGGCTGCCACCGGAATCGGAGCCGTTCGGTCCCATGGCGCTCGAAGTGAGCTGTCGGGTCGAGGGACCAGCCACCCGGGTGCGGGTGCGCCAGAGCGGCTCGGACGAAGGCGCGCGATGGCAACGCTACTATGCGCTCATCGCGGCGGGATGGGAGTCGTCACTCGACGCTCTGAAACAGCATCTGGAGCACGGCGGCGACCCCACTGGCTCCCGCTAGAACCCAGGTCGGACCCGACCGAGAACCCGGCTCGCGTCCGCCAAGGTAACACAACCCCAATACGCCCTATGTTCTGGCAACACAGGCTATGATTAGAATGAACTGCCGCACTCGCCGGCGACGAACGAGCGTCCATATTTCGGATACGAACAAGGAGACTCTGCCATGCTTCAACGCTTTCTATTGACCGCGTTCGTCGGGCTACTTGCCCTTCCCGTGGCGGCCCAGGCACCCGACGGCTGGATGGTACGAGTGGACCGAAGCGAAAACGCCCAGGACCCGGACGACACCGAGAACCTGTCGTTCATGACCATGGGCGGTGGGTTTCACGTGACCGGTGGCCCAGCCGGGACCTTTTGGAATGACGCGAACACCCCCAGCGGCGACTTCACGCTCTCGGGCAGCTTCGGGCTCATGAAGCCGAGCGGCCACACGAACTACTACGGCCTGATCTTCGGCGGGTCCAATCTCGGCGCTGCCAATCAGACCTATATCTATTTCCTGGTCGGTCAGAACGGAAACTACATGGTCAAACATCGCGCCGGTGACGAGGTGCACGATGTCCAGGCCAGTACCGCCCACGCCAGTGTGAACCAGCCGGGAGCCGACGGGCGATCGACGAACGATCTCGAGGTACGGGTCGCCGGCAACACCATTTCGTATGTCGTGAACGGACAGGTCGTCCACACGACGCCAAAGAGCGGAATGACCGCCATGACCGACGGCTTGGCTGGCATCCGGATCAACCACCAGCTGGACGTCCACGTCGGTAATTTCGAGATTCAGTAGGCCGAAGACGCCAGCAATTTAGGACCCGTGCCGGAATAAGTTCCTGCACGGGTCCTAATCGTCCAGTCCGGCACCGAACTTCTGCTAGAACTCGTCATGCGAGTTGCTGCGCGGGAAGTCCCCCGGTGGTACCGGACCGTCGAGAAACGCGCAGAGCGGTCCCCAGCCCTCCGCCACGTCGAACACCAGCAGGCGGTCTTTCCCGGAATCAACCAGGAGCGCGCCAGCTGGTGCGGCGCACTGGCCCGGTGACTCCCATGAAGACAAGCGGCACCATCATCATCGTCGGCGGAGGCGTGATCGGGTTGAGCATCGCCTACCACCTGCGCCGCGATGGACACGACGGCCCGCTCCTGGTCATCGAACGGGATCCCACCTACGCGCGCGCCTCGTCGTCGCTGGCGATGGGCGGTGTGCGCCAGCAGTTCAGCTCGGCCGTCAACATCCAGCTAGCTCGGTATGGCCGGCGGTTCTACTCCGAGTTTGATGACGCGATGCGTGTGCCGGGCCATCAGCCCAGAGTCGATTTCCGGTCGCGTGGGTATCTGTTTCTCGTGGATGAGGCGTCGTCCGAGCGCTTCGAGTCCCGTGTCGAACGGCAGCGCGCGCTCGGGGCCAAGGTGGAGCGTCTGGACCTCGACATGCTGACCGACCGCCTGCCGGGGGTCCGGTTGGACGACATCCGCTTCGGGGTCTTCGGCGCGGATGACGGGTATCTGGAGCCGCGCGAAGTGCTCAGCGGTTTCCGGACCGCGGCCGCGGCTCTGGGCGCGGAGTTCGTCCAGGCGGAGGTGACCGATCTCCTCCGCCGGTCGGACCGCATCGTGGGGGTCGAACTGACGGACGGCACCCGGCTGAGCGGCGATGCTGTAGTCAACGCCGCCGGCCCATTCGCGGCTCGCCTGGGAGCGATGGCCGGCATCCAGCTCCCGGTGCAGCCGGTGCGCCAGCACTTGTTCCGATGCGCCCTGCCGACACGGTGGCCGTATCGGTTCCCTGTCCTGGTCGACCCAACCGGCGTCCACTGGCGTCACGATGACCCGGTCACCGAATCGGACCCCGATCGACTCGTCGTCGCCTGCACACGACTCGATGAGCCACCGGGCGAGAACTTCGAGTGCGATTTCTCACGATGGGAGTCAGACTTCCGACCGCCACTGGTGCGGCGCGTCCCGGCACTCGACTCCGCCGATTTGGTGCTGGTTGAAGGCTGGGCCGGTCTGTACGCCATGACCCCGGACCACAATCCGCTCCTCGGTGAACATCCGGACGCACCCGGATTCTTTCTCGCCAACGGATTCAGCGGACACGGACTCATGATCGCCCCGGCGGTTGGCAAGGTCATGTCAGAGTTGATCCGGACCGGTCGATCGGACACGGTCGATGTCAGCACCCTCGACCCAGGACGCTTCGAACGCCACGAACTCGTGCATGACGAGGCTTTGATATAACCACCTCGATATAATCGGCCACATGCAGATTGTGGCGCCGGCGATTGAGGGCTATCTCGCGTCGCTCGACGACGGTGACCCGCAGCTCGAGCGGGTGGCGGCCGAAGGGGAGGCGCTCGGGCTCCCGATCGTCAATGCCGCGGTCGGTCGGTTTCTGGAGGCACTCGTTGTGGCGACCGGCACCCGACGGGTGCTGGAGATCGGCACCGCCAACGGGTACTCGGCCCTCTGGCTGGCGCGGTCGCTTCCCGCCGACGGGCAGATTCTCACATTGGAGATCGACCCCCAACGGGCGGCCATCGCGAGGCGCCACTTCGAAGAGGCGGGACTCGCCGATCGGGTCGACGTGATCGTGGGCGACTCGGCTCGGATGGTGCACAAAGTGGCGGGACCCTTCGATCTGATCTTCAACGACGGCGACAAACGGCAATACGGACCGCTCCTCGACCGGTTGGCATCTCTGCTCCGTCCGGGCGGCGTCCTGATCACCGACAACGTCCTCTGGGACGGCGAGGTGGTGCCTGGGCTGGTCACGCCGCCTCGGCGAGAACCGGACGACACCGCCGCAATCGCGGCTTACAACAGACGGCTGGCGGCTGACGAGCGTCTCGTCACGAGCTTTCTGCCGATTCGTGACGGTCTGGCGGTGTCCGTGCGAAGGAGGATCTGATGACAGGTGACGACTGGCTCGACGCCGCCAAAACGGACGCTCGACGACGGCAACTTCCGGCGCTCGACCCAATGCTGGAGGCACTGGCCAGGGCCACCCGCGCACTCCGCGCGGCGGAGTGGAATCTCGACGCCGCGAGCCGACCGGCGACGGACACCGACGAGACTGATGATGCCCCTGGTACCTGACACGCCGCTGCACGGAATGGCGGCGGCAATCCAATCCGGCGACGTGTCGGTCCAGGAGGTCGTCGAGGCCGCGCTCCACCGGATCGAGACTCTTGACGCCGGGCTGAACGCCTTCACTCTCGTCATGGACGACAGCGCCCGGCTGGCGGCCTCGCACGCCGACACTGAGATTGCGGCCGGGCGTTACCGTGGCCCCCTCCACGGCATCCCGATTTCCATCAAAGACCTGATCGATGTGGCCGGGGTGCCGACGACGGCGGCGTCCCAGGTCACCGACCGGTCGCCGGCCGGCGTCGACGCGCCGGTCGTGGCTCGCCTGAGAGACGCGGGCGCCATCCTCATCGGGAAATGCAACCTCCACGAGTTCGCGTTCGGGACCACCGGCGAAGACTCGGCGTTTGGCCCGACTCGACACCCCCTCGATGCCGACCGGTCACCCGGCGGTTCCAGCAGTGGGTCTGCGGTGTCCGTAGCGGCGGGGATGGTCACGGCCTCGGTCGGCACAGACACGGGAGGCTCCATCCGAATTCCGGCCGCCGCCTGCGGATTGGTGGGCCTGAAACCGACGTTCGGCGAGCTTCCCACCGACGGCATCGTGCCGTTGGGGCCGAGTCTCGACCACGTCGGTCCCCTGACGCGTTGTGTGGCCGACGCGCGACTCATGTTCACCGCGATGGGTGGGGCCAGCCTCAGCGCCGGCTCTGGCCAGACCACGCCGCTAACGCGCCGACTGGGCTGCCCCCGGCCGTACTTTCTCGACAAGCTCGACGACGGCGTACGGGCGGGTTTCGAACAGGCGCTGGAACGGCTCCGCGACGCCGCGTGGACCGTCAGCACCTCCCCAATACGACATGCGAGCGACACCGCCACCGTCTGTCTCCATCTCCTGTTGCCGGAAGCAGCGTCCGTGCACGCGTCATCGTTGGACCGGCAGGGCGAGGCGTACACGCAAGGCGTGCGGCTGCGGCTGGAAATGGGGCGGTATGTGTTGGCCGAAGACTACGCCCGCGCACAGCGGGGCCGAGCGGTTCTGACGCAGACGGTCGACGACGCACTCGGGGACCACGACGCCCTGGTGCTGCCGTCTCTCGCGATTCCCGCACCACGGCTCGGGACCGACACGGTCGACATCGATGGCCGGCCGGTCTCGGTCCGGAACGTGACGCTACGACTGACGCAACTCTTCAACGCGACCGGCCACCCGGCCGTGTCGATTCCGTGCGGACTGACCACGGGCGGATTGCCGGTTGGGTTGCAGCTTGTTGGTCGCCGATCTCGCACCGCGCAGCTCCTCGACGTCGCCCAAGCCTGCGAGCAGTCGCTTAGGTTTTCCTCGGCGACCTGCTAGTCTCCAGTTTGCTGCAATACGGTGTAGCTTCCGTCAGCCGAGGGGCCGGTCGCCACCGGCAAGCCTGCCTGGGACCAGCCTTCGTCGATGACCTGCCCACTCGCGGGGTCCATGTGGCCGCCGAACCCTCCCTTCACATTGACCGGTGCGTAGCCTGCCTCGGCCAACACCAGCGCCGCCTTGCCCGAGCGGCCGCCCACCTGACATCCGACCAACAGCGTGGTATCAATCGGATAGTTGGCCTGCATCACCGCGAGGAAGTCGGGGTTCGGCGTCATCCGCCCGGTCTGCGGGTCGAAGTGCAGCAACGGCACGTTGTGGGCGCCGGCTGGATGCTCTCGTTCATACTCCGGCACCGACCGCACGTCGACGTAGGTATACCCGTCGTCTGTCTGCAACCGGTGCGCCTCCTGGACCCCAACATGTGTGACGCTCATGAAAACACTCCTTTTCGTCATACTACACTGCAGGGTCGGCACCGAGTCTAACGCCGTTTCTGGCGCTGCATGACCGACCTACTGACCAACCAGCGCTCATCGTCCTGTCGTCCCACTCCTCCTGCCTCATGATCCGCCAATTCTTCTACGCCTGGGAACGCCGCCTGGTGGCGGTCGATACGAACAGACTCGTGCGTCCGTTCGAGTGGGGGCTGGATTGGATCGACGCCGAACCTGGCCCGGACGACACCTCCGGGCGCCGGTTCGAACAATTCGCGAACCGCGCCCTGTCGGACCCCGACTGGTTCACGGCCGCCCCGTGCCAGGACTACCGCTTGGAGGGCGATGCCCTGACATTCCCGAGCGCGGAGACGACGCCGCATCCCGAAAACAACACGGTTCGCCTGCGCTACTTCCGAGCCGAACAGGAACCGAGCGGGCGTCGGGCCGCCCTGGTGCTGCCTCAGTGGAACTCGGACCCTGAGGCCCATGTCGGCCTGTGCCAATTGCTCGCCCGAGTCGGCATCAGCGCGCTGCGGCTGAGCCTGCCCTACCACGACGACCGGATGCCGCCCGAACTGGAGCGTGCCGACTACATCGTGAGCCCGAACATCGGTCGAACGCTCCACGCCAACCGACAGGCCGTGCTCGATGCGCGCCGGGCCATCGCCTGGCTGGCCGCGACAGGCTACGAACGCATCGGGATTCTGGGCACGAGCCTCGGGTCCTGTCTCGCGATGCTCACCGCGGCGCATGAGCCGCTGGTCAAGGCGGCCGCGCTCAACCACATCTCGCCCTACTTCGCCGATGTCGTGTGGGAGGGCATCTCGACGAAGCATGTTCGCGACGGACTCGAGGGTTCGATCGAGCTCGACCAACTCCGACGATGCTGGCTGCCCATCAGCCCACAGCCCTACATCGAGCGCATGCGGAAGACGCCGACGCTCCTCGTCTATGCCCGCTACGACCTGTCCTTCCCGGTCAGGCTCTCGCGCCAGCTGGTTCGCGATTTCGGGACCCACGAGATTCCGCACCAGGTCACCGTGATGCCGTGCGGTCACTACACCATCGGCAAGACACCGTTCAAATGGCTCGACGGCTACACACTGGTTCAGTTTCTGCGACGCAATCTGTGACCGAAGCGGCTGAATTGGTCCCCGGACGCACAGAGTGAACGGTTGGGTGACGCCGACTCAATCTTCCAGGTCACGATCGGACTCGGACAGGGATGCTCGCGCAACTGACCGAGTGCCGTCTCCATGAAGGCCACGCCCTCGGTGAGGTTGCCGCGGGCAAAACTCTCGGCCTTGTCGGCGTCACCCTGTTTCAACCAGTGCTCGGCCAAACCGGCTTGCAGGCGAATGTTGTACCGCCAGCGGAACCAGCTTGATGGCCACGATGCGACTCGGTTTCGAGTCCGTCGCTTTGAAGACCTCGCCCATCCCGCCCGAGCCGATCGGTTCGACGACCTGATAGTGAAGAAGCTGTTGGCCCGCCTGGACGGAATGCATCATGGCCCCGCGTCTACGTGAAAGAAGGTTGGCTGTCCGACTGTCTCGACGACCGCCAGAGTATGCGTGTCCCATACCGCTTTGTTGGCAATCGGGGCCCGAACGGGTCAGAATGCGGTGCGGGGCGCAGGCGACCGCCCGCCAAGCTGGCGGCGGATTCCCGGGCGCCCCTCGCACGAGCGCACCGCGGCACGAGTTGGGCTCGTGTCCATTCATTGATATTGCTCAGGAGGACACCCGTGTTCTATCCCATTCGACAAGTGTTCATCGCGGCAGCCGTCCTGGTTCCACTGGCCGGGTTGCCCTCGATGGCGATCGCGCAAGACACCGGTAACGACCTGCCGAATCCCTACCAGGCGGTCAGCGGATGGGCCAAGATGCCCGGCGCCCGCCACTGGGGCTCGACCAGTGCGGTCGATATCGACCCCGACGGAGTGCACATCTGGGTGGCCGAGCGGTGTGGCCAGAACGCCTGTGAAGGCTCGACGCTCGACACGGTGCTGAAGTTCGACAGCTCGGGACAGCTCGTCAAGAGCTTCGGTGCGGGCAAGATGAACTGGCCGCACGGCATCCATGTCGACACGGAGGGCAATGTCTGGGTGACCGATGCGCGTGGCGGCAATGGCAAAGGCCACCAGGTCCACAAATTCAGCCCGGACGGCGACGTGTTGCTAAGCCTGGGTACCGCTGGCGAGGCGGGCAACGACGCGACCCACTTCAACCAACCGTCCGATGTCGTCGTCGGACCCGACGGGTCGATTTACGTCGGCGATGGGCACGGCGGCACCCGCTCACGCCAACGCGTCGTGAAATACGACGCCGACGGAAACTTCATCAAGGAGTGGGGTGAGACCGGTTCCGGTCCCAACCAGATGGGCGTGCCGCATGCCCTGGCCTTCGACTCGCAGGGCCGGCTGTTCGTGGCCGACCGCTCGAACAACCGCATCCTGATCTACGACCAGGAAGGCACCCTGCTCGACACCTGGTATCAGTTCAGCCGGAACAGCGGCATCTTCATCGACTCCGACGACATGCTCTATGCCACCGACTCGGAATCGTCCGACTCCCGCAATCACGGAGAGTGGAAGCGCGGCATCCGGATCGGGAGCGCTCGCACGGGCGAAGTGATGTATTTCATCCCCGACCCCGCCGACGCGAACAACGGGCCGCTGCGTGGCACCAGCTTCTCCGAGGGCGTCGCGGTCGACGCGGCGGGCAACATCTACGGGGCCGAAGTGGGCCCGCGCGATCTCAAGCGTTACGAGCGGAGGCCGGACCAATAGGGTCTCGGGAGTCACATCGATCGGTTTCACCGCGGTCAGCGGAACGCGTTCGCGCCGGGGACGGACGGCCCTGTGAGAGACACCCCCGCGTGGACTGCCCCTGACAGGCAGGCGGACTTTCGCTCGTCTCCCGCCGCTGCTCAGCAGCACACCGAGAGGACACTCCATGGGCACGTCGTACCGCGCCGACCAGGTCCGCCGGGTCGTCGGCGCGCCGCCGCTGTGTCAATGTGGCGGTTGGCTGGTCGAGTGAGGCCGCGGCATACGGGACGTGCGTGCCGCTGAATGCGCCGCCGCTGAGCGGCAGCGTGTGGGTGGCCCGACGCGTGATCAACTCGGCCCGAACGCGCCCGGTGACCGCCGCTCCATCTCCTTGTCGCGCCACCGGCACCTCCACCCGGAGACGGCGCGTCCCGCCGGGCACGTCACCTTGCCAGCCGGCCGCCAGCAGGATGTGACCGAGACCCTGAAAATACGGATCGACGTTCCTCGTGTTTCCCCGGTTCGGCGCGTCATACCGGAGCACGCCAGAGCTCCGCGCGAGGTCGACCGGCTTCCGCATCACGAAGTCGACGACATACTCGACACGACCGCGTTCGTTGCGCGGCGCCAGGTCGAGA
>JAPYUM010000210.1 GCA_029940535.1 Vicinamibacterales bacterium
CGCGGAGTGGGGCTCTCGGGGTCCCCGCGGAGCGGTCGCGTGGGGCTCGGGGCGCAGCCCCGTCTAATGGAGGTCGCGGGCCATGGGGTGCGCCGACGCCGGTGCGAGCCGGGGGTCGGCCAGCGGCAGCACTGGGAAGGTCTGGAGGAAGGTCGTATAGCTCCACCCGAACAGGCCGGCCGTGCCGAGTGTGACCAGAACCTCGATGAGCCCGAGCGGCACCCCCGCGCCATGCCAGAGCGACGGGGACACCAGGATGAAGCGCTCCAGCCACATGCCAGCGAAGCTGACCAGGGCAATCGTGGTCAACCCGCGCGGGTTGGTCTTGACCCCGCGGCTCAGCAGCACCACGAACGGGATCACGAACGCCATCGCGAACACGGTCCAGGCCACCGGCGCCCAGGCGCCGTGCATCCGGTGATAAATGAACTCGGTTTCCTCGGCCAGGTCGCCGTACCAGATGACCAGATACTGCGACCAGAACAGGTAGGCCCACAGAATACAGAAACCGAACAACAGCTTGCCGACATCGTGCAGTTGATGCGACCCGATGTACTCCGTGAGCTGCAGCCGCTCTCGCGACCACACCGCGATCACGGCGAGAAACGCGAACCCGATGAACAGGTTGCCGATGAAATAGAAGCCGCCGGCCAGGGTTGAAAACCAGCGCGCGTCGAGCGACATGAAGAAGTCGAACGCGACCAGCGTGAAGACCCACCCGTAGGCGATCAGAATCGCCGGCGCGAGTCGGTCCTGCGCCCGCTGCGATGCGTCTCTCTCTTCCGCCAGGCCACGCCATCCGGCGATCACGCGCTGTGAGGCACCCACCGCGGGGTGCTCGCCTGATTCGTCGAGCTGGCCGATGTCCGGGCGCAACGAGTGTCGGACATACAGCAGGCTCAGCCCCCCGAGCAGCAGGGCGGCCAAGACCTGCCGGATCACCAGAAACGGGATGTTGAGCCAGGCCTGTTTCGATTCGACCGGTTCATGCACCCACGGCATCCAGCTGGGCGCTCCGGCGAGCAGCACCAGCAACAGTACGAACGAGATGGGAAGGAACGCCGATGTGGCCTCGGACGTGCGCTTGAGCGCGCGGCCCCAACGGGAGGAGGTCACCTGCATGATCGCCGAGATGACGACGCCCGCCTGCGCCAGACCCCCAAAGAACAGGAAGTTCACCAGGAGCGACTGCCAGGCGCGCGTGCTGTCGCCCAGCACCAGTCCGTACAGAAACGCCACGCCGCCGACGAGGCCGGCGCCGAGGCACCGGCGACGGGTGCGGTCCGAGACGATAGGGGTGCCGACCGGGATCATCTACTGGAGGCCCGCGACTTCGAAGGTCTTGACGTGGTGCACGAGCGACCAGCGTTCGTTCACGCTCATCGAGTGTGCGAACGGCGGCATGCTGCGGCCACCCCCGCGGATGATGGCGTAGAGCCACCCGTCGGTGTAGTCCTGGATATACGGTAGCGCCAGATTGGGCATCCGCCCGTAGTGCTCGGCGATCTGTCCGTCGCCCTGGCCGGTGGCGCCATGACACACGGCGCAGTACACGTCATACATCTGCGCGCCCTGGGTTCGGGCCTCTGGCGTATTGGGGACCGGATTGGACAGGTTTTGCGACTCGATCCGGTCGCGCAGCCAGTCGCCGTCGACCGCAATCGTGTCCTCCACCGGCTCCCTGGTATCGACCTGTGGTAGCACCACCGGGCCGGTGTACATGTTGCGCATGAACGGCAGTTGCGCCAGCGCGACGCTGCTGCCCATCGTCAGCATGACGGCGAGCGCGCCCATCTTCGCCCGATGCGTTGGTCTCGTCATCCCTTGACCTCGTTGGCGCCGTGCCGCTCGAGTGCGGTGCGCACAGCGTCGGCATTCTCCGGGAGACAGGTCACGCTGATGCCGTTCATATCGTTGGTGAAGCGATCGTCCGGCGCCGGCTGCCCGGTCACGCGGGGAAGTCCAGACAACCACAGAAACGAGGCCATCCCGCCGAGCGCGGCAAACAGGATCATCAGCTCGAATGCGATCACCACGAACGGTGGAATGGAAATCAGCGGCATGCCGCCGGTGATCAGCGGCCAGTCGAGGACCGTATAGATCGGAAACAGGAACCCCGTGGCACATCCCAGCACTCCACCGATGAGCACAAACAGCCGGACTGGACTGACTCCGACGTGGAGGGCCTGGTCGATGGCGTGGTCGGGCACCGGGGAGTAGGCGACCACCTCGCCCAGATCACCATCGAGAATGGCGCGCGCCCCGGCCGCGGCCTTGGCGCCATGGTCGAAGATACCGAGGATCTGTGTCGTGTCTGCCATGGCGCTAGACCGGTTCTGGCCAGGACGTGGCCGGGTCCGCCTCGGCCTTCCGATCCATCGTTTCCTTCATTTCAGTAATGGACAGCGCCGGGAAGTTCTTGATGAACAGGAGGAACAGGGTGAAGAACAGACCGAACGAGCCGATCGTGATCGCCGCCTCGACCCAGGTCGGTTGATAGACGCCGGCCCAGTTGGCCGGGTCGAAGTCATGGGACAGCGACGACACGATGATGACGTAGCGTTCCAGCCACATCCCGATATTGACAAAAATCGACAACACGAACAGTGCTTTCAGATTCGTCCGGAACGCCTTGACGAAGAGCAGCAACGGCAGGATCACGTTGCAGGTGAACATTATCCAGCTATAGCCCCAATACTGGCCGAACATGCGGTCGTAGAAGGTGCCCTGCTCGAATGTGTTACCGCTGTACCAGGCGACGAAGAACTCGGTGAGATACGCGTAGCCGACGATCAGCGACGTGGTCAGCATCAGCTTCGCGAGGTTCTCGAAGTGGTGGACGGTGATGTAGCTCTCGAGCTTGAAGATGCGCCGAAGCGGCAGGAGCAGCGTGATCACCATCGCGATGCCGGAGAAGATGGCGCCGGCCACGAAATAGGGCGCGAAAATCGTGCTGTGCCACCCCGGGAGAATCGCCACGGCGAAGTCCCAGGAGACGACGCTGTGCACCGAGACGACCAGTGGCGTCGCCAGGGCGGCGAAGAACCCGTAGAGCGCCGTATGGTGCTGCCATTGTCGGCTTGTGCCGCGCCACCCGAGCGCGAGCACTTTGTAGATGGGCTGGCGCCAGTCTTTCACCCGGTCGCGCGCGGCGGCGATATCCGGCATCAGGCCCAGATACAGGAACATCGCGCTCACCGTCAGGTAGGTCGAAATCGC
>JAPYUM010000211.1 GCA_029940535.1 Vicinamibacterales bacterium
CGCGAGAATTTATGCACACCGCGCAGGGCGGTGAACCGGCAAAAAGTCTCTCTTATGAAACAGACTCAATGGTCCGAATTGATTTGACAACGTACAGAAGCGACATCTCTCGATTCGAGCAACATTGTCGGAGCCACCGAATTTTCCGGTGGCGTTAGACTGGGTCATATGCCATCAAGATTCCTCGCTCTGTCAGCTGCCGCCCTGCTCTCGTTTCTTGGCGTGTCCACGGAAAGCCTCCACGCTCAGTCCGAGGTCGTCGCCGTCACCGACGCCGTGCTCCAGAGTCCCGAGGCGGACGACTGGCTGATGTGGCGCAGGACTCTGGACGGCTGGGGCTACAGCCCGCTCGACCAGATCGACCGAAGCAACGTCGAGGACCTGAAAATGGTCTGGTCGCGCGGGATTGCCGACGGCAGCAATCAGGGCACGCCTCTCGTGTACGACGGCGTCATGTACATGCCAAACCCGAGTGACCGCATCCAGGCGATCGATGCGGTCACGGGTGATCTGCGCTGGGAGTATCAGCGGACCCTACCGGAGGATCTGACTGACCGCCTCGGCCGGGCGCTCAGTCAGATCAACCGCAATATCGCGATCTTCGGCGACACGATCATCGACACGAGTGCCGACACGCATGTGTTCGCCCTTGACATCGCCACGGGTACTCTCCGATGGGAGACCGAGATTCTCGACTACCGCACACTGCCGGCGCACCAATCGTCGGGACCGATCATCGCGGACGGCAAGATCATCTCGGGGCGCGGCTGTATGCCCGAGGCGGGCCCCGATGCCTGTGTCATCACCGCCCACGATGCGCGGACCGGCGAGGAGCTGTGGCGACGTCGGACGATTCCTCGGCCTGGGGAGCCTGGCGATGAAACATGGGGCGATGTACCCGATGAGGAGCGACGCCACGTCGGGGCGTGGATGGTACCGAGCTACGACCCGGAGCTCGGCCTGATCTACATCGGAACGTCGGTCACCTCGCCGGCTCCGAAGTTCTGGGTCGGCGGAGTCGAGAACACACACCTGTACCACAACTCGACGCTCGCGCTCGACGTTAATACGGGCGAGATCGTCTGGCACTACCAACACTTGAATGACCATTGGGATCTCGACCATCCGTTCGAGCGGCTGTTGGTCGACACTGCGGTGGCGCCCGACCCCGATGCCGTCGAATGGATCAACCCGCGCCTTCAACCGGGCGAGCGGCGTCGGGTGGTAACCGGCATTCCGGGTAAGACTGGCGTCGTCTATACACTCGACCGCGAGACCGGAGAATTCCTCTGGGCGAAGCCGACCGTCAGCCAGAACGTCATTGCCAGCATTGACGGCGCGACCGGTGCTGTCGCCGTCAACCCCGAAGTCGTGTTCACCGCCGCGGGCCAGGAAGTGATGACGTGTCCGGTCTGGCAAGGCGGTAAGGACTGGGAGGCAGGTGCCTACAGCCCAGAGACGAACCTGATGTACATGCCGCTCCGCCACACGTGCGGAAGGGTGATGGCGTCGGACAACGGCACTTGGTATGACCTCACGGTGCGCACTGAGATCACACCCGGCGAGGCGATGCTCGGTACGATCCAGGCGATATCCGCGGAAACGGGCGAGACCGTGTGGACCCACTCCCAGGAGGCGTTCACGATGTCGCTCGTCGCCACCGGTGGCGGATTGGTCTTTGGCGGCGACTCCAACGGTCGTTTCAAGGCACTCGACCACGAGACCGGTGAGGTCTTGTGGGAGATCAACATCGGCTCACCGGTGACCGGCTTTCCGGTGACCTATGCGGTCGATGGACGGCAGTATGTAGCGGTCAGCACCGGCTACTCGCTCAACACCAGTGCCCTCGCTCGGCTGAATCCTCACCATCGTCCCTCGCGGGGGAACACCCTCTTCGTCTTCGCGCTGCCCGAGGGTTAGTCTGGTCGCCGGCCGGAATCGGTTTCCTGGCCAACCGACACCCCTTTTCGGACCCAGCAGGACAGCGACAGGGTCCGGGACCGGGAGCGGGGCCGATCAGGGAAAGCCGGTGACGGGGGGCGGCCAAATCTCTGGAAGCTGACGGATTGCGGAGACCGTAGGGGCGTTCTCGCGCGCCGGCCGCACGTTAGTTCTGATCGACGAGATGGGTGGTCCCTACCGCGCGCCAGGGCAGTCGCCGTCGGGGCCGCAGTGGCGCTGGCGGCCATCGGGTACGGCGTCAATCGGCTTGGCGGCCCCGCCGCTGGCGGGAGTGAGCTACCGCGTGGGGTTGACGACCCCCTCCGGTTCCTCCCCGCGAAACTCGGCCTCGAGCAGCCGCGCGCCCTTCATGATGCCCTCGAGTGCGTAGTTCCCCTCGTGACAGGCATACTCGAACACCTTGTTCTCGCTTCGTGGCCAGGCGTACTCCCCGGTGAACGGCGCCATCCAGACCGTGGGGTCCTCCACCGTGAAGGTGTAGATCAAGGCGTTCGCGCTCTCCATTCGGAAGCGCTCCGTGACGGTCATATTCCCAGTGCCTCGCCCGAACGCCGGGCGATCCACGAAATTGGTGGTCTCCACGACCAGCGTGTCACCTTCCCACGAGCCAATCGAGTCGCCCAGCCACTTCTTGATCTCGGGCGGGTCGTGCTCGGCGTTCATCCGGATGATGCGGGCGTCGTGCACCATCTCGACGAGAATCATCACGGTGTCGTCGCCCTGGACGATCCGCTTGTAGTTGTTGTAAAGCGACGGCAACATCGGGGGGCCGGAGGTGGAGCCGAAGCTGAGCAAGCACCGTTCGGCGTAGGGGCGCTGCTCCATATCGTCGTAGGGGCCGGCGGAGTCGAGTCCCGCCTCGAGCCAGTACGCCGTGCCGTCGTTCGGCCGCCCTCCGCCCCCGCGTCGGGTGTCCGACTGGGTCACGCGCGGGGGATACCGACCGTCTGGGGGGTCGATGAGAATCGACGTGCGCCACTGGCCGTCGACCTGGAACGCGCTCTCGCCAGGGTCGATCCAGAAGGCGTTGTAGCCACCGACGTTCCCCGACGCCCCCTGTGACCCGTCGCCACCCTGGGGCGGTGCGCCACGGTTGGGGTCGCTACGTAGGTTCGCGGCCGCCATCCCCTGCCGCATGCGCTCAGCGATCGCGGCGGCCTCTTCCTCCGTCAGGGTCATCTTCTCGCCAAGGTCTTCGGGCCGCTCCATCGGGGTCA
>JAPYUM010000085.1:0-11009 GCA_029940535.1 Vicinamibacterales bacterium
CGCTCGTGGTGGACGGCGTGATGTACATCACCGAGTCGCCCAGCACGGTCATCGCCGTGGAAGCGGCGACGGGTCGACCCTACTGGCGATACGAACACCAGCTACCCGACGACATGGTGTTCTGCTGCGGGCGGAACAACCGCGGCGTGGCCGTCCAGGGCGACCGCGTCATCATGAGCACGCTCGACGCCAAGCTGGTGGCGCTCGACGCGAGGACCGGCAGCGTGATGTGGGAAACCCAGGCCGAGGAGACGACCTCTGGGTACAGCAAGACGGCGGCGCCGCTGATCGTCGGCGACAAGATCTTCAGCGGCGTGGCCGGTGGCGAGTACGGCATTCGCGGATTCGTCGACGCCTACGACATCAATTCCGGTGAGCGTGAGTGGCGGTTCTTCACGACCCCCGGCCCCGACAACCCGGACAGCCAGACCTGGTCGGGCGACTCGTGGCGGCGGGGCGGCTCGGCGACCTGGATGACCGGCTCCTACGACCCCGAGCTGAACCTGGTCTACTGGGGCACCGGCAACCCGGGACCCGACTATGACGGCAGCGTACGAATGGGTGACAACCTCTACTCCGACTCGGTGGTCGCGCTCGACGCCGATACCGGCGAGATGAAGTGGTATTTCCAGTTCACCCCGCACGACATTCACGACTGGGACGCGACGCAAGTACCGATTCTGGCCGACACGATGTTCGACGGCGAGATGCGGAAGCTGCTGCTCTTTCCGAATCGCAATGCCTTCTTCTACGTCCTGGACCGCGAGACCGGCGAGTTCCTGCTCGGCACCCCCTACGCCAAACAGACCTGGGCCGAGGGCCTCGATTCGAACGGCCGGCCGATTCTGGTGCCGGGTATGGAGCCGTCCCTGGAGGGCACCGTGGTCTCCCCCGGCATCACCGGTGGCTCCAACTGGTGGTCGCCGTCCTACAGCCCACGCACCGACCTGCTGTATGTGATGGCCTACGATGCCGAGACGCGATACTACATTCGGAAGACCGCCTACGAAGAGGGGGATAGCTATCGTGCCGGCGGGGGCGAGAGCCCCGAATCGCCTGACTCGTATCACCGGGCCGTCCGCGCCCTCTCGCCGCAGACTGGCGAGCTTCGCTGGGAGTTTCCGGTCAACCCCCGGTCGACGTCCGGCCTGATGGCCACCGCGGGTGATTTGGTCTTCGGCGGCACCGCCGACGGTTTCTTCTTCGCACTGGATGCGGAAACCGGGGAAGAACTCTGGCACAAGTCAGTCGGTGGGCGTGTCCACTCCGCGCCGATGGCTTACGCCGTCGACGGGAAGCAATATGTGGCCATTGCCGCCGGCAACGCCGTCTTCTCGTTCGCGTTACCTGACTGACCCAACGACTTCCAAATACGGCCTTGGAACCTGGAACTACTCGAAACGTAACCGGATATCGGGTTGGTCGACGCCTCGGTGATCGCTATCGCCGAGCGCCGGCGGTTGACGGCCGACCGCAGACACTTCTCGCAGATCAGACCGACCCACGCAGACCGCTTCGACCTGGTCCCCTGACGGCCGGCGCGCACCGGTCTTGCGACGGCCCGCCGTCCGCCAGGGGTTCCGAGTTTGTTTATGGCGCGACCGAGTATTTGGTGAACGCGCCCGTGGCAAAACGGAGTGAGTTGGGTCCCTCGGCGGCGTATACGTTGCCGTCAGCATCAACGGCGACGCCTTCACCAGCCGCGCCCTGGTAGGGTCGCGTGTCCGCATCGTGCGGCGGGATGTAGCCGGTGATGCGATCCTCGGCCACGGGGCCGATGCGAACGCCGTTCACCCAGTTCGGATGGCTGGTCCCGCTCGACTCGGAGTCGATCGCGTACAACGTGTCGTCCGCGGTGATGAAAATGCCGCTGATACGGCCATACGAGTAGAGAGAGTCGAGATAGTTGCCGTCTTGGTCGAAGATCTCAATGCGATGGTTGCCGCGATCCGCAACAAGGAGACGCCCCTGCGAATCGAACGCCAGGGCGTGGGGGGTACGGAACTCGCCGTGCAGCGTCCCGATCTGGCCCCACTCTTTGATGAACGTCCCGTCGGCCGAGAACTTCATGATGCGGCCGGTCGCGCCTGACTCCCGTCCTTCGTTCATGGCCCGGGCGGTGGTCATGCCCTGGCCGCCGTGTCCGTCCCCCACATAGATGCTGCCGTCCGGCCCGGTGACCACGTCGTTCGGCTGATTGAACTGGTCCGGGCCGCTGCCCGCCTGGCCCGCCGTGCCCAGGCTCATCAGCAGCTCGCCCGAGGGGCTGAACTTGTGGACCTGATGTCCTTTGGTTCCGTCCTGATTACCCGCGAAGTCCGTGACCCAGACGTTGCCGTCGGCATCCACGTGAATGCCGTGCGGCGTCATCATGATCCCTCCGCCGAAGTTCGCCAGCACGTCTCCGGTGTTGCGGTCGAACTTGAAGATCGGGTCCACGGGATTGGAGTCGCAATTGATCGGTACGCCGCCGCCAAAGGTGCCGGCGCCGCAACGCTCGTAGGCCCAGATATGACCATCGTTCGGGTCGATATCAATGCCGGCGGTCGAGCCCCACTCCCGTCCCTCTGGCAGATTGCCCCAATTCAGCGTCACCGTCGGGGCCGGGTTCTCCAGCCCCTCACCCGTGATGGTGTTGCCCGGAGCCGGAGCCGGAGCCGAAGCCATCTCAGTGGTTGGCTCGGACTCGGTCGCACACCCGGCAAGTACAAGGGCACCGCAGACGAACACGGTGGCCGTCAGATTTCGTGACAATGACATAGCATTTCTCCCATCGAACAGGCGTCCAGTGGAGCGCTGCGTTCCCAGCTCCACCAGCCCACCCAACAATCACCTCGGCCGACCGTCGGATGATAGCCCGAAACGAGCCTCGTTCCGAAGCGCCGCGCGAGGCGGATATAATCGGCCTACGCTCAAATGGTTCATCATCCGCGCACGGCGCGAGGCAACGACCCGGAGACAGGGAGATTCCAGATGCTGAAGACGTGCACCCTCGCGGGCGTCGGTCTGACCGCTGTACTACTGTTCGCTGCCCCCTCAGTGAGGGCCCAGTCGGGCGACGGGACGCCGCTGCGCACCCCCGATGGACATCCCCACATCTCGGGCACCTTTACGTTCCGCACGCTGACTCCGATGCAGCGTCCGGCCCAGTTCGAAGGGCAGGAAACCCTGAATTCCGAGGACGCAGCGGCCTTCGAGGCGTCGGAGCGCACGCGTCAGAACCGAGACCTCTTTGACCCCGAAACCGGCCAACCCAGCGCGGGTTATCAGCCGAGAGAGGCCGGCGGCGTGCTCTCCTACAACGAATTCTGGTACGAACGGGGCGTCGAGCTGACGGCCGACAAGCGGACCTCCCTGATCGTCGACCCGCCCAACGGACGGTATCCGGCGATGACCGATACGGGACGAAGGAACGGGCAAGAGCGGGCCGCCAACCGCCGGGAGCACATGTACGACTCGTACGAGAACCGTGGCCTGGGCGACCGCTGCATCATGTTCGGAAAGTCGGGCCCACCGCTCCGGCCGGGCGCCTACAACAACAACCTGATGATCTTCCAGACCGCCAACCACGTGGCGATTCTCACCGAGCAGTCACGGATGGCCCGGATCATCCCGCTCGACGACACCCCCGCCCCGGCGTTCGATCTGTTCACCGGCGTGTCACGCGGTCACTGGGATGGGGAGACGCTGGTCATCGAAACCACGCAGATCCGCGACTGGGGCGACGGGCGCCACGGCCCGAGCATGCACCTGGTGGAACGCCTGACCCGGCTCGACCCGGACACGATCGGCTACGACTACACGGTGACCGACCCGTCGGTCTACACGGAGCCCTATACGGTGATGATGCCGTTGCGCCGCACCGAGGGGCCGCTCTTCGAGTACGCCTGCCACGAAGGCAACATCGGCTTGCACGGCATCCTGGCCGGCGCGCGGAATCTCGAGCGCCTCGGACGCGAGCTCCGCCCCTAGAGCGAGACCCTGTGGCGCAGGCCTTCAGGCCTGCGATCGCATGGCTAAAGCCATGCGCCGCAACGGGAGAGGGGGATCGAACCGAACTCGCTTGGTTCGACGTTTCTTCAGGAGGAAACCTTCGTCGAATGCGCTGGTGTGCTCGTATTAGCACTGAACCAACCGGACAATCTCCAGCCGATCCAATACTGATTGCTGGCCGCTCTCTGCCTCGACGGTGTAGGCCGCGACTTCGCCGGTCTGGGTGTCGAGTACCCACATCACCATCAGTTGGTTCGCGTCCGCCGCGGGTCGTTCCATCACATACCGATTGCGACGAGGTTCCTGGGCGTGGGTGGTACCGCACGAGGACACCGCGAGACTGCCGAGGAGGACACCGAGGATGGACCACCGCATGGATCACACTCCTTTCGTGTCCGGCTCGCCGCGAACCACGGTTACAGGACACTGGCTGGCGGCGCTGGCGGTCGCCGTGGACATGGATGCAATTACACAGCCAGTGTGAAGCCCGGACACACCCGTGGCCTTGGCCTCACACCGTTCCGTCGTAGCCACGGGTCTTCGGACCCGCGCGTGGTGACGAGGGGATGCGGGCGGGTCTGAAGATCCGCGGCGACGACGGAGGCACACGGGGATCCTCAGAACGTGGCACACGGCTTGCTGTAGCACCACCTGGCGGAAGGGGCTCCGCTCGTCGGCACTCTCGGTGGGAGTCGCACGCGAGCGTCAGCATTAGATTGGAGAGGCGAGTCATGACCTTACAGCACTTCCAGCACTTCACGGCCAGGACACCGGAGCCTGAACTTCGCTCCGCGATGACCCTCGCGTTGGGTGTCGAGGTGCCAAGCGACGTCGAGGCTTACGCACGGTTCTACCGCCGCGTCGTGCAACACGTCGCGCACCTCGACGCCATCCGCCACACAGCGTCACGTCGGACCAAATCAGCCACGGCGTTGAGCCCCCGCCCCGCCGCCGCCTGAAGCCGTCGCACCGAGATCGCCTCGCCAAGGAGTTCGCCGGCGCAGGTGTGATCGCCGTGTCGTGGCGGTCTCGCAGCCTCCACACGTTCCACGGTCCAGACCCCCGGATTCCAGCCCGCCGTCCAACGGTGTGATGGCGCGATAGCGCTACAATGACCGCACATTCTCGTCCGGCCTCGTGTCGCAGGAAATGGAAGGGGTATCGCGCATGCATCGCCGAGACCTGTTGAAGTCGGCCGTCGCGGCCGGTGTCGGTGTGGTGTCCGCTGGAGCGCCGAGGGCCGAGGCGGGCGGTGCCGGCCAGAACCAACGTCGGTCGACGGGCGCGGCGGACTACGAGACCTTCGACCTGGGGGACTTCCCGCTCTTGTCGGGAGAGGTCCTGCGTTCGGCGTCCCTGGCCTACCAGACCCACGGTGAGCTCAGTGCCGCACGTGACAACGTCATCGTCTATCCCACCTGGTATGCCGGCCGCCACACCAGCAACGCCAGCTCCATCGGCGAAGACCTCGCCCTCGACCCGAGTCGCTACTTCATCGTCGTGCCCGACCAGTTCGGCAACGGGCTCAGCTCGTCGCCGAGCAACAGCCCGGCTCCGCAGGACCGGATGCGGTTTCCGCTGGTGCATCCCTACGACAACGTCCGGGCCCAGCATCGCCTGCTGACCGAGCGGTACGGTATCGACCGCATCAAGCTCGTGGTCGGCTTCTCGATGAGCGGGCAACAAGCCTTTCACTGGGGCGCCCTCTACCCGGACATGGTCGAGCGCATCGCCCCGATCTGCGGGAGTGCCAAGACGGCGGTGCACAACTTTGTCTTTCTCGAGGGCATCAAAGCGGCGTTGACGGCCGATTGCGCCTGGGCCGGGGGTGACTACACCAGCCCGCCCGTCGCCGGGTTGCGTGCGTTCTCCCGCGTGTATGCCGGCTGGTATGCCTCGCAGAGCTTCTTTCGCGAAGGGCTGCATGACACCGGGGGCGGGGTCGAGGGGTTTCTGGCGGGGGCCGAGCGGTCGTTCGGTCGCTTCGACGCCAATGACCTGCTCGCGATGCTGGCCACCTGGCAAGCCGCCGACATCAGCGCCCACCCGCGATTCGGCGGCGACCTGGCCGCCGCGTTGGGGGCGATCCGCGCGCGGGCCTTTGTCATGCCGTCCCGCACGGACCTCTACTTTCCGCCGGAGGACAACGAGATCGAGGTGCCCCAGATGCCGAACGCGGAGCTGCGGGTCATTCCGAGCATCCGGGGACACCTGGCCGGCGGCGGGGGGAACCCCGAGGACCGACGGTGGGTCAGCGACCAGCTCGAGGAGCTGCTGGCGACATGACCGGACGACCAGGCGTGACCCATCGCCCCGCGTTTCGACGTCGAGACGTCGCTCGGGCTGCGATCCTGTCCACCGCGCTCGTCGCGGCGTGCGGCTCACCGTCGGAGCCCACCGCTGGTCCGCAGTTCGAGGTGATGGAGCAGACGATTCCCGAACTGCAGGATGCGATGGCGGCGGGACGCGTCACGTCCCACGAGTTGGTCGAGCAGTACTTGGCTCGCATCAAGGCTTACGACCAGCGGGGCCCAGGGTTGAACGCGATGATCAGTCTCAATGCGGCCGCCCTCGACGAGGCTGACGCGTTGGATCAGGAGCGCGCGAGCGGGAGCGTGCGCGGTCCGCTGCACGGGGTGCCGGTCGTGGTCAAGGACAACTACGACATGGTGGGTCTGCCGACGACGGCCGGCTCGGTGGCCCTGGCCGATTGGTATCCACCCGACGATGCGTATCAGGTCGCTCGGTTGAAGGCGGCCGGGGCGATCATCATCGGCAAGACGAACATGCACGAGCTGGCCTATGGCATCGAGACCATCAGCTCGCTGGGCGGACAGACACGAAATCCGTACGACCCGACGCGCAACCCGGGCGGTTCGAGTGGGGGGACCGGCGCCGCCGTCGCCGCCAACTTCGCGGCGGCCGGCATGGGCAGCGACACCTGTGGTTCTATCCGCATTCCGTCGTTTCACCACGCGCTGGTCGGCCTGCGAGGCACCCGCGGGCTCTCGAGCCGCGACGGAATCATTCCGCTCGCCCTGACGCAGGACATGGGCGGACCGCTGACCCGGACCGTCACCGACCTGGCGCTCGTGCTGGACGCCACCGTGGGTCGCGACCCCGCGGACGCCATCACCGAGCTGGGAGAGGGGAACATCCCGTCGACCTACACCGACTTCCTGGAACCGGGCGCCCTGGCGGGAGCGCGTATCGGGACGCTGGACTTTCAGTTGGGTACGACGCCACAGGACCAGCCGGTGCGGCGCGTGATTCAGGCGGCGCTCGACGCCATGGAAGCCGCTGGCGCGACGATCGTGGCCCTCGAAATTCCGGAGATCCCTGAGCTGTTGCAGGGAGCGTCACTCGAGCGCTGGGAGTTCGAGACGCAGTTCGCGGAGTATCTCCGCACGCCGGGGACACCGGTCGGGTCGATCGAGGAGATCCTCGACGCCGGGCTGTACCACGAAGCCCTTGAAGCTCGGTATCGCCGGTCGGCCGCGGCACCCGGGTTGGATGACCCGGAGTATCTGGAAATCGTGGCGCGTCGTGACGTCGTCCGTCGCCATGTCCTCGAGACCATGGCCGACCAACAGATCGACGCCATCGCGTATCCCACGATCCGTCGCACGGCCCGCCCGATCGGCGAACCACAACCTGGCACCAACTGCGTGCTGGCGTCGGTCGCGGGTTTGCCTGCCATCGTGGTGCCGGCCGGGTACGCCGCCGACGGCATGCCGGTCGGGCTGGAGCTCCTGGGCGAGGCGTGGGCCGAGGGTGCGCTGGTCCGACTCGCCTATTCGTACGAGCAGATGACCCACCATCGTCGTCCGCCGCACACCACGCCGTCGCTGGACGCCCCGCGCCAGACGACCTGGGAATGGGTAGCCACCGGCGCCGACCACGTGCCACCGGTGGACACCGCCGCGACCGCCCGGGTGCGACTGACCTGGAGCGCCGCCACCGGCGAGCTGGGTTACGACGCCCGGGCGTACGGCGTGATGGACGACGACATGCTGTTCATGCACCTGCACCGCGCCGACGCGGGTGAGGTCGGCCCGGTGACGCTGATGCTGTCGCGCCCGGGCGAGGCGCGCGGCGCTGGCTCGGTTGTGCTCACCCAGAATCAGCGCAGGGCGTTCGAGGCGGGCGAGCTCTACTTCGACGCGCACACCCGGGACCACCTCAACGGTCTGGTCCGAGCGCAGGTCGGACCTCCGCCGCCGACAACGGCCCCGTAAGTCCCCTGGTCTCCCGCGATCGCTTCAGTACCTGAACAGATACTGGATCTTCGTGAAGACGGCCCGGTTGGTCCGAAGGAGATCGGTGGCCAGGACGAACTCGTCACTGGTCTGGTCGAACTGATCGCGTTGCCGGTAGTGGTCGTCGTAGCCGAGGAAGACGGCGGTCCCCGCGTTGAGGCGATAGGTCGCCAGCAGGTTCACGCCAAGCGTTTTCGCGAACGTGTTGTACTCGGTGATATTGCGGAACAGCAGACGCTCGGTGAGTTGGTAGGTCGTCAAGGCGCGGACGAGCTTGACGTTGAAGACCTCCAGGTCGCCGTCGCGGGTATCGAGCAGACGGCTCGTGTCCAGGTTGATGTCGGACTGCAGCCGCGCCATCGGACGCAGCGTCACGCTGAGCCCGACCCGCGCACCGCGGCCCAGGAACGGACTGTCGCCAAAGAAGATCTGGTCACCCCAGTCGAGTCGACCCGTCACCCCGACCAGCCGGCTGGCGTTCACGCCGAGTGTGGCGCCGTAGTTCCATTTCCAGAAATCCAACTCGGCGAACCGCTCCAACGCCCGTTCGGCCACGAGCCCGGCGGTGAGGTTGCGGGCAAAGGCAAAGTTGAGCCCGGTGTCGAATCGCTGGTCCTGCAGCACGCCGTCGAAATCCCAGATCCGCTCGTAGGTGAACCGCGGTCCCCAGTTGATGAGCCAACTCTCTGGCCACCACCGGTAGGCGACGGTGTCACGATGCGTGTGGGTGTCGACCCGCCGAATGAACCCGAGGTCGGTGCGCAGATCAGGGTGCGTGCTGCCGTTGAAGGTCGAGAACCGCAGGTTGCGACCGTTCTGCTGCAGAAAGACACCCCAGGCTGGGCCGGTGGTCTCGTCACCGGCCTGGTCCCGGTTCAGGGTCTGGAACGCGATGAAATTGAGCTGACCGGTCTGCCCCAAACGGAACTGCCCGTCCGCCCCGGCGGCCCGACTGTAGCCGTCGAGAAACTGCCGGTCGGTGACAAGCCCCCCGACATACGACTCGGCGTACAGGTCGTACCTCGCGCGCCCGACGAAGACCTGCGCGGTCTCGCCGACCGCGGCGTCGGTCGCGGCATCGGTCGCGTCCGTGACCCGCCCCGGCGCCTCGTCATTGGCCACGAGCAGCGCCACCGCGGTCCGTCCCACCTTCCCGGTGAGCTTGCCGCCAAAACGCGGATCGACGATCGTCCGGGTGTTCAGCCAGTTCAGCGGCGAGAACACGTTGAAGATCTCCTGCCCTTCCAGAAAGAACGGCCGCAACTCTGGGAAGAAGAGCGGAAACCGCTGGTTGACCTCCACCTGCGCCACGTCCGACTCGATCTGGGAGAAGTCGGGGTTGAACGTGAAGTCGGCCGTCAGATTGGAACTGATCCCGTATTTGACGTTCAGACCACCCTCGGGGGAAAACGTGTCCGCAAGGGCCCCGGTCGTCTCGTCTCTCGATTCGAAACGGATCGCGGTCAGTGTCGGCAGGAGCTCCAGGTTGCGGCTGGCGGAAAACCCGGTCATGCCCTCCATGACGCCCATCTGGGTCATGAACCCGTCGATGTCACGCGACATCGGAGCCCAGACGTCACGCTCGTCGTCCTTGCCCTGAATCGCCCGGACGATCTGAAACCCCCACCGATGTGACTCACCGCTCCCCAACTGCGGATACCTGAGACTCTTGAACGGAATTGCCATCTCCGCCGTGTAGCCGTCCTCGACCACCCGGGCCGCCGTCTGGAACAAGGCATCCCAGGATCGGTCCGGGCCGGGGATGCCCGTCTGGCTCTGCCCGCCGCCGCCACGGGTGCGGCCACGCCCGCGTGTCCCGCCGCTCGTGTTGGTGACGATGATCCCGTCGCCCTGCACGCCGTAGCCGTTCACGTCGAACACGTAGGCGCGTTGCTGGTCGAGAAACGGGTCGATGTAGACACTGATCAGGTCGTCCTGATCGGCCTGATCTCGGTCGACGCGGTTCGCGCGGATGAGGCCCGGGTTGGAATAGTGCAGCCGAAACCCCAAATACAGGTTCTGACTGTCGTAGGCGAGATAGACCTCGGTGGCCTCGGTCGCGGCCGGACCGTCGAGCGGGGCCTGCTGGACGAAATCGGTGATCACGGCGGCGGTGTTCCAGACGTCGTCATCGAGCCCGCCGTCGATGTCCGGTGGGCGTTCGATTCGGGTGGGCCGCACGGTCGGCCGACCGGCGAGAATACCGAGATCGGCACCGCCGGCGCTCGGCGTCTGTGCACGCAGGATGGGTGACGCCAACACCGCCAGCGCCGTCGCCGCAGCAGCGTATGGGAGCACGCGGCGGATCACTGACAGCCGGAGGACCGCTTGGGGATGGGAATCGCCGTGCGCGACTCAAGTCGAAGAGTCTCTGAGGGCTGGCTGAGTCGAAAGCTCCTGATCACGACGCACGAGCATACAGCGTTTGTCGGTGGACGTCTTGCCGACCAGCGCCGGCTCCGCCGACGGCTCACGCGCCCCGATCGCCCCGAAGCGACAGGCGGCGGTTAGGTCATTCATTTCGCAGCGTCACCACCGGGTCGATGCGAGTCGCCCGCCAGGCCGGGCCGGCCCTCGACGCCGCCGCGGTCACCGCCAGGAGGACGATCACGGATGCGAAGGTCAGCGGTCGAGCGGCTGCACGCCGAACAGCATGGTGGCGAGCGGCCGACTCAAGCCTATCGACAACGCCAACCCGAGGAAGCATGGACGTGCGTCGAAGGTCGCCGCCGATCACCGCGGGGCGCATCCCTTCGA
>JAPYUM010000085.1:11109-17568 GCA_029940535.1 Vicinamibacterales bacterium
AGCATGGACGTGCGTCGAAGGTCGCCGCCGATCACCGCGGGGCGCATCCCTTCGAGCATCGCCCCGCGTCCGGCGTTCGTGTTCGGGTGCTCTCGGTTCAATCCATCGGTCACGGCCGCCATGTCGGCGGTGGCGGTCTCCAGCGCGACGCCGGGACGCAGTCATCCGACCGCTTGCAGGAAGTACACGCTCCGGAAGCTCGCCGGGGAACCGCTCAGCGGAAGCAGGGCCCAGATACTGGTCCTCCCGAAGAGTTGCGCTTCCTAGGGCATGACGCCAACCACCGTATAGGGTGTGCCGTCCAGCCGGATGTCTCGGCCCACTACACTCGGATCCGCGTCGAATCGCGCTCTCCACAACGCCTCGGTCAGAACGACGACGCTCGACTGCTGGCTGTCGTCGGAGGGCAAGAACGCGCGGCCGAGCATTGGTGTGACCCCGAGAACGTCAAAGAATCCAGCCGTGACCCACAGACGAGGAATGGTCTCGGCCGTACCGTCCAGGTCGCCCAGCACCATCCCCCCGACGCCGTTCTGAAATCCGCCCATGACGTCGAACGCACGCGTGCGCTCTTCCAGGGAGGGGTACACTCCCGGTCGGCGGTCAACACAGCGGGTGTTGCATGGTTGGCACGGAAGGCCAGCGGCTCACGGTGACCCGTCCGCGGCACCGCTCCAGTATGATCGAGCCATTTCTCACAGGTCGCCGGGGCACCACAGAGCAGGATCGCAGTCATGGACAAACCCGATAGCGTGCGTGTCGCGGTGGTGCAGGCGAGCGGCGCGCCGTTTCAGCGCGATGCGGCGGTCGATGCGGTCTGTGCGGCGACCACGGACGCGGCCGGACGGGGCGCCAAACTCGTGCTCTTGCCCGAGGCCTTCGTCGGTGGGTACCCGTGGGGGCTGACCTTCGGTACCACGGTCGGAGGCCGTTCAGAGGCGGGACGTCGGGTGTGGGAGCGGTACTGGTCCAACGCCATCGACGTGCCCGGTCCCGAGCTCGAGCGGATGGGCTCGGCGGCCGAACAGGCCGGCGTGCACCTCTGTGTCGGCGTGGTGGAACGAGACAGCACCTACAGCGGGGGCACGCTCTTCTGCACGCTGCTCTACATCGGTCCAGACGGATCGCTGCTCGGTAAGCACCGCAAGCTGAAACCGACCGCGGCGGAACGGTTGATCTGGGGTGAAGGCGACGGCAGCACGCTGACCACGGTCGAGACCGAGTACGGCACGATCGGCGGGTTGATCTGTTGGGAGAACTACATGCCGTTGGCGCGCATGGCGATGTATGGCAAGGGGGTCGACATCTACCTCGCGCCCACCGCGGATGGACGCGAACGCTGGCAGGCGACGCTGCAGCACATCGCACTTGAAGGCCGGTGCTTCGTGCTGGGCTGCAACCAGTACGTGCATCGAGACATGTTCCCGGACGACCTCGAAACCCGCGAGGAACTCGAAGCCTGGCCGGAGGTGCTCAGCCCGGGCGGTTCCGCCATCTACGGTCCGCTTGGCGATCGGCTGGCGGGCCCGCTGTGGCGAGAAGCGGGGATGCTAGTCGCCGACCTCGACCTGACCGCCATCACCCGGAGCAAGTTCGACTTCGACGTCACCGGCCATTATGCGCGGTCGGACGTGTTCACATTGGCCGTCGATGAATCAGCGCACCGGCCGGTGCGCTGACAGCGGAGCCTCATTGTGGCGCACGGCTTCAGCCGTGCGATCGCAGGCCTAAAGGCCTGCGCCGCCCCGGACAGCCG
This sequence comes from Vicinamibacterales bacterium, assembly GCA_029940535.1. Taxonomy (GTDB): domain Bacteria; phylum Acidobacteriota; class Vicinamibacteria; order Vicinamibacterales; family UBA8438; genus UBA8438. Next base: position 12,866 of record JAPYUM010000085.1, read on the forward strand.
GGCCCACTGATCGTGCTCCTGCCCGAGCTGGCTCTGGCCCGCCTGGGTCAGGATGTAGTAGCGCGCGCCGGTTGTTCTCGGTTCGGCGCCACTCGGACCGGATCCAGCCCTCGCGGGCGAGTCGGTGCAATGACGCATACAGCGACCCCTTGTTCACCAGAAGCGCGTCGGCGGACACCTGCTGGATGCGCTCGCTGATGCCCCACCCGTGCATCGGTTCCAGCGCCACCACTTTGAGAATCAGCATGTCCAGGGTGCTCCGGACCATGTCGCTGCTCTGCTTGGTCACGAACCTTCCTCCCTGGTTTCAGACCGGTCGGTTATCAGGAGGTAAGACGGAAGCAGGGTTGAAGAAGTTACACGCCAGGCAGGCAGTAGGGCCGGGCGCGTTGACAGCCAGACGGCCGAGGCCTACTATTGTTACAACATAGTTACAACGGAACTAAGGCATGATCAAGACGCTTCAAAAGCACGGAAACAGCCAGGCGCTGGTGATCGACAAGGCCCTGATGGAGGCGGTCGGGTTCCAGAAGGACAGCCCCCTCCAGGTCTCGGTGAGCGGCAACTCGCTGATCGTGACACCGGTGCACATCGGTGTCGGCAAGGACAAGGTCGCCGAGGCGATCACCAAGCTGCGTCCCCGATACGGCGAGATGCTGAAACACCTCGCGGAGTAACGCGTGCCGGCGATCCGCTTCCTGAGCGTCGACGACGTCCTTACTATCCACGCCGACACGATCGCCCACGAGGGAGGGCTCGCGGGTATTCGCGAGCCAGGTCTTCTCGAGTCCGCGGTGTTGATGCCCCAGCAGGAGTTCGGCGGCGAGTACTTGCACGATGGTCTGCCGGCGATGGCGACCGCCTATCTCTTTCACATCGCTCAGAATCACGCCTTCCTCGACGGCAACAAGCGAACCGCCGTGCTCTCGGCCCTCGTGTTTCTCGCGGTCAACGGCGTGGAAGCGCTGCCCGATCCAGCCGCGCTCGAGACAACGACCATGGCGGTGGCGGCCAGTCGCTGTGGCAAGGACGAGCTGACGGTCTGGATGCGTCAGGCGCTTGCCCCCTGACCTGGCTTCTCGGCCTGACGGCGTGGCCCTTCCAAGCGGCGCTCGGTGGCCGGAGCCTGGTGCGGGAAGGTTTCGTGGAGTCCCAACTCGTCGCCGGCCTTCATGCTTTCCGGGCCTCCCGCTTGTCTCGCGACATGGCCAGGGCGATGGGGCCGAGCGCGACGACGGCGCCGGAAAATGCGAATGCCCAGCCCCAGGAGCTGATGCTGTCACCGCCCGCGCCATTGATGCTGGTCAGGTCCAGGGCGACGCCGAACAGCAACGGCCCGGCGAACGAGCCCACGAAGCCGATGCAGGAATGGACGGCCATGGTGGCGCCCCGGTATCCCGGCGGCGCCGCCGCCATCACCCCGGCGGTCACCGAGGACGACTCGCCGGTGATGGTCCACCCGTAGAGCATGATGAGTACGATCACGACCCAGAACGGCGCCCCGGCGGCAAAACCCAGGCCGGAGGCGAACGCGGCCGAGGTCCACTGGATGATCGTGATGGCCCGATGGCGGCCGATGCGACGCGACAGTTCATTGCCAAGCACGCTGGACGGTAGTCCGAACAGGTTGGCGATGGCGACCCAGGCCGTGGCCGATAAGAGCATGCCTTGGCCGGGGCGCGTGGCGGCGGCGAACACCAGGAACGTCACCATCCAGGAGCGGTAGACGAAGAGCTCGAAGTTGTGGACGGTGTAGGCGAGAACGTAGCCCATGGCGGCGCGGCAACGCAGCACCGGGCGGAAATCCAGCAGGTGCGTGCTGGGGGCCTGATGCGGCCGGGGGTCTTCCCGTGGCAGCAGCGCCACCGACAGCAGCGCACCCAGCAGTGGCCCCGCCACGGTGACCGCGAAGGCGGTCTGCCAATCCCACCGCCCGGCGATCTCGCCCGCCATGAAGAACGAGAGCGACGTGCCGATGCCGAAACTGGATGTATAGAAGGCCACGGCCCGGCTGTGGTCTTGATGGGGACGGGCATGCTCCAGGTGGTCGGTCAGCAGCTTCAAGCCGGGCATGTAGGACCCGGCGAGACCGACGCCACCCAGGGCGCGAAACAGCATCGCCGTCCAGAACCCGTCGGTGAGAGTGGCGAAGCCCAGGCTGGCGAGCGCACTCACCACCAGGCAGGCGAGGTAGATGCGCCGGGGCGACATGCGGTCGGTCAGGCTCATCAGCATCGGGACCGCGGTCAGATACCCCGCGTAGTAGATGCCGTTGATCCAGCCGGCGTCGGTCTTGGACAGATTCCAAACGTCGATGAAGGTGGGAAGCAGGGCCGGAAAGGTGACGGCACCGACCATGCTCAGCACCTCCACCCCGCACATCAGCAGGATGAGTTGCACGGGGGTCGGGGCGCGGCTCACGACCCTATCCTATGCGCGGTCAGGACGCGGGGCGGCCTCGCCCTCGCTGGGTCCTACTCGTCGAGTCCGTGGCGGGTGAGGCGCGCACCGTTGAGCCAGATGCCGTCGATCGCCGTGGACCAGCACCAGGTCGGCGCGCTGGCCGGCCATGATCCGACCAAAGCGACCCCAGGAGCGCGGCGGGCCGGCTCGTGGCCCAGGCGTCGGTCAAGGTGTGGGAGGCGCTGGTGCTCGACCTCGGGTACTCACCGCGCCGTTTCGTCACCATCATGACCCGGGCCATCACGGAGGCATTGCTGACGCCGGGTCGCTGAAACGATCCCCTCGAGGACCTACGTCTGTGGATCGACCCAGGAGCGAGACCGCTCGACGGCCTTGCGCCAACCGGAGACGCGCGTGGCGCGAGCGCGCGGGGTCATGGCGGGACTGAATTCCCGATCGAGCGCCCAGTGGTCGGTGACCTCGCGACGGTTTTTCCAGAACCCAGTGGCCAGTCCGGCCAGATACGCGGCCCCGAGCGCGGTCGTCTCGTTGACCGTCGGCCGGGCCACCGTCTTGCCGAGAACGTCGGCCTGAAACTGGAGGAGATCATCGTTGACCGCGGCGCCCCCGTCGACGCGCAGCGCCCGCAGCTTGACGCCGGCATCGCGCTCCATCGCCTCGACGACGTCCAGCGTCTGGAAGGCCATCGACTCGACCGTCGCACGGGCCAGATGTGCGGCCGTCGTCCCGCGCTCGATGCCGACGATGACACCACGGGCGTAGGGGTCCCAGTGCGGCGCCCCCAGACCGACGAGCGCCGGCACGAAGTAGATGCCACCGGCATCACTGGCGCGGCCGGCGAGACGCTCGACGTCGCCTGACTTCGCGATCAGGCCCAATCCATCGCGCAGCCACTGCACGGCCGCCCCGGCAACAAAGACCGACCCTTCGAGGCAGTAGGTCGTGCGACCGCCGATGCGCCATCCGATGGTCGTCAAGAGCCCGTTCTTCGACGCCACCGCCTGCGAGCCGGTGTTCATGAGCATGAAGCAGCCGGTGCCGTAGGTGTTCTTTACCATGCCCTTCCGGAAGCAGGCTTGTCCGAAGGTCGCGGCCTGCTGGTCTCCAGCGATGCCGGCCACCGGAATCGACGCGCCAAAGAGCTTGCGGTCGGTCTCGCCAAAGACACCGCTCGAGTCCCGGACCTCCGGGAGCATCTCGCGGGGCACGTCCAAGGTCGCGAGCAGGTCGTCGTCCCATTCCTGACGATGGATGTCAAAAAGCAGCGTGCGACTGGCGTTCGAGGGGTCGGTGGCGTGCACGCGCCCCCCGGTCAGCCGCCACAGCAGGAACGTGTCGATGGTGCCGGCGAGAATCTCGCCTCTCGCCGCCCGGCGGCGTAGTCCACGGTGCCGGTCGAGTAAGTACTTGAGCTTGGTGCCGGAAAAATACGGGTCGAGCACCAGACCGGTCTTGTCTCGAAACGTTTGCTCAAGCCCGTCGGCCTTCAGTCGATCACAGATCGACGACGAGATCCGGCTCTGCCAGACGATGGCATTGGCGACCGGGTGCCCGGTCGCTTTCTCCCAGACCACGATCGTCTCTCGTTGGTTGGTGATGCCGATCGCGGCCACGTCGCGCGGTCGGGTGCCGGCCGATCGGAGCGCGGCCCGGGCCGTGGCCAGCTGGGTCGACCAGATGTCCTCCGGGTCGTGCTCGACGTGCCCTGGTGAGGGAAAGATCTGAGGAAACTCGCGTTGCGCCATCCCCGCCGGACGACTCGAGTGGCGAAAGACGATCGAGCGGCTGGAGGTGGTGCCTTGGTCCAGAGCCAGAATGACGTGCGCCATGCGAACCTCTTGGGACTCGGGTCCTTACCAGCCGAGCGCCTGGAACACCAGGGCGCCGAGCACACCGCCGGCCAGCGGCCCTGCCACGGGTATCCACGCATAGCCCCAGTCGGAGCTTCCCTTGCCCGCGATCGGCAGCAGCGCATGGGCGAGCCGGGGTCCGAGGTCGCGAGCCGGGTTGATGGCATAGCCCGTCGGGCCGCCGAGAGAGAGACCGATGGACCACACCAACACGCCGACCAGCAGCGGGTTGAGACCGGTGGCGAAAACGCTCGAGAGGTCTACCGAGCCCCCGGTCATCTCGCCGGCGTTGGCCGCGATGGCGAGTACGCCAAAGACCAGCACCGCGGTGCCGACGATCTCAGTGACGAAATTCGAACCCGGAGAGCGAATCTCTGGTCCGGTCGAAAACACAGCGAGCTTCGCCCCCGTGTCGTCGGTCGCCGCCCA
>JAPYUM010000013.1 GCA_029940535.1 Vicinamibacterales bacterium
AGTCTGGGTTCAGCGGGAACGGGGGTTACGGCTCACGCGGGTGCGCGGCGTCCCAGTCGCTGGCGAGGCGGAGTATCAGCGGGGGGCAAGCTGGAAGAGCCAGGCGTCGCAGGAACGCGGTTCTGGGGGCAACTTTGGGGGCAACTCATGACAACATATAATGGAGTCTATTTAGAATCAGCTATTTACAGCAATGATGTGGTTGACGTACCGCTACCAACATCACGTGCCTATAGACAACATTAGAGCCCCCCGACGCCTTAACGCCCCCTGAACAGAGGTTCGGGGCGCATGACGGATCCGATAATGGGTATTATGATAACCGGCACAGGGGGGACCAGAGCCCCGGGGCGCCCTAATCCGTCCTATGTTCAGACGTCTCGTCGGAAAACCCTACGACTTTTCCGGCGGCGGGCCCCCGGCATTCTCGGATTTGTCCAGTAGGGCCTTGCGGCTCAGGCGTATCTTGCCGGACGGGTCGACGTTGATTACTTTGACCAGGACCTGTCCGCCCTCCTGCAACTCGTCACGCACCTCTTTCACCCGGTAGTGCGCAATTTCCGAGATGTGGAGCAAACCGTCCACGCCGGGCAGTACTTCGACAAAGGCGCCGAAGTCGGTGATGCGTTGCACGGTGCCCAAGTAGGACTTGTTGAGTTCCGGCGTCGCGGTCAACTCCTCGATGATCGAGAGCGCCTTTTGCGCCGATTCGTCATCGCTAGACGCGACGTTCACCCGACCATCGTCCTCCACGTCGATCTTGACGCCGGTGCGTTCGATGATGCTCCGAATCGTTTTTCCGCCAGGTCCGATCACGTCGCGGATCTTGTCGACCGGGATTTGAATGGTGACGATCCGCGGCGCATAGGACGAGATGTTTTCACGCGGCTCACTCAGGGTGGCCTGCATCCGCTCCAGGATGTGGAGCCGCCCCGCCTTCGCTTGGCTCAACGCCTCCCGCATGATCTCACCCGTGATCCCGCCCACCTTGATGTCCATCTGCAAGGCGGTGATCCCGTCCGCGGTGCCGGCGACTTTGAAGTCCATGTCGCCGTAGTGGTCTTCCGCCCCCGCGATGTCGCTGAGCACGGCGTGGCGGCCGGTGGCTTCATCCATGATGAGCCCCATGGCGACCCCCGCGACCGGCGCCTTGAGGGGCACCCCCGCGTCCATCAGCGCCAATGCACCGCCACACACCGATGCCATCGATGACGAACCGTTCGACTCGAGAATGTCGGAAACGACCCGCATGGTGTACGGAAACGTGTCTTCGCCGGGGATGACCGGTTGCAGGCTGCGCTCGGCCAGGTTGCCGTGCCCGATCTCGCGACGTCCTGGACCGCGGAGGAACTTCACCTCTCCCACCGAAAACGGAGGGAAGTTGTAGTGCAACATGAAGCGCTTGTACACCGACCCGTCGACCTTCTCGACCTTCTGCTGATCATCGGCCGTACCCAACGTCGACGTGACGAGAGCCTGGGTCTCGCCGCGGGTGAAGACGGCCGAGCCGTGAGCCCGCGGTAGCAGCCCGACATCGCCGGTCACGGTCCGGATCTCGTCGAATGCTCGCCCGTCCAATCGGTGCCCTCGCTCGAGAATCTCGTCGCGGAGCACCTTCTCCTTGAGCGCCTTGAAGGCGCTCTTGCTGTCGGCGCGGCGCGTCGTCTCGTCCTCGGGGATGGTCGCCAGATAGTCGTCGATCACCTTGTCGACGGCCGCATAGCTCTCGAGCTTGTCCTTGAGCCGCATCGCGTCGGCGAGGGGGCCGAGCAGCGCTGCCTCGACCTCGGCTGCGGTGGCGGCGTCCACAGACTTCACGGTGACCTCGAGCTTGGCCTTGCCGGCCGCCGCGGCAAGCTTGTCAATCTCGACAATAATGTCTCGGATGGCGGCGTGGCCGGCGTCGAGGGCGCGGATCATGTCCTCTTCGGAGACGATCTGGGCGCCCGCCTCGACCATCACCAGCGCGTCCTTGCTGCCCGCCACGACGAGATCGAGGCGTCCTTCACGACGCTGGGTGTAGGTCGGATTGATGATGAGTTCTCCGTCAATCAACCCGACACGCACCGCGGCGATGGTGGTCTTGAACGGTATCGCCGACAGCGCCAGGGCTGCGGACGCCCCCGTCAGCGCCAGGACGTCTGAATCGTTGTCGGTGTCAGCCGAGATGACGAACGCGACCACTTGGGTTTCGCGACGCCATGTGTCTGGAAACAACGGTCGAAGCGGTCGGTCGATGACTCGGCTCGTGAGGACTTCTTTCTCAGGAGGCTTGCCCTCACGCTTGAAGAACCCGCCGGGGATCCGGCCGGATGCGTACGTGTTCTCACGATAGTCGACGGTCAACGGCAGAAAGTCGAGGCCCTCCCGCTCCCAGGAGGCGTAACAGGCGGTTACGAGGACCATGGTGTCTCCGTATCGCACCACGACTGACCCACTGGCCTGTTTGGCAAGTTTGCCCGTCTCGATGGTGAGGGGCTGGCCGCCGACATTCACTTCGGCTGTATGCATAATGTCACTCCAGAAACGTTCCTAATGGCGAGGGGACGAGCGAGTACGAGGACCAGTCTCGGAGCATCCAGCTCTCCCGGTCCGTCGACCGACGGAGACCCAATCTACTTCCGGAGACCCAACCGGCGAATGAGATCGGCGTATCGCCCGGAGTCCTTGGATTTCAGATAATCGAGCAACCGTCGTCGCTGCCCGACGAGCTTCAGTAGCCCGCGGCGGGAATGATGATCCTTTGTGTGGATCTTGAAATGTTCGGTCAGATAACTGATGCGCTCGCTCAGAATCGCGACCTGTACTTCCGGTGAGCCGGTATCGGTTTCGTGAACCTGGTACGAGCCGATGAGCTCGGTCTTCTGATCCTTCTGTAACACCACTGCCACCTCCACGAACGGTCCAGATACGACCGCTGCGAGATGGTCGAACAACTGGTGCTCCAAACCGCCGTTATTACAGCGTCCTCCCTTTGATAGGGTGAACGGACCGATCCTACACTAGAACAATCTTGGGATGCAAAAGTCGGTCGTCCCCCGGTTCCGCGATCGCGAGTAGCCGTCCCCCTTCATCCAGAACCCGCAGCCGGTCGGTGACTCCCCACGTCGGAGGCTCAGTGCCGGGTGCGCAGTCACCCTGACCCAGTGGGTTGCCGTGGGCGGCCCGCCGTGCTCCAGCGGCAGTCACGACCACCTGTGGAAGGTCTCCGGCCAATCGGTCTATCGGCACCATCCGCGTCGACGCCGTTGCGCCCGTCTCGACCAGTGCCGTGAGCGTCACGACGTCCTCCAGACCGAACGGTCCATGGCGCTCGCGGCGGAGCGTTTCGAGGCAGGCACCGCATCCCAGCCGTTGGCCCAGATCGTGCGCGAGTGAGCGCACGTAGAATCCGGACGAGCACACCAGCCGGCATCGAAGCCGCATGCCGTCTATCGCCAGGATAGACAGGGTGTCGATGGTGACCGTCACCGGTGCGAGTTCGACCGGTGCGTTCCGGCGCGCCAGCTTGTAGGCGCGCACCCCGCCGACCTTCTTCGCCGACACCGGCGGCGGGCGCTGCGGATGTGAGCCCATGAATCCGATCGCCGTGCTGCGGATCTCATCGTCCGTGGGGCGGGCGGTCCGTGGACGCGCGGCGTCATCGGCATCGGATCCGCCAACGACGCGGCCGGTGATGTCGTAGCTGTCGGTGACAAGTCCCAGTTTGATGACGGCCTCGTATTGTTTGCTGGCGCCGGTAAACAGGGATGCCAGTCTGGTCGCCCGTCCGACCACGAGAGGCAGCACACCCGAGGCCATCGGGTCGAGCGTGCCAAGATGACCGACCTTGCGGATGCGGAGCGCCCGGCGGGCGATGGCGACGATGTCGTGGGACGTGGGGCCGGCCGGTTTGTCGACCACCAACACCCCGTCGAGCGCGGAAGGTTCCGTCACGGCACAGTGATGACGCCCGCCACCCGTTTGATCACTTGCTCGCGGGTGTCGGTCGTCGGGTGTTCGACCGTGAATCCAGATGCGTTTCGGTGCCCGCCGCCGCCATAGCTGACCGCCACCTGGCGGATGTCGATGGCATCCTTCGATCGCAGACTGACCCGTAGTTCGCCGCCGGACTCCTTGAGGAAGATCACCGCTTGGACGTCTCTGGCGGCGAGCGGCAAGTTGACGATGCCCTCCAGGTCGTCGGACGCGCACCCCGCCTCGGCCAGCATGGCGTCAGTCAAGGTCAGGACGGCGATCTGGTTCTCGTGCTCGAGACGCATCTGGTGCAGCAGTGTCCCGGTGGCGCGCAAGCGCCCGACGCTTCCGTTGTTGTAGACTTCCGCCGCGATCGTGGCTGGGTCGACACCGGTGGCGGCGATACGCTGGCAGATCCGGAAGGTCCGATCCGTGATGTTGGCATGCCGGAACGACCCGGTGTCGGTCAAGATGGCCACGTAGAGCTGTGTCGCCATCGCTTGGGTCAACGTGGCTCCCAGCGCCTCGACCAGGTCGCTGACCAACTCCGCGCAGGCGCAGGCGGACACATCGTGCCAGTTGATGGCGCCGTACATCGCGTTGCCAGCGTGATGATCGATGTTGAGCAGGGTCTGACGCTCGAGTTCGCGGACGCCGGTGCGGTCGAGGCTGCTGCACTCGAGTACGACGACGGCGTCAAACATCTCCTCGACCGACTCGGCGATCTCGATCGTCGACACGTCTGGCAAGAACGCATACGACTCGGGCGCCGGGTCGGCATTGACGATCCGGACCTGTTTGCCCAGTTGTCTGAGCGCGGCGCCCAAGCAGAGTTGTGAGCCCAGCGAGTCGCCGTCGGGCCGCGCGTGGGAGGTCAGCAGAAAGCGGGTGCCCGCCAGCAAGGTGTCCCGTATGCGTGACGCGTCAGTCTGCGGAGGAGTCACCATTGTCACCGTTCTCCTCGGACTGAGGGGCGTTCATGTGGAGTTCTTCCAACACCTGCGCGATGCGCTGCTCTCGTTCGAAGGAGTCGTCGTACACGAACGTCAACTCCGGCACGTGCCGGAGCCGCATGCGCCGTCCTAGCTGGCTGCGAAGGAACGTGGCGGCGCGTTTGAGGCCGCGCTGGGTCTCGACCTTCGAGGCGTCAATCGGCGCCGTGTAGTACACCCGTGCATGCCGCAGGTCCCGGCTGAGCTTCACATGCGTCAATGTGACGAGTCGCACCGCCGGGTCGCGAACCGACCGCAGCAGCAGGGTCGACAGCTCCGCCCGAATCTGGTCGCCGACGCGCTGCGGACGTGCTGGCATGTGTATTTAGTACTCAGGCGGGGCTATGCCCCGAACCCCACGCGACCACTGCGCGGGGGGCCGGAGAGCCCCACTTCGTGGCCGCGGGGCGCGCATTGTCGCGCGCCCTACGTTCGGTGTGCCTTAGGCACGGGCCGGTCGCTACAACAGCCATTCGACCTCGCTGCGGACGAGCAGGCCTGGTTCGACGCGTTCGATTTCTGAGACGACGCTGCCGAGCGTTCGTTCAGCGATCTCCTGGTCCACCCCAATCGTGACTACTCCCAGACCGGCGCGCTGGCGCAGGTCGTGGTGCGCCACCTCGGCCACGGCGACGTTCAGTCGAGCGACCCGGTCCTTCAGACGTCGCAGCACCGCCCGCTTGTCCTTCAACGAGCGCGCACCAGCTACATGCAGTTCGATGGACAGCAGCCCGACGATCATCGGGAGTCTTTCGGGGATATCTCCAGACCCAGAGGCCTGCGCGGGATCGGATGCTCCGGGCTATACGACCGCGGCCACCTTCTCCACGGTGAAAATTTCGACGACATCACCAATTTTCAGATCGGCGTAGCGTTCGAAGGCCAGACCGCACTCCAGACCGTTCTTGACTTCGTTCACGTCGTCCTTGAATCGCCGCAACGAGCCGAGCCGGCCTTCGTGGATCACGACGTTGTCTCGAAGTAGCCGAGCCTGCGTGTCGGTGGCTCGATTGATCTTGCCAGCCGTGACCAGACAACCGGCGGCGGCGCCAAACTTGGGCACCTTGAAAATTTCGCGTACCTCCGCCGTGCCGACCTGTACCTCCTTGATGGTCGGATCGAGCAACCCGGCCATCGCCTTCTTGATCTCCTCTGTCACGTCGTAGATGACGCGGTGGAGTCGAATATCGATTGCCTCCCGGTCGGCCATGGCCTTCGCGTTCCGGTCAGGTCGGACATTGAACCCGACGATGATGGCGTTGGAGGCTGCTGCGAACACGACATCGCCCTCATTGATGGCTCCCGCGCCACTGCTGAGAAGCCGCACTTTCACCCGGTCATCACCCAGCTTGCTCAGCGCGTCGGCGAGGACCTCGGCCGAGCCTTGAACGTCCGCCTTCACGATGATCGGGAGCTCCTTGGTTCCGCCTTCGGCGAGCTGCTGCTGCAACGATTCCAGGGTCAAGCGACCGCCCCGGGCGCCAAGTGTCTTGGCCTTTTCCTGGCTCTGGCGAAGGACCGAGATCTGACGGGCCTTGGCCGCGTCGTCCACCGCCTGGAACGTATCGCCGGGCTGCGGTAGCCCCGTCAGACCCAGCACCTCGATTGGGCTCGACGGACCAGCTTCTTTCTGTTTGTTGCCACGGTCGTCGATGAGTGCCCGTACCTTCCCGACAATCGACCCGGCGATGAAGTTGTCGCCGGTACGCAACGTGCCGTCCTTGACCAAGACGGTGGCGACGGGCCCACGCCCGCGGTCGATCTTCGCCTCGAGCACCGTGCCGCTCGCGCTTCGCTTCGGATTGGCTCTGAGTTCTGCCAGCTCCGTGACCAGCAACACCATTTCGAGCAACAGATCGAGGTTCTCCTCCTTCTTGGCGGAGACTTCGACCGTGACGGTGGTCCCGCCCCAGTCTTCGGCGGTCAACCCGAGTTCCGAGAGTTCCGTCTTGACGCGCTCAGTGTTCGCGTTCGCCTTGTCGATCTTGTTGATGGCGACGATGAGTGGCACTTCCGCCGCCTTCGCGTGCTCGATGGCCTCCTTCGTCTGAGGCATGACCCCGTCGTCTGCCGCGACCACCAGGATGACGATGTCGGTCACTCGAGCGCCACGCGCTCGCATCAACGTGAACGCCTCGTGGCCAGGGGTGTCAAGAAACACGATACGTTTGTTCTTGGTCTCGACCGAGTAGGCCCCGATGTGCTGGGTGATACCGCCCGCCTCACGTTCGGCCACGCGCGACTTCCGGATGGCATCGAGCAACGTGGTCTTGCCGTGGTCGACGTGGCCCATCACCGTGACCACGGGAGCCCGCGGAACGAGGTCACCCTCTTGGGTGGATGTTGATTCGACGTCGACGACCTCTTCTTCGTACGAGCGCATCTCGACGTCGGCGCCGAATTCGCGCGCCACGATGGTGGCGGTCTCGGTATCGAGTGTCGTATTGATGTTCATCATCATCCGACGCTCGATCATTTTCTTGAGCACGTCCTTGGCGCGCAGTTCGAGCTTGTCGGCGAGGTCCTTGACCGTCATGCCCTCGGCGAGCGAGATCGTCCGCGTGATCGGGGGCGGCGGCGCCGGCGTGTACGGAGCGGACGGACGTGGTGGCCGCCGCTTGCGACCGCCGGGTGGGCGAGGCGGTGGTCTGAAATGCGGTCGGTATCCGACCGCAGGGGTGTTCGGGCGAATCGCGGGGCGCGCGGGGACAGCCCTGACCCCGCCGGCCGGCGCACTCGGTCGCGGCGCTGCCGCGATCGGACGTGACCCGGGTCGTGGGCGCGCCGGCCGCGGCAGCGCGGCGGTGCCAGTCGGTGCGGCCGGCGTGGGCCTGGTCGGCACCACTGTGGTCTTCGGCTGTGGCGGCGTGAGCAAGGGCGCCGTTTTCTCGACGCGCAGCCTCATCGTTGGTGGCACGACTCGGCCCGTGGGGGCCACCGGTGTCGTCGCGGCGGGCGGCGTCGGCGTCGACTCGGCGTCTGCCGCTGGAGTGGACGGTGCTTCTGACTTCGTCGTCGGCACTGGCGCACTGTCGTCGGCGGTCGGCGGCGCTGGTGGAGTGGGCGCCGGTGCGTCTGGCACCGTCGCGGCCGGCGTCGGAGCCGCGTCGGGCAGCGTGGCCGTCGGCTGCAACGGCGCGGTCGGAGCCGCGGCCGGGTCTTCGATCTTGAGCGATCGCAGCCTCGGTGCGCTCGACGGTCGGCGCGCGGGCGGCGGCGCCTCAATTGGTGGAGTTGGCTCCGGAGCCGGTGTCTCGGCTACGGGTGGCTCGACAACAGCGTCGCCCTCCTCCTCGGTTTCCACTGGTGGCACGACGGCCGGCGCCTTGACCAGTCGTGGCGGGCCCAGCCGTGGGCGCATCGCCGGCTCAGGTGTCTTTGCGCTCTTCGCACTCTTTCGGCCCTTCCCGGACGAGGCCGCCTTCTGCGAGAACAGGGGGCCTGTCGGCAGGCTCACGTCGCGTTCGCGCGCCAGACGCTCGGCGAACTGCCTCGCGACGATTTCCTCGATGGTGCTCGAGGCACTCTTTACCTCGATGCCATGCTCCTGCTTGAGAAGGTCCATGACCTCCTGACTCGGGATGCCGAGCACCTCCGCGACCTTGTAAATCCGGATCGTGGCCAACCTGTGTCCTCTGTTTTGCCGCTACGTGTTGGTTCAGTCGCCTTCTTTCGAAGGTTCGCTGTCGGTCGTCTCCGAGTCAGGTGCGGTCTGGTCGCCAGGGTCACCAGATGTCTCGCTCACCGACTCGTCATCGTTCCCCGGGTCTTCCGGGTCCGCCGGCGCCTCCGGGGCGGCCGCCGTCGTCTCTTCGTCGGCTGCCTCCGACACCGGTTCAGGCTCTGCGATCTCGGGTGGGGCGGCCGCCTGGGTCACCGCGCCCGGAAGGGGCTCGATGCCCTCTTGTGGCACTGCCTCGGTGGTTCCGCTTCCAACGGCGCCACCAGCCGCCATCGTGGCCGCTTCGGCGCCCTGCCTCAGCGCTTCCGCCGCACCCTCCGACAGACCCAGTACCTCGCTCAACTCGGACGCGCTCGCCGATACCATCCGTTCGACGGTCTCGATGCCGGCGGCGTTGAGCTTTTCGACCATCTCCTCGTCGAGTCCCGGCACCGACAGCGGAGCCGGCTCCGCTTCGAGGTCGTCGAATTGAGCCTCGACTTCGCGTCGCTTTTCCTCTTCGCTCTTGATGTCTATTTTCCAACCGGTCAGCTTTGCCGCCAGCCTGACGTTTTGACCCTTCTTGCCAATGGCGAGGGAGAGCTGTCGATCCTCGACGACAACTTCGATCACTCGATCCGCTTCGTCCACGACTGAAACGCGCTGAACTCGTGCCGGGCTGATGCCGTTGGTCACGAACGTCGCGGGGTCATCCGACCACTCGACGATGTCGATCTTTTCGCCGCGGAGCTCGCGAATAATGGCCTGCACCCGCGTGCCCTTCATCCCGACACAGGCGCCCACCGGATCGACCTCGCGTTCGCGCGAGGCCACGGCGACCTTGGCACGGTCGCCCGCCTCTCTGACCGCGCCGCGAATGATGACGGTGCCGTCGTAGATTTCCGGTACTTCCTGCTCGAACAACTTGATGAGCAAGACGGGGTCCGTGCGCGACAAGATGATTTGCGGCCCCTTGGTGTTCTTGTTCACGTCCTTAATCACGGCGCGGACCCGGTCACCGGTGGTGTAGTTCTCAGCCCGCGACTGCTCCCGGCGTGGGAGGAGTGCCTCGACGCGCCCGACTTCGACCACGATGTCCCCGCTTTCGAAGCGTTTCACCAGGCCGTTGATGACTTCGCCGACACGCTCGCTGAATTCGCCGAACACGTTCTCGCGTTCGGCCTCACGGACCTTTTGAAAGATGACCTGCTTGGCCGTCTGTGCCGCGATACGTCCCAGCACGTCGGTCGGTTTGGGGAATTCGATTTCCATCCCCGGCTCGGCCTCTTCGCCGTAGAGCTCCCGGGCCTCGGTCAGTGAAATCTCGGCCAACGGATCAGTGACTTCCTCCACGATCTGTCGCACCGCGAAGAGCTCAACCTGTCCGGAGTCCGGGTTGAACTTGGTACGCAGATTCTCGTCTGACTTGTAGTACTTGCGCGACGCCGTCAGCACGGCGTCTTCGATGGCCGTGATGATGACATCGGCCTCGATGCCCTTTTCCTTGGCCAGCGACTCAATGGTTTGCTGTAACACGTTGTTCATGAGGCTTCCTGTCGACCGCTAGATCTCAACCTCGAGTTGTGCGCGCGCCACCGCCGTGCCCGGAACCCGGCGCGTTGTCTTGCCGTCCTCAATAACGATAGTGCCGTCGTCCACATCAGCGATGCGACCCGACACGAACCGCTGTCCATCGACCAGCTCGTTCGTCACGATTCTGACTCTCCGGCCGACAAACCGAACAAAGTCATCCAAACCGCGCAGCGGTCGATCCAGCCCCGGTGACGACACTTCGAGCGTGTAGTGCTGCTCGAAGGTGATCTCCGCATCGAGAATCGCGCTGACATCCGTACTGACCGTCGCGCAGTCGCTCACGGTGACGTTTTCTCCACTGTCGCCGGTGTGTTCCGCCGCCGGCGACCCGACCCGGTCGATCACGATGCGCAGCATCCAGCCAATCGACTCGCGTCGAAACTGGACGTCGAAGAGTTCAAGCCCATGACTGCGGGCAACACGCTCCGCGATGTCGCGCACGGCGCCGAGACGATCAGTCGGTGACTGCGACACTGCCAGCGCCTTGTCTCGCGGTTCACACGACGATGGTGGCGCACAACCGGTTCCCGGGGCCACCTCGAAAAACCCGAATCCAGCCGGCCCAAATCCGCCCAAAAAACAAAAAGCGGGCCAAAACGCCCACTCGTTGTTCATCACAGGGAACGTAACCGGGGAACTATATCACGAGAGACCGCGTCGCGAAGACCGGGACAAATCGCGACATCGAAGGGTCACGGCGTCAGGCGGTTGAGCAGCCGTGGGTACGGAATCGTTTCCCGGACGTGCTCGAGACCGCAGATCCAGGCCACCACGCGCTCGATGCCCATGCCGAATCCGGCGTGGGGCACGCTCCCGTAGCGCCGCAAGTCCAGATACCACTCGAAGGCCTCCTGGGGCAGTTCGTGCTCCCGGATCCGTTGGAGGAGCAGGTCAAGATCATCGAGGCGTTGTCCGCCCCCGACGATCTCCCCGTAGCCCTCCGGCGCCAGAATGTCGACCGAGAGCGACAGATCCGGTCGCTCCGGATCGGGCTTCATATAGAAGGCCTTGGTGGCCGCGGGGTAGCGATGGACGGCTACCGGCCGGTCGAAGTGTTCGGCCAGCAGTGTTTCGTCGGGACCCCCGAAGTCGCCCCCGTACTCGAAGGGGCGCCCCTGGTCCGTGAGGATCTGAGCCGCCTCGTCGTAGGTCACGCGCGGAAACGGCGTCCGCACCCGCTCGAGCGGCTCCCGGTCTCGCTCGAGGGTGTCCAGTTCGCGCTGGCGTTCGTCGAGGGCTCGGGCCACGACGGACGTGATGAGTGCCTCGGCCAGGTCAATCGCGTCGTCGAGTGTCCCGTAGGCCATTTCAGGCTCGACCATCCAGAATTCGGTCAGGTGGCGGCGGGTCTTCGACTTTTCGGCCCGGAACGTCGGGCCAAAGCAATAGACCCGGCCGAGCGCCATGGCGTTGGCTTCGTTGTAGAGCTGTCCGCTCTGCGTCAGGTAGGCGGTCGTGTCGAAGTACGACACGGGAAACAACGTCGTCGTGCCTTCGCAGGCCGCCGGCGTGAAGACCGGCGTATCGGCCAGAATGAATCCACGGCTGTTGAAGAAGTCGCGTACCGCATTGATGACGGTGTGGCGGACCCGTAGCACCGCGTGCTGGCGTTCCGAACGTATCCAGAGGTGCCGGCGGTCCAGCAGAAAGTCGACACCGTGCGATTTTGGCGTGATCGGGTAGTCGGTGGCCGAGCCCACGACCTCCAAGGCCGTGACGTCCATCTCGTAACCTCCGGGAGCTCGGGCATCCGCCCGGACCGCCCCCTCGATCACGAGCGCCGTTTCCTGACCCAGATGACCTGCTTGCGCGAACTGCGTCTCGCCGACCGTCGCCTTGGACATGACGGCCTGGATGAACCCGGTCCCGTCACGGACCGTGAGGAAATGCAGCTTCCCGCTCGACCGCCGGTTGTGCAGCCAACCTTTCACGGTGACGGTCTGTCCGTCGTGTTGCGCGATGTCGTCGATGTAAGCCATGCGTCTGTCCTTGATGCTCGAAACCGATTTTCACACATGCGCGAGGTGCAGGGCCAACGAACTTCCGACACGCGCTAGTCCCCTGTATCCGTAATTCGTTGCAAAGTCCCGGGCGGGGCATCCCCGCTGAACAGCGTTGTTCCTCGGTCACAAATGCCCGATTTGCTCCCTCGTCACGCCTTGTCAGCGGGGTTCCGCGCTCCGAGATTTCGCAACGAATTACGGATACAGGGGACTAGTCACATGCGCAATTCGGGCAGATGAGGTGTGAGCAGCTCGAGCAGCTGAGCGAAACGGTCGTGGGTGTGGAGCGTGCCTCGGAGGTGACGGAACGTGCGGGGAAGGGCCGACTCGAATGCTGGTCGCTCGGCGACCGCGATCTGATGGCCGAATGTGCCAAGCGCTTTCAAGTGGCGCTGGACCGACATGAGATCGAACCGCTGTTGAAAGCGGTTGCGCCGCGCCCGCGGTATCGCGGCCAGGAATCGGTCGGTCATCTCTGTCACCAACGCCGGCGCCAGATCGACGTAGCAGTCACGCAGCAGCGAGACCAGATCGTAGGTGTTCGGTCCCATGCGTGCGTCCTGGAAGTCAATGACCACCAATCGCTGGTGTCGCACCATGAGATTGCGGCTGTGATAGTCACGGTGGCACAGCACGCGCGGTTCTCCGGCCAAGTCCTCGGCGATGGAGGCGAACTCCTCGTCGAGCGCGTGGGACTGGGTTGCACTGAGAGTCAGGCGTCGATAGGCGCCCAGGAACTCCGCCCGGAAAAACGTCAGTTCGCGGGTGAGCGTCGCGTGGTCGAAGGCGATGTCGAACGGCGGTGGGGCCGGCTCGCGCTCTGGAGCGCCCGTCTGTTGAAGCCTCACGATGAGGTCGATCGCCTGACGGTACAGCGGGGCCGGATCGCGTTCCGCGACGTCCAGCCAGTCTTGGAGGGTGTCCGGGCCGAGGTCCTCCAGAGCCAGGATGCCTAGGTCGCCCGCGTGGCCGAACGTGGCGGGGATGGGGATGGCGAGACGGTCAAACAGCTCGCCGACCACCAGCTGCCGCAAGGTGCTGGCGTCGAACGGCTCCGGGTGAACGGCGAGCACGAGAGACGGCGACTCGCGCCGCGTGACACGAAAATAGGCGCGGTTCGACGCGTCGCCATGGAGTTGTTCCACCCGGGTGGCATCGGTCACGCCGGTTCGACGGAGGTACGCCGCGACGCGGTGGTCGGTCGGGCCGTCGGGTGCGGTCGTGGCGGTCATGCGCCGGTGGCTGTCTGAGTCCGTCACAGTCTCACGCCGTCGCCGCCTCGATCGGGACCGTCAGCAACTCGCCCAGCTGTTTCGCGCCGGTCATCGCAAGTGCCTCAGTTCGCTGGTCGGTCATGGCAGCGAGTCGCAGGACCACTCGCCCGTCGAGCCGCATACCGTCTGAGAGGGATACTCCGTCGGTGAGAATGCAGTTTGTAACCTGGCAGTTCGCGCCCACAACCACATCGTCCCACAGGACGGACCGCTCGATCCGGGCGGAGGTGTCGAGGTGGCATCGCCGGCCCACAAAGAGATCCCCGTGCGCCTCGGCGGCGCCGATCGCCCAAGTGGCGGTCAGGTAATCCTCCGGGGTGCCGATCTCGTGGAAACGACCGGTAACCTCGTGAATCCGCACCCGCCCGGGCGTCGCCAGCAGCCCGTCGTAGAGGCCCCCGACCGAGGCCGTCGACACCCCATCCTGGAGCGTCTCGAACACGGACGCCTCGGCGATCTGAACCCCCACGAACAGCGGCGGACGCTCCGGGTCGCCCCGCGAGGCGAAGCCGGTTACTCGCCCTGCCGTGTCAGCGTGCACCCCCCCGTATCGCTCTGGTGACGGATTCGTCGTGACGGCGAGTGTGACCCCGGCGCCCCGCGCCCGGTGAGCTTCGAGCATGGCGCCGAGGTCGACGTCGCACAGTGTGTCGCCGTTGATGAGGAAGAAGCGGCTCCCAAGCAGCGGCACCGCATGGCGCGGCCCACCCGCAGACCCGAGGACCACCGGTTCCCAGGAATAGCGCACCCGACAACCGTGGGCGACGCCGTCGCCGACGGCCGCGGCGATCGTCTCGGGCCGATGGTGCAGATTGACAACCGCCTCCGCCACGCCTTGTGCCGCCAGGCGGGTCAGGTGGCGCCGAATCAACGGTGTCCCGGCTATGGGGACGGCGGCTTTCGCGCGGCAGAATGTCAACGGACGCAGGCGGGTTCCGAGTCCGGCGGCGAGCACCAGTGCTGGGGGCAGGGAGTCGGTCACGGCGTGTCGAACACCATGTGCTGGGCCGCGGAGCCATGGGCCTGCCGGTGCTTCTGGAACAACCCATGATACGAGTCGGCCACGAAGTCGGCCGGGGGGCGCCCCAGGTCGTTGGCCATTCGAAGAATGTCCTCCTGGCTGCCCTCGAGTTCGACGAACGTGCCGATCGGAGACTCGTCGAGCGCGATAACGAGGTCGCCCCGGGTGAACTCTTCCCGGTACTTCTCATACCGGAACCAGACGTGGAATCCCAGCCGTTCGCAGACCTGCAGCACCACGACGCCGTCGCCGACGCTCGTCTCGAGCTCCTCCCGCACTTTCATGGCGCCAGGCTGGGGCGTGCCTTTGAAGGTGACGAACGCACGATCCCCGTCTACTCGCACCCGCAACGTGCAGCGGCGATTCTGTAGTGGGTCGGTCTCGCGATCCAGCAGCTGGTCGCGTTGCAGTCGGCGCGCCTGCCAAGGGACGGCACCGGCGCGGAGAATCGCCGCGCGTGCGTCGCCCGGATTCGGGTACGGCAACTTGACTTCTCGCTCGACCTGGTTCGCCACGATCAGTTCCGGATCTTGAACGATCCACCACGCAGCGTCGGGGTTCCGACCTGCTTACCAAGGAGCAACACGTGGTGCGTGCTGCCAAGCCCGCCCGGTACGACCAACGTCTTCAGCGCGAGCCGATGCTTGATCGACGGCGTATCGGATCCGGTCGGGGGATCGTCGAGCGCGCCGAGGGCAAGCAGAAAATGGGTCTGATCGGGTAGTCCCAACACGTCGAGGCCTTCGGCGGCCGCGGCCGACGTGACTGAGGTCCAGTCGACATGGGAGGTGATGTCCTGCAAGCCGGGATGGGCGAGCCAGGCCGGGCCGCCCCGTTGGTCGGCGTCGTCCTGCGGCGTGCCCACCTGATGCCGGTGAAATGTCGTCAAGGTCCCCGTTTCATGGCGGTCCGAGTACAGGGCGTTCGCCGGATGCCCATAGTCCACCAACAACATGAAGCCCCGCGCCAGGCGTCTGGCCGCGTCTCGAGTCCAGGCGACGGCGGCCAGGTTGACTTCAGCGCGCGAGCCTGGGGACAGCCGCAGATCGAGCTGCTCCAGATATGTGGCGAGGTGGGGTGTCGACAGGGGACCGATGCGCTCCACGAACCGGTTCTCGTCGAGGTCCACGAAGATTTCTCGGAGGCCCTCGGGGGTCATCGCGACGGCGTGCGTCGGCAAGGCGTCCAGCAGTTCGTTTGCGAGGATGACGCCATGCACCCGGTCCGGCATACGGTCGGAGGCGGCGACGAGGCGCGACGTGTGGCGGCCCAGGGTCTCGGACTGCATCGCGCGCGCCGGCGCGCTGGTTTCCACGAGGGTG
This sequence comes from Vicinamibacterales bacterium, assembly GCA_029940535.1. Lineage (GTDB taxonomy): Bacteria > Acidobacteriota > Vicinamibacteria > Vicinamibacterales > UBA8438 > UBA8438. Next base: position 15,824 of record JAPYUM010000013.1, read on the forward strand.
AGGCGGATTGCGCGGTAGAGCTCAGGAAAGTCGGCCTCCGCCGCGTCGAGGATGTCCCGCGCGAGCTGTCCGTTGGCGGCGCCGGCCTCCACCAGGTCGAAGCCGTCCGCCGCGGAGTCACCCAGCCGCCGATACATCTCGTCGAGCTGGCTCGCCAGCAGCGCCCCGAACTGCGGTCCGACATCGACGCTGGTGAAAAAGTCCCCCGCGCGCCCGGTTCGTCGTGGCGCGCGGGAGTAGTACCCGAGGCTGGAATGATAGAGCGCCAGCTCCATGAATTCCGCCGTCGTCAGCGGTCCGCGCGTGCGAATCCGACGCGCGATCAGCTCACGGAGCGTACAGGCCACTAGTCCTTGCGCAGCCTGAGGAATCGCTCTTCGTCAGGTCGCACTATCAGGAGATACGCCGTGCGTCCGGATGCGACCTGGTTCAACTCGCGACTGGCCTCCGCCGCGGTGCCCACCGCGGTTCGATTGACGGCCGTGATCACGTCGCCAGGCCGAATCCCACCGGTCTGCGCCGGTCCGCCCGGCTCGACGTTGGTGACCACTGCGCCGGTCGTACCCCGCGGCAGCCGCAACTCGCGTGCCGATTCCGCCGCGAGGTCCTGCAGGCTCATGCCAAACCCGGTGTCCAGATCTTCGACTCTGACTTCGGCTGGCCGACCCTCGTCTTCCAGGTCCAGTTCCCCGATGGTGACCGGAAGGGTGGTTGGCTCGCCGTCTCGATACACCCCGAGCTCGACCACGGTGCCGGGGCGGCTATCCACCACTTTCGCCTGCAGACTCGCGACGTCATCCACACGTTGGCCGTCGAAGCTGACGATGACGTCGCCCAGCTCGAGGGTGGAATCGTCTGCCGGTCCGCCTCGCGTGATTCTCGAGATGATCGCCCCCATCCGCTCGCTCAACCCGTGGTCCTGATAGTCATCGCTGGTGACCGCGAGAATCTCGATGCCGATGACGCCGCGTGTGACCCGGCCAGTGCGCAGCTGCGGCAGCAGGCTTCGCACCGTGTTGATCGGCATGGCGAAGCCGATGCCGAGGTTGCTGGGTCTGTCGCTGACAATCGCCGTATTCATTCCGATGACCTCACCGCGCAGATTGAGCAGCGGACCACCTGAGTTGCCAGGGTTGATCGCGGCGTCGGTTTGAATGACCTGCTGGGACCGACCCGGCACTTGATCGAACGGTCGGCCGACCGCGCTGACTACGCCGACCGTCACCGTGTGGCCGAGTCCGAACGGATTGCCGATCGCCATCACCCAGTCGCCGGCTTCCATCTGCGCCGAGTCACCGAAGCTCGCCTCGGTCAGTGGATAGGGCGGCCGTTCGGTCAGTTCGATCAGGGCGCTGTCGGTCAGTCGATCGCGTCCGACGATGTGTGCCTCGTACGCCTCGTCGTCATCCAGGAAGGACACCTCGATCTTGGTGGCGCCTTCGACGACATGATTGTTGGTCACGATGTATCCGGCCTTATCGATGACGAATCCGGTGCCCGCGGCCACCGTCGGACGTTCTCGTGACGGCCGTCCCGGAGAAGGGGCTCCGGGTTGGGGCAAATCGCCCAAAAACTCTCGCAAGAGGTCGTTGCCCTGACTCCGCGATTCCGTACGAATATTCACGACCATCGGGCTCTGGGCCCTGGCGATGTCCCGGAACGTCGTCGCGGTCAGCTCACCCGTGATCGGTTCGCTGTTCATTGGTGGCAGCGCCGAGGTATTGACAGTGCCTGGGGCGGTGGAGGTTTGAGCCGCGGAGCTTGAGACGAGATCGAGCCTCGCGGTGATCACCGCACCGACCGCCAATGACGTCACGGCGATCAGGGCCCCCGAGAAGAGCGTGTGTCTACCTGTTGCCATCTTGTGCCTCCACACCAATACCCTATACCAAGGCTCGGATGTCCGTCTGTCGAGGACCGGTGACGGTCGCCGAATGTTCACTGACATGCAGATTGATCTCGGTGCGTACGCCGAAATCCTCGAAATAGATTCCCGGTTCGATCGTTACCGCGGTCCCCGGCAGTAACCGGCGGTCGTCATGGGTCTCGAAGTCGTCCAGATGCACGCCGTTGCCGTGCACCTCCTCGCCAAGGCTGTGCCCGGTGCGGTGAAGAAACTGGTCGCCGTATCCAGCGTCGTCGATGTGGTCGCGGGCCACCCGGTCGACTTCCCAGCCACGTAGCGGACGGCCGGTCTCGGCGGCCTCGCGCACACACGTCACGGCGGCATCGCGACCATCTCTGATGACCGAGAACGCGTCGGCGTATCGCGTGGGCACCGTGGGTCCCGTGTATCCCACCCAGGTGATGTCCGCATAGACGGCGCCGGGGGCGTGGAGCTTGCCCCACAAGTCGAGGAGCAGCACCTCCTCGCCGGCGATGACGCGGTGCCGTTGCGCCGTCGGCAGGTAGTGTGGGTCGCCCGCATTCTCCTGCGCCGCCACCACCGGCCGCGAGTCGCTCACGAGTCCGGCGTCGCCGAACCAGTCGGCCATGGCGCCCTGGACCTCGAATTCCGTTACCGGGTGTCCGCTCCGCATGCGGTCGGTGACCATCGCGAAGGCTCGGTCCTTGATGTCGTACAGCGCGGCGGAGGCCGTCTTGTGTGAGGCGAGCGCCGCGTCATCCCAGACCGCTTCGAACAGCTGCACCAGGTCTCCCGACGAGCGAACGTCGACCCCCAGCGCACGCACGGCGTCGACCGTCCCCGCGTCCACGCGCGACACGTACGGGATGGCGCACCCGGGAGAATACTCCATGGCCACGGTGTCGCACCCGGCCACGAGCGCGCGGAGACCGGCGTCGAGCTCGCCGTGGCTCGCGTAGCGAACCGAGTCGCCCGGGAGATGTTCGAGTCGGTCGCGCTCGATCGCGTGCACCAAAGCGCGCGGCACACCGTTCACCGGAATGAGGTAGTACCACCGTCGCGTCGTCAATTTGGCGCCGTCGTTCAATCCGGCGATCCGTCGCGCGATCGGGTTGGATCCATGAAAGTCGTACAGCAACCAGCCGTCGAGGCGTCGCTCCAGAAGCGCCTCTTGTACGGCGGTTAGATCGAAGGTCATGGAGTCGAGTATAGCAGCGGGCATCGTGGCAACCGTGGCGGCCATCCATGGTCCATCATGGCCGCTATTGGTTATGACGCAGGATCACAGGAGACGGTCGGTACGCCGCCGTTGGCGGTCCTCAGAACCGGGGGCTCGCTTCTCCGGACGCTCCAGATGAGCGCCCGCAAACCAGCTCTGTACATAAGTCGCGCCCGCGAACGACACAGGTTCGCGGGCGCCACGAAGCAGCTCGAGTGGACGATGCCTATTGCGCTTCTTCTTCTTCCGGTTCCACGTCGGTCAACACACCATCTTCAACGATGGAAGTCGGCTCGGGCATCTCTTCGAATTCGGTGGCCTCGATGACCCCGCCCTGATGACTGAACTCGTAGTTGCTGCGGGTCGCACGCGAATTCCGCGGCACGCGCAAGGTCACCTCGATGACTTCGTCCTTGAGCAGCGGGCGTTTCATTCGATACGTCCCACCGGTCAGGGTATCGCCGTTGTCGTCGTACCAGAACTCGTTCACTTTGAACCCGGCCAGCGGGCTGGTCGAGACGTTCTGGATGCGGAAGGTGGTGACGATTTCACCACTCAGCCGCCTCGAACTCGGCACCAGATAGCCGATCTGGCCTGGCCCCCGCAGGACCGCGACGAGGCGGGAGTCGGCGGCGACGTTCTCCAGCATCGGACGTAACTGCACTGTCGGGGCCGACATCTCGACCACGGGCGCCTCTTCTTCGGGTTCAGCCCCGCCGCCGCATCCGACCGCGGCCACCGCGACCGCAAGAAAACCCACTAGCGCCGCAACATTCAGGCGTCTCATTGCTGACCTCCGGATTGCATCATGATCAAACTGTGAACGCGGATTATACGGCGCACGGCCGAAAACCTCAACAAGGAGATTGCGTGGGTCACATCTCGCCGTTCCAGTCTTCGGGTTCGGCGTGGCTGGTTCGGAAAATCTCCAGGTGCCACTTGCCTCCACCCCACGGCTCGATGATCTCCGCTGCGACGACGTCCACGAGAATTTCTGCGAACGAGCGTCCCTCGGGGTCGCCCTCCAGGTGGTACGCCGGCTCCTCCCATCCAAAACTCGGGTAGAGCACAAGCGTCAGAAAGAGGTCGTACCCATCGTCGACGACGATGACCTGTCCGCAGGGGCGTTTGAGCGTGGAGTGGTACACGAGGTACTTCTCGGCGCTGTGGGCCCGGATGTAGCGCTTGAGGGCGAATTCCCTGGCGACGATGTCCTCGACCGCGATCTTCTTGTCCCAGCACGCCGGGCAGTATTTTGCGTCGCCGCCCGGTTCAGAAACGTCCTTCGCGCCGCAGAGCGCACATCGCGGCTGAGCCGCCGACCGTGGAGCCATCGCGTCGATCTTAACAGGGTGCCCCCTGGGCGCGCACATGCGCGCCTCGCCCGGAAACCGACTAGACTGGATTCATGACCGAGCGACCGACGCACATGGGGCTCCGTCATCTGGCGTTGTTCACCAGGGCGTTCGAGGAGATGACACGGTTCTACGTTGATCGGCTCGGTTTCGAGGTCGAGTGGAAACCTGACGCCGACAACGTCTACCTCACGTCGGGTAGTGACAATCTGGCGCTGCATCGGGCCGACCCCGACCGACCTACGGCGGATGGACCACTCGACCATCTGGGTCTGCTGGTGCAAGAGCCGGCCGACGTCGACCGCTGGGCGGCGTATCTCGATGCGCACGGGGTGCGGCTGAAAGCGCGACCACGCACCCATCGCGACGGCGCCCGGTCGCTCTACCTGTTCGACCCCGATGACAATGTCATTCAGATCATCCATCACCCGCCTATTTCCTAGACGCGGCTACTCCGTGGGGACTCCGAGTGCCCACTCCGTAGCCGCGGGGCGCGTATTGTCGCGCGCCCTGGCGCTGATCGGCTTGTCAGGGTTCGGTCCCGCGGATGGCGGGGGCGTACATCTGCTCCACGTATTCCTTCACCATGCGGCGGGCCGTGAAGCGAGGGGCGACGGTACGGATAGCCTGGCGCACCAGCGTTAGCCATCGTTTCGGGAGGTCGTCGTTGTCGCGGTCGTAGAAGGCGGGAACAACATCGCGTTCGAGGAGCGTGTACAAGGCCTCGGCGTCGGCGGCGTCGGTCGCCGCGTCATCTGGATGCGTGCCACCGTCGATCAGCCAGCCGTTGTCGCCCGCGTAGCCCTCGGCCCACCAGCCGTCGCCAATACTCAGATGCGGAACGCCGTTGAGCGCCGCCTTCATGCCACTGGTGCCGCTGGCTTCGAGCGGCTTCCGCGGATTGTTGAGCCACACGTCGCAGCCCTGTACGAGGAAGTGGGCGACGTGCAGGTCGTAGTCATCGACAAACGCGACCCGACCGCCGAAGCCGGAGTCGAGCGCCCGCTGATACACACGCTGGAGGTGGTGTTTGCCGGGGTCATCGGCAGGGTGAGCCTTGCCCGCGAAGACCAGCTGGACCGGCCGCTTCGCGGTATCGAGAATACGGCTGAGTCGCTCGGGGTCGCTGAAAATGAGCTCCGGGCGCTTGTATCCGGTGAATCGCCTGGCGAACCCGATCGTGAGCGCATTGGGGTCCAGCAGGGTCCCCGCCGCCAGCACGCGGGCGGCGTCGACCCCGCCCGTCGTCCACCGTTGGCGGCCGCGTTCACGAATGAAGTCAAAGAGATACCGTCGCAGCTCCTGCCTGACCTGCCACAGGTCCGCGTCCGGGATGTCGAGGACGCGGTCCCAGATGGCGTCGTCCCGCTGGTCCCGCCAGCGTGGGCCGAGATAACGGTCGAACAGCAGCGCGAGGCGATGCGCGACCCAGGTGCCGACGTGGACGCCATTGGTGATGGCCCGAACTTGACGCTCAGCCTCTGATCCTTCCGGCCAGATCGGCGCCCACATTTTTCGCGTGACGTCGGCGTGGAGCTCGCTGACAGCGTTGACCTGTCCCGCGGTGCGGAGCGCCAGCGCCGTCATATTGAATTGCGGCCCCGCACCGTTGTCATACTGGCCCAGTTCCAGGAATGCGTCCCGATGGGGTGCCAGCGTGCCCCAGCAGCCGGCCAGGTGCGACTCCACGAGCTGGAATGGGAAGGTGTCGTGACCGGCCGGTACCGGCGTATGGGTGGTGAAAACCGTGGTTCGGCGCACCTCCGCCAGGGCCGCCTCGAAGCTGTCGCCGCGGTCGATCATCTCCCGCATCCGCTGGAGCACGACGAATGCCGCGTGGCCCTCATTGAGATGCCAGACCATCGGATCAGAGCCCATGGCGCGGAGTGCGCGCACACCGCCGACGCCGAGGATGATTTCCTGCTGTACGCGAGTCTCGGTATCGCCGCCGTAGAGACGGGCCGACAGCTCTCGATCCCAGGGGGCGTTCTCGTCGAGGCCCGTGTCGAGGAGGTAGAGCTTGGTGCGGCCGAGCCGGACTCGCCACACGGAGACCTTCACCGTGCGGCGCCCCAAGGGTACCGTGACCACACACGGTCGTCCCCCTGGGGTGATCGCCGGGGTGACGGGCACATCGGCCCAGGTCAGCCGTTCATATGTCTCCTGCTGTCGCCCATCCGCCGCGACCCGTTGGTGGAAGTAGCCCTGCGGGTACATGAACCCGACCCCGAGGAGGGGAAGTCCCAGGTCTCCGCCCTCTTTGCAGATGTCACCCGCCAGCACGCCCAGACCACCGGCGTAAATGGGGAGCGACTGGTGGAGGGCGAATTCGGCCGAGAAGTAGGCCACCGATCGGCCCGGCAACGCCGGCATTCGCTCGCTCCACCAACTGCCGGACGCGCGCCGCGTAGGGTCGAGCTCCGTCAGGGCACGGTCATACAGATCGAGAAATACCGGGTCTCGGGCGGCGTCCGTGAGACGTGTGGCCGGAAGCAGACGGAGCATCCGCACCGGGTTGTGGTCGGTCGTGCGCCACAGGGTATAGTCCAGGCGCCTGAACACATTACGGGCGTTCGGATTCCAGGTCCACCACAGGTCGAGCGCCAGCTCGCCGAGTCGGGTGATACGGGGAGGCAGGGGGGCGAGCCCGTCCAGGCGGATGGTTGTCATGTCGCTGCTGTCTCGTTGCCCGTTGTGAGCTGGGCGACCGCGATCGGGCCGATGTTCCGTCTCACCGTTCCGCCCAGCGGAGCTTCTCGCGTAGCACCGCGAAGTACGGGCGCGCCGCGGCGCGAATCATTCGCAACGAGCGGCTGGCGGCCTCCACGATGACCTCATCGCCATGCTCCAGCTTAAATCCGGTCTGGCCGTCGAAGCTGGCGAACGCATCGGTTGGTCGGGCGGCCAGCTCCGGTTGGATGTGAATGGCGCCGCTCGCGGGGAGCACGATCGGTCGGTTGGTCAACGCGTGGGGGGCGATCGGCGTGAGCACGACCGCGTTCACGAGGGGGTGCACGATCGGTCCCCCCGCAGAGAGGTTATAGGCGGTCGACCCGGTCGGGGTGGCGACAATCAAACCGTCCGCCCGGAACCGAGCGACGAAGTGGTCTCCCACAGAGACCGACAGGTCCAGGATGCCGGAGAGCGCGCTCTTGGTGATGACCACGTCGTTCAGCACGACTTGCTCGTCGAGAGTGGTCGTCCCACGGACAGTACGGGATCGCAGCATGCGGCGCTCGTCGATACCGGCGGTCCCTTCGACGACCGAGGCGAGCGCGGCGAACAGCTCGGGTAAGGTGATTTCGGTCAGGAAACCGAGACTGCCGAAGTTGACGGCCAAAATCGGGGGGTCCGCGTCGGTCGCCGCGATTCGGCGCGCCATCCCAAGCAGCGTGCCGTCACCCCCGAGCACCAGGATGAGGTCCGACGCCTCGGGCAACAGGGCCGCGTCGGCCGTTGGGGTGGAGGTGAGTCCGGCGAGTTCCGCCGTGGCTCGTTCGACGGTCGGCGACAGCCCTCGCTCGGTCAGCCAGTCCACCACGTTCCGCACCACCGGGGCCGCTTCGCGCAGGCGCGCGCGCGCTACGATGCCAACACGTCTGATCGGGGCGAGCGTAGCCGGAGACGGCATGGGTGTGTCGGTACACATCAGGATGCAGCGGCGTGTCGGAGGTGTAGAAAAAATTCGCGATTGCCTTCGGCGCCCGTGATCGGCGAGGGCGCCATGGCGACTCGGGTCAATCCTACCGCAGCGGCTGCCGCCGCCACATCCTCCACGGTTCGTTCGTGCAGACGTGGGTCTTTCACGACGCCGCCCCGGCCGACGTCAGCGCGGCCGACCTCGAACTGCGGTTTGACCAGGACGACCAGGTCCGCGTTGGGGCGAAGCAACTGGGAGAGTCGGTCGACGAAGTACCGGACGGAGATGAAGGACACATCGACCGTAATGATGTCGAACTGTCGATGTTCCGTCGGCCAGGCCTCTGGCGGGACGGTGGCGATATGCGTGCGTTCAAGGACGACCACGCGCTCGTCGCGGCGCAGACGCCAGTCGAGCTGGCCGTGTCCAACGTCGAGGGCCACGACCGTTGTCGCCCCGCGTCGTAGCAACACATCCGTAAACCCACCAGTTGACGCGCCCACGTCCAACGCCAGGGTCCCGGTCGGGTCGATCTGGAACCGGTCCAGGGCGTCAGCCAGCTTCAGACCGCCCCGCCCCACGTAGGGATGGTCTGGCGTGACGAGTGTGAGTTCCGCGTCAGCGTGGACGAGCGCGCCCGCTTTTGTTGCGGGGTGGCCGTCCACCCGCACCTGTCCGGCCATGATCAGCGCGTGGCCGCGGGTACGCGAGTCAACGAGCCCGCGCTCGAGGAGCAAGGTGTCGAGTCGGACACGAGGGAGGGAAGGTAGGGAACCCACGGTCGCCGGTCGCATCGTCAGTGTGTCGGGTGGTGGTGGCGCTGGTGCATGTTCATTGGCGTCGGGACACGACCCAGTCGGCGATCTCGCCCAGTCGGCCACCCAGGTTGGCGTCGGCGAGTGCGTCCCTGGCCGCCGCCGCCGCGTTGGTCGCGAGCGCCCGCGATCGCGCGACGCCGTGCACTGCGGGATACGTCGGCTTGCCGGCCGCGGCATCTTTGCCCGCGGTCTTGCCCAGGTCGGTCGCACTGCCCTCCACGTCGAGAATGTCATCGACAATCTGGAATGCCAATCCGAGATGAGTGGAGTAGGCGTCGATGGCGGCGACGGTGGGACGGTCGCCGTCGGCCAGGATCGCCCCGAGGGCCGCCGCGGCGCCGATCAACGCGCCAGTCTTGCGCTCATGAATTTCGCGGAGGGCTTCGTGGCCGGTTACAGGTGCGGCCCGCCCGTCGCCCACGGTCGTCAGGTTGCCGGTAGCCTCGACATCGAGCACCTGTCCGCCGACCATGCCGGCGGCGCCGGCCGCCCCGGCCAGTCGAGCGATGGCTTGGAGCCGTCGGGCCAGACGCGCGGGTGTTTCGTCAGCCTCGGGACGCGCCAGCACCTCGAAGGCATGGGTGAGTAGTGCATCGCCGGCCAATATCGCCACCGCGTCCCCGTACACGACATGCGCGGTGGGCCGCCCGCGGCGCACATCGTCGTCGTCCATTGCTGGCAAATCGTCATGGATGAGCGAATAGGTGTGGACCAGTTCCACGGCGCATGCGGCCGGCATCGCAGAGGGCGACCGGGTGGGGTCACGACCAGGGTCATCCCGAACGGCCACGGCCTCGGCCGTGGCCAGCGTCAAGATGGGCCGCAGCCGTTTGCCGCCAGCCAGCAAGCTGTAGCGCATGGCGTCGACGATGAGGACCGGGCACGCGGGGGGCGTGGGCAACCCCGCGTTGAGCGCGGTCTCGATCTCGGTCCGCCGAACGCGCAGGTAGTGCTCGAAATCCTGGCCGTTGGTCACTCGTCGTCGCCATCCTCGACCGAACGCGTCAACGTGTCCGGCGCCGGAGCCCGTTCGCCCCGGTCGTTCAGCACCTCGATACGCCGTTCCGCGTCTTCGAGCCGTGTGTGGCAGAACCGGGAAAGCTGGACGCCCCGTTCGTAGAGTTCGAGTGACTGCTCCAACGAGAGGTCGCCACCCTCGAGCGTCTTTACGATGGATTCCAACTCGCCTATCGCCGATTCAAAGTCTTGGGTGTCCTGTTTCATCGCCATCATTCGTTCTTTGCCGTCACCGTGCACGTTAGCTCGCCGCGTCGGAGTCTGATGGCCACGCCGTCGCCGATCGACACGCGGTTGGCATTTCGCAGAATCGCGGTCCGCTCCTCGTTCCAGCACAGAGCGTACCCTCGCGAGAGCACGCCTAGTGGACTGAGTGCGTCAAGACGCCCCGTGACGTCGCCGACACGACTCGCCAGGTGCTGACGCCGCTGCGCCATGGCCGCACGCAGACGCTCACGCGCGGTCGCCAGTCGCGTTCTGGTCGATTCGAGTCGCCGGCCGGGTTCGTGGGCGTCCAAACGCGCGCGCGCCGCGTGCAGACGACGCAGACGACTGGTCAGCAGGGCCTGGCCGGTGCCGACGAGCGCGTGCGTCACCTCAGCCGCGTGCCGACCGCGTCCGGCGAGTCGGGCCGGCCAGGCCGCGAGGCCCGGGCGCCGGTCCAACTGGAGCAGTCGTGTTCGTCGTCGACCAATGCCGTCCGCCGCGCAGACGCCCAGCGCGCGGGTGAACTGGGCGACGCGATTCTGGAGTTCATCCCGGCCGGCGACAACGATCTCCGCCGCGGCCGAGGGGGTCGGGGCTCGCACATCGGCGACCAGGTCGCTCAGCGTCACGTCGGTCTCGTGACCCACCGCCGAGATGATCGGAACGGTGGCATCCGCGATCGCGCGCGCCACCGGTTCTTCATTGAATGCCCAGAGGTCTTCGAGTGACCCCCCTCCCCGTCCCACGATGATCACGTCCACACCGGGTGTGCGCGAGAGCAGGGTGATGCCGCGCGCGACCTGCGCGGCGGCCCCGTCGCCTTGCACCCTGGCCGCGCGAATGAGGACGTGCGCGGTTGGATGCCGCCGGATCAGCACGTTGAGGATGTCGCGCAGCGCGGCGCCGTCCAGCGACGTGACTACGCCGATCTGGCGGGGCAGGAGTGGCAGCGGCCGCTTCCTATCTGGTGCGAACAGGCCGTCGGCTTCGAGCGTGCGCTTGAGCTGATCGAACGCGACTTGCAGCGCCCCGACGCCCTGCGGCTGGAGATGCTCACACACGATCTGATACTCGCCCTTCGGCTCGTACACCGTCACCCGGCCGCGCGCAATCACTCTGAGCCCGTCTTCCGGCTTGAAGCGAAGGTACCGGACGGCCGAACGGAACATCACCGCTTTGAGTTGCGCCTGGTCGTCTCGCAACGTGAAGTAGAGGTGGCCGGTTTTCCAAAGGCGGCTGTTGGCGAGTTCGCCTTCCACCCAGACTTCGGCGTAGGTCGACTCCAGGACCGAGCGGATCTGGGTCGTGAGCGCGGTCACGGTCAGAACGTCGCGGGTCGGCGTGCTGCGTCGCGAGGGGGCGCCGAACGGGAGCTGTGGCGGAGTGTTCATCACGCTGGTCCAGTGGCTGGCGTCGCCTCGAAGTCCGAGGGGGTCAGGCTGAGGCGCTCGATGCCCGTGGCGTGGCCAGTCGCGGCGTCCGCGGTGACGATCACGCCGTGCAGCCGTGGGTCTCCGGTCGCGGTGTCGAAGCGACCGGGCAGGCTAGTCAGGAATCGGTTGAGCACCACACGCTTGTCGACACCGATGACCGAATCATGCGGTCCCGTCATGCCGACATCGGTGATATAGGCGGTGCCGCCGGGCAGCACCCGGTTGTCGGCCGACTGCACGTGGGTGTGCGTGCCCACCACAGCTGCTACCTGGCCGTCGAGGTGCCACCCCATCGCGATCTTCTCCGAGGTTGCTTCAGCGTGGAAGTCGACCAAGATGATGGACGCCTGCTCTCGAACGGCGGCGATCTCATCGCGTATCACGACGAATGGGTTGTCGAGCGGTGCCATGAACACGCGGCCCATGGCGTTGATCACCCCGACCGAGTCGCCGGCGCGGGTCTTGACCACGATATGTCCGGAGCCAGGCGCGCCGGCCGGGAAATTCGCCGGTCTGAGCAGGCGGGGCTCGAGCTCGATGTACTCGAGGGCTTCCCGCTTGTCCCACACGTGATTGCCGGTCGTCATCACATCCACACCCTGATCGCGAATGGCGTCGCCAATGTCACGGGTAATGCCGTTGCCGCCAGCCGCGTTCTCGACGTTCGCCACGACGATGTCGATGTCATGCCGCTCGACCAGTTGCGTGATGCCGGCCCGTATCAGCGCCCGGCCCGGTTTACCGACGATGTCACCGACAAACAGTAATTTCACCATGAGAACCCGATCAGAAATAAGTTGACCATGCTGGACGTGGAGGCGCCGGTCCGGTAAGGCCTGAGGAGTGCGTCCTTTGCATTTCGGTCCATTGCTCTGGCGGCGGCGTGTCGGCCGTGCGTCATGGTCATGATCGCACACTGGTGGAGGGTGGGCGACAACACCACCCGTCGGCGCCGCTTACATGTCTCGAGTTGCGGACCACTGACCCGCAGTCAGGCGTTTGGAAGCGTCGGAACAGCACGGCTCTCCCTGTGCCTCGGTCTCCCAGACTCATCAGACGACATTCATGCCGACCTGGCCGCTGTTTGACGGGCCTGTTATTAATATGAGCGTATATAAGTCATATTTACTTATTTACATACACTCACTATATGGTTATCATATCTTCAGCGTTGGGAATCGGCGGGTCTCCGCCGTGAACCGAAGATGACCGTTTCATTCGCAGGAGGACTACATGTCATACGTTCAGTGGAATCCGTTTCGTGAGCTTTCGGTCTTTCGTACACCGGTCGGCCGGACGTTTCGTCCCGGTGGGTCCATCACCGAGGACAGCGGCACCGAGTCGAGTTGGACGCCGGCGGTGGATGTCTATGAGACCGAGGACCACGCGTTGGTGGTCAGCGCCGATCTCTCAGGCGTTGACCCGAAGGATGTGAGCGTCACGCTCGAGGACGGGATGTTAACCCTCGCTGGCGAGCGCAAGTTCGAGAGCACTGGTGACAAGGGTCGCGTCTACCGAACGGAGCGTGCCTACGGCAGCTTCCGCCGGTCGTTCAGTGTGCCGAACACGGTTGACGGCGATGGCGTGACCGCCGAGCACAAGGACGGGACCCTGCGGGTCACCCTGCCGCAGAAAGAAGATGCGAAGCCACAGCGCATCACCGTCAAGGCGGCATAGTGTTCGAAGAGTCGCCCCGCGCGGCCGCACCTACGGTCGCGCGGGGCTTCGGAGAACTCGCGTAGGCACACAGGGAGGCCACGTATGAGTCACGAGACGCCGAGCATCCGCCGGCAGCATATGGGTGCCATCGATGCGAGGGCCATCGTCCCGGTCAGGGATGCACATGGCGGCCTGACGATGTACTCCCGCGGCCGTCCGACCCACTACTTGTTGGCCGGCGAATGGTATGTCGCCGCGCCGAGACCACATGCGCCCCAGTTGCCCGAGTCGCCCGGCCGGGCTGGGTCAGCCACGGCAGTCAGGGCGCTCACAGGCAACCGGATTAGTTGACACCGGATGCGGGTCTCGACTACGTGCTACTTTTGGGGTACGATCAACGGTTATGACTGACGATTCTGACGCCCTTACCGACGGCGACACGGTTTCCGCCGCTCCGATGCTGCCCGTGGCGATGCCACGGACCCCGGCGGAGCCGGCACCACCGGTCACCAACCGTTTCCTCTTTGTCGATGTCGCGGCGCAGCGAGCCAAACAGCTCCGTCGCGGTGCGCTGCCTCGCCTCGAGCAGCTGCGGCCTGATCCGAACACCGGCGAGCGCCCGCCGGTGACCATGCGGTTGGAGCGGATTGCGATGGAAGAAGTTGAGAAGGGCCTGATCGAATACGATGTCCCGCCGCAGAAGGCACCGGAGACCGAGGCGTGACTCCGGCAGAGATTCAGGACCTGGTGTTCGGCCTGATCCAGAGGCTCGGTATCTCCTCCGTGTTTCTGGTCGTCGTCTTCCTGGGGTTCTGCGTGATCGTCGGGTTCACCAAGCATCGAGTGATCGGGAAGTCCAGCCTGGTGGTCCGTAGCCTCGATGACCGCGTCGGCTCCGGCGCCCGTTTTCTCGCCCCAGACGTCCCCCGTGGTCCCGCCGACCAGCTCCACACGCCGGAACTTTTGGAACAGCCAGGTCGTCAGGTCTCATAACGACGCGTCGGATGACGCGCGCGGGCTCCCGGAAGCTCGGCGACCGCGAGCGCTCACCGCGCCGTCGTAACGAGGCTGAGGATCATGAGCGAAATAGCCGGGTTGATCGCGCTGGGCGCCCTGGCGGCGGTGGGCTTTCTGGCGTTCGGCGCCCTGGTGCTGCTGATGAAGCTCGTCCTCGGCCTGATTCTCCTGCCTCTCCGCCTGCTTGCTTGGCTCGTCTTCCTGCCGGTGGTTCTCTTCAAGGCCGTCTTCGGGCTGCTCGCCGGGCTGGTCGTGCTGCCGATGGTGGCCGTCGCGGGGCTGGGCGTCATGTTCGTCCTGTTCGCGTTGCCGTTGGTGCCGCTGGCCCTGATGGCGCTTGCGGTGTGGGCGGTGGTCAAGCTGGCCCGGCCCGCGCCCGAACGCGCCCGCACGCCAGCCCGCTAGGTTTTCCGACGAGGCGCCCGTCTGGCGGTGTTGCTTCGTCGGTCACATGCCGCCTGCATGCTCCCTCCTCGCGCCTAGCCAGACGGACGCCTCGTCAGAAAACCCCCGGGACGTGCGAGGCGGGGGAAGCGTCCGCCTTCGGCGTCCCGTCCTCCTCGGTGAGTCCAGGCGCGCACGTGCGCGCCTCGCGGCCGCGGAGTGGGGCACTCGGGGTCCCCGCGGAGCGGTCGCGTGGGGTTCGGGGCGCAGCCCCGTCTGCAGAGGTCGCGCCCGTCTGGCGGTGTTGCTTCGTCGGTCACATGCCGCCTGCATGCTCCCTCCTCGCGCCTAGCCAGACGGACGCCTCGTCAGAAAACCCCCGGGACGTGCGAGGCGGGGGAAGCGTCCGCCTTCGGCGTCCCGTCCTCCTCGGTGAGTCCAGGCGCGCACGTGCGCGCCGTCGCCTTGCCAGCCTGTCACACGTGGGGCGTGAAGCCTCGGGCAGGAAACGAGTTAGGCTCTGTGGCGCAGGTCTTCAGGCATGCGATCGCACGGCCAAAGCCGTGCGCCACAACGAGATCTGTGGACAGGTTCCAGGACACCAGACCGAGCTATCGCGTTGGGGCTGGGATGCTGGGCGCGAGGACGGCCGTCGGCGGGGCCTCCCGCCAGCACGGGGCGTCTCGCTCGTAGTTGGCCGCGAGCCGAAGCAGCGTCGCCTCGTCGAACGCCCGGCCCACGAACTGGAGTCCGACGGGGAGTCCGGACGGGTCACGTCCACCTGGTACGCTCAGCGCCGGCAGACCGGTCAGGTTGGCACTTACCGTGAAGACATCGCCCGCATACATGCGCAGCGGGTCGGCCGAGCGCTCTCCCAGGCCGAACGCCACCGTCGGCGTGGTCGGCATGGCGACCGCATCGACACGTTCGAACGCGGTGTCATAATCCCGACGAATGAGGGTCCGTACTTGCTGCGCTTTCACGTAGTACGCGTCGTAGTAACCGGCGCTCAACGCGTACGTGCCGAGCATGATGCGCCGCTTGACCTCATCGCCGAAGCCGGTATCCCGGGTGCGGTTGTACATCGTGTCCAGGTCGGGCCGGTCGGCCCCAGCGGGCGCGCGAAACCCGAAGCGGACCCCGTCGTAGCGGGCAAGGTTCGAGCTGGCCTCGGCCGGCGCGACGACGTAGTAGGTCGGGACCGCGTAGATAGCATGCGGGAGCGGGACGTCCACGATCGTCGCGCCCTGGGTGCGCAGGACATCGATGGCCGTGGTGAAGGCAGTGCTGACGTCTGCGTCTACGCCGTCCTCCAGCAGTTTCCACGGGACGCCGATCGTGGGGTGTGCCACTGGTTCGCCCAGACTTGCGGAGAACGGTGGCACCGGTTCGGCGGATGAGGTCGCGTCCGCAGGATCCGGTCCGGCAATGGCCGCCAGCAACACGGCCGCGTCAGCCACCGTCAACGCGAACGGCCCGATCTGGTCGAGCGACGATGCGAATGCCAGCAGGCCGTATCGTGAGACTCGCCCGTAGGTCGGTTTCAGTCCTACGATTCCGCAGAAGGCGGCTGGTTGTCTGATCGATCCGCCCGTATCGGATCCCAGTGCGATTGGTGAAAGACGCGCCGCTACCGCCGCGGCCGAGCCTCCACTCGACCCGCCCGGGACGCGGGCCAGATCCCACGGATTGCGCGTTGGGCCGGACACGGAATGTTCCGTGGTGGAGCCCATGGCGAATTCGTCGCAATTGGTCTTTCCGACAATGACGGCGCCAGCCGCTCGCAAGCGCTCGATCACCGTGGCGTCATAGGGTGGGACGAATCCGGCCAGGATACGAGAGGACGCCGTGGTCGGCATCCCTCGCGTGGAAATGTTGTCCTTGATGGCGATCGGCACGCCGGCCAGCGGGAACGCGGTGTCCCGGCCTTGCCCGCTGGCGTCTACCGCTGCGGCGTCTTCAAGGGCCTGCTCCCCGGCTATGTGAGTGAACGCGTGAATGGGATCGTTCTGGGCGGCTATCCGGTCCAGATAGACCGAGCAGATCTCGACCGCCGTCACGCCGTCGGCCATGGCCGCTCGGATGTCGGCCGTGGTCTGCACGTCGGGAGCTGGCATCACCCGAGGACCTTGGGCACGCGGAAGAGTCCGTGACCGCCCGGGTCCGGCGCGTTGGCCAGTGCTTCGTCTCGAGGCATGGACGGCCTCAGGGTGTCCTCTCGCATCACCGGCACAGACGTCACGGGGTTGGTGGTAGCCGGCACACCGGTGGTGTCGATGTGCTGGAGTTGGTCAAAGTAGGTGAGGATGTCGCCAAGCTGTTGCGCGAACCGTTCTGCTTCCGACGCTGTCAACTCCAGGTGCGCCAGTGCTGCGATTCGCTCGACATCGGCAAGTGTCAACCGTGTAGCCACAGGCGCGATCGTAGTTTCCGGTCGCGGTGGTTCGCAACCTTAATTCGTCTCCGGACAGGAGGCACCGGTGGATTCGGAGGGTGGGGCTCCGGCATCATAGAAGCGTGACCACCACCAAGGCTGGGTCGTGAGCGGCGCGTCAGGCACGGTCCCCTCCCGGTCGCTCTTCGGTCGTCCTCGGGCTGAAGTCGCGGCAGCGCTTCCGGACCGTGAGCCGGTCGTCTGCCCCCTGTGCCGCCAACCACCAGCGCCGCTGGCTACCGATTTTCAAGGGCTGTCCCTGGCCCGGTGCCGACGGTGCGGCTTGCAATTCCACAGCCCTCGACCGGTGCTCGAGCAGCTGGCGACTGCGGTCTACGGGGCCGACTATCACCGCCCGGATGAATCGGTCGCGGATGCCCGGCATCAGCGCCACTACGCGCATCAGCTCTCGCGGCTGGCGGAATATCTCGACTCAGACCGGCGCCGGGTGCTGGATGTGGGGTGCGGTGCCGGTGCGTTCATGCGTTTCGCCCAGGGAGCTGGCTGGCGGGTGCACGGGACCGACATGGTGGTGACCGACGCGGCTCGCACGACTGGGGCGCGGGTATGGGAGGGTGAGCTGCCGGCGATCGACTTCGGGGCCGAACGATTCGATGTCGTCCGGTTCAACCACGTGCTGGAACACACCCGGGATCCGCTGCTCGAACTGCGTTGCGCGAGCGGACTGGTCGCGCCGGGGGGCATCCTCCTCGTCGGGGTTCCGAATGTCGGGGGGGTCAGCCCCTGGCTCAAGAGTTGGCAGAGCCGGTTGGGCCTGAAGTCAAAGCGATGGCGACACTACGCGGCGCTGCACCATCTCTGGTTCTTTACCCCGGCGACGTTGCGCCTCGTCGCCGAGGCCGCTGGTTTCGAGGTTGTTCGCTGGGAGACGCCAGTGATGGGCCGCTCCGACCGGTCCGCGGCGCTCACCGGACTGTTTCGTGCCGTGCTCGAAACCGGTCGGGCCGGAAGTCTGCTCGACCTCTATGCGCGGGTCTGTTCACGTCGAAGCGACGTCGCATAGTGTAGCCGGGCCCTGTTCCGACCGAAAACACCGATGAGAGGTCTATGGGCGCCGACGTGTGTCCGTGCGCCCTGGAGGAACGGCACGTGGTGGAGAAGGAAGAGTCCAACGATCCGGCCCGCCAGTCGGAGGCGGAGTACACCCTGGAGTACCCGGCCCGCTGCCCGCACTGTGCAGCGGAATCGGAGGTGCTACGGGTGGTGCGGCTGCTGCGTACGAGGGTCAACTTTACCTCGACGTTGCCGCGTCGCGGGCGCGTGATCTCCTGCCCTGAGTGCACGACGATCATTGCCGCCGAGCTGGTGGGATTCGCCTAGACTGCAGGCCGTCGCCGCTCCCGTCTCACTGATGGGCGCCTGGACCGCGGTAGGCCTTTTCGCCCGCCTCTATCCTGACGTCGAGCCGGTTGTCGGGGGGCGGCAACGGGCAGGTCGTGTGCGGGTTGAAGGCGCACGGCGGGTTATAGGCCCGGTTGAAGTCGACGGTCGTCCAGCCCTCGGCATCCGGCGCGTCTGCGTACAGGAAGCGGGCCGCCGAGTACGTGTCCTCTCCGCTTGTCCCGTCCCGCATGATGAACCAAAGCCGTCGGCCGGAATTGACCGGTAGCATCCGCATTTCCTGTCCCGCCACCGTCAACGTCACGTAGCCCGTGCTCGTGTAGGTCTCGATGTCGCCCAGGATGTTCAGCGTCTTGACCGTCACCGGCTCGGCGTGGGGTGTGAACTTACCGCGTACGCGGTAGGCCTCGTCCACGGGAAACCAGTCGAGGCTCGTGAAATTCTTACGAATCTCGGCGTCGGTATCGCGTACGCGAATCGCCAACCGCTCCCCGCTCAGATGGACCCACAGCGAGACCGGTCCCAGGGTGACGGTCGCGCGTGTCTCGGCCGGGTAGAGCTGGGCGGTGTCCACTGCCTCACCGTCGACCGACAGGCGGCCGTTGGACGGGGCCCGCACGGTCACGCGGCCGTCGCGCAGCGAGAACACTCCCGCCTCGGCCGGGGTGTGGGGCACGACGAAGTCATTGCGCTGGCTCGAGCCGAAGCTGGTGTCCCCCTCGCGGAGAAAGAACAACCCTGAGACTGTGAGCCAACTATCGTCGGCCTTTAGACTCGCTTCGCGCTGGGTTCGCCACGCTTCGATTTCCGCTTCGTAGTCGTTCGCCGCGCCGACCAGCGCCGTCACCCCGATGCTGGTCATCAGGACCGGGACCGCGAGCCGACGAATCTTCATTGACATGCCGGTATCGAACCACAGTCCATGGCAGCGGTCAACGGTGACCACCCCGCGGACGGTATGCCACAATCACCGTACCGAATCAGTGTCCAGTTCGCGGCGCGGACCGATTGCTGGGGGCACGGCTCGGGGGCTCACGGTATGACCAAGGAAAGCACCAGCGGATGACCCAGCGCCCCGTCTTCCTGCATCCGCCATGGATGGTGGGTGTCATGCTGATTCTCGGCGTGATGTCGATCATCGTTGGCCTGACGATTGACCCTTTCTGGCTCGTCATGGGGAGCCCGGCCATCCTGACGCTCTTCGTGTACATCGGCGTGCGAGTTGCGTTGTCGTGGCGCCTGCGGCGTCTGCCGGTGGAAGAAACCGGCGTGGACCCTGGCCCAGACGAGTCCCCGGGGGACGACTAGGCGCCCTCCGCGTAATGCACTAGTGACTGGCATGACCAAGGCGAGCCACCCCGAGCCGCGGTGGGCCGGTGTTCGGCCGGCGGCTGTCGCCGGGACCTGGTACCCCGGGACCGAGGCGGGGCTGCGCGAGGGCGTCGTATCGTGCCTCGCGACGACTACACCGCCACCGGGCGGTGACATCGTGGGTCTTATCGCTCCACACGCCGGGCTCGTGTATTCGGGATCAGTTGCCGCCTTCGCCTATCAGGCCGCGGCGCAGGGAGCCTACGATGTCGTGGTGCTGGTGGGACCGTCCCATCACGTCGAATTTGACGGCGTTGCCATCGCCGACAACACGGCGTTCGACACTCCGCTGGGGCCGGCGCCGATCGCGACCGACATCGCGGCACGATTGCTGAACGCCGCGTGCATCGGGACGCACCCGACCGCGCACGAGCGAGAACATTCCCTCGAAATGCAGCTGCCGTTTCTACGTCATCTGCTGCCGCGCACGCCGATCGTGCCGCTGCTCATCGGGTGTCAGGAGCGGGACACCATCCTCGCGCTCGCAGACACGCTGGCGGAGGTGCTGGCCGATAGGACGCCGTTGCTGGTGGCCAGCACCGACCTCTCACATTTTTTCGAGGCGCACCGCGCGGGCGAGCTCGACCAAGTGGTCATCGACCACGTCACCCGCTACGACCCGGACGGGTTACTGGTCGAGTACGAGCGATATCCACCGCACGAGCGGGGACGATACGTAGCCTGTGGTGGCGGGGCTATCGTAGCCGTCATGAAAGCGGCGGCGGCACTCGGTGCGCGAGAGGCCCGAGTGCTTCGCCACGCCAACTCGGGCGACGTGTCCGGGGACACGAGCGCGGTGGTCGGGTATCTCGCTGCGGCACTCCTGAAGGAGTGAACCTGACGAATGCTGGAACAACACGAACAACAGGCGCTGTTGACACTGGCCCGGGTCGCGATACTCGCGCGCCTGGAAGATCGACCACTGACGGCCGGGGATACTCCTCCCGCGCGTGGGGGACTCGCGTGGCGCACCGGCGCGTTCGTCACGCTGACCCGTGAGGGTCGGCTTCGGGGGTGCATCGGGTCCGTGGCGCGGGACGAGCCGCTGGTCGACGTCGTGGCTCGCTGCGCCGCCGACGCGGCGACCCGCGACCCCCGATTTTCCGCCGTGCCGCTGGCGGAGTTGGCCGAGGTCATGGTGGAGATTTCGGTGATCGGTCCGTTCGAGCGCGTTGACGACGTGGCGCGAATTGCGGTGGGGCGCCACGGACTCGTCGTCGAGCAGGGCGCGCACCGGGGCTTGCTTCTGCCGCAGGTGGCCACCGAGCGCGGCTGGGACCGAGACACGTTTCTCAGCCAGACCTGCGTGAAGGCAGGTCTCGCCGAACATGCCTGGCGACAGGGTGCCGTCGTTTCTATCTTCGAGACGTATGTCTTCGGCGAATGATTACCTGCGCCCGATCAAGGTCCGAAACCGCCCGAGCGCGATCGCCTCAGCTGCTGACATTCCCCAAGGCGGCCATGACCTGATTGAGAATACCGGTGGCGCGAGGATGCGACACCTCGAACTGCAGAATGGACTGGCGGAGGTCTTCCACGAGCGAGTGGTGGTGGGCGTGGTCGTCGGGCGTCTCCAGCCGGGTCTCGATCCCGGCGATGAGAGTATCCAGGCGCTCACGCACGTGCGCCTCCTCCGACTCCAACCGATCGAGTTCCGAGCGTAGTTCGGTGAGTGACCGCCGTAGCTGTGCCTCGGACATGCACCGATTCTAGTGCAGTGTCTGCGCCGCGACGCCGTCGGCGCAGATTCTAGACACTCGCGATCAGCTCGCGCAGCACCGTGAGATTTTCGAGGTCCATCGGGTCGGCCTCGACCGCGGCGGGATTGGCCGGACGCTCCTTCGGGGTTTCCAAGACCATCGGCACCGCCTGCATCCGCGGGTCCGTCAGTAGACGCCGAAACGCACCGAGCCCGACATGACCGCTGCCGATGTGCGTATGTCGATCGACTCGGCTCCCGAGCGGTGTCTTCGAGTCGTTCAGATGGATCGCCATTATCCGATCGTGTCCCACGTGTTGGTCGAGCTGTGCCATGGTGTCGGCGTAGCTCTCGTCTGACCCCAGGTCATATCCAGCCGCCAGCAGATGACAGGTGTCGAGGCACACCCCGATCGACGCCGTGCCGCGTGCCTCGGCGTCGTCGATGATGGTTCCCAGTTGTTGGAATGTGTGGCCGAGGTTGGTGCCCTGACCGGCGGTGTGCTCGAGAAGCAGCCTGGTGTGCTGCTCTGTTCGCTCGTTCAGCACCGCCACGATTCCGTCGGCGATCCGGGCCAGGCCTGCCTCCTCCGACGTCGTCGTGTAGGAGCCCGGGTGCAACACCACGCCGAGCAGTCCCAACGCTTCGGCTCGGTCCAACTCCTCGCCGAGCGCGTCTTGAGACCGCGTGTGCAACGCGTCATCCGGGCTCGCGAGGTTGATCAGATAGCTGGCGTGCGCCATCACCGGCCGCACTTCCAGTTCGACGCAGGCCCGGCGGAACGCGGCGATCTCCGCGTCCGGGAGAGGCCGCGCGCGCCACTGCCCGGACGACTTGGTGAACACTTGCATCGTGTCGCAGCCGGCGGCGCGTGCGCGCTCGACCGCCCGGGGGAGGCCGCCGGCGATCGACATGTGAGCTCCCAATCTGGGCATGCTCCCATCGTGGAACAATCCGACCGATGCGGCAAGTTGGTGTGGTTGATGCCCGCATTTCGGCCCACCAGCACGGCCGTGGATTGGCTTGCGTCAGCGTAGAACGGTGGAGGACAATCAAGATTTCCCACGGCTGCACGACGACTCCCCCTCTATTGTCCGGGCGGCTTGAACACGGAATGCGTACATGAGCACTGAGAACAGCTTTGGCACTCGCACGTCCTTGTCGGTCGGCGACACGACTGTCGCGTTTCACAGTCTGGAAACCCTCGAGCGAGGCGGGTTCCCGGCGGTGGCCCGGCTGCCGTACTCGCTGAAGATCCTCCTTGAGAATCTGCTCCGCCGGGAAGATGGCCGGAGCGTGACGGCCGACGACATCCAGGCGCTGGCGGCCTGGGACCCAACGGCTGGCGACACGAAGGAAATCGCCTTCATGCCGGCGCGCGTGCTGCTCCAGGATTTCACCGGGGTGCCGGCCGTGGTGGATCTGGCGGCGATGCGTGACGGCGTCGTCCGGCTCGGGGGGAATCCTGATCAGATAAACCCCCTGCAGCCAGCCGAACTGGTCATCGACCACTCGGTGCAGGTCGACCACTTTCGAGAGGCCAATGCATTCGATCTGAACGCGCAGCTCGAGTTCTCGCGAAACAAAGAGCGGTACGCGTTCCTGAAGTGGGGACAACAGGCGTTCGACAATTTCCGGGTCGTGCCACCGGACACCGGTATCGTCCATCAGGTCAACCTCGAGTATCTCGCTCGTGTCGTCTGCCTCGACGGGACCGGCGACGACGCGGTGGCCTACCCGGACACGCTTGTCGGCACCGATTCCCACACGACGATGGTCAACGGGCTCGGTGTAGTCGGGTGGGGCGTGGGCGGCATCGAGGCGGAGGCCGCCATGCTCGGTCAGCCGATCTCGATGCTGATCCCGGAGGTGGTCGGATTCAAGTTGAGCGGTCGACTCCCGCAGGGCACGACCGCCACGGACCTGGTGCTGACGATTACGGAGCGGCTCCGTCAGCACGGCGTGGTCGGCAAGTTCGTGGAGTTCCTCGGGCCAGGGCTGGCCTCCCTCTCTCTGGCTGATCGCGCGACGCTTGGCAACATGTCGCCCGAGTATGGCTCCACGGTCGCCATCTGTCCGATTGACCAGAAGACGCTCGATTACCTGACGCTGACCGGCCGGGACGCCCGGCAGGTGGCGCTCGTCGAGGCGTATGCCAAGGCCCAAGGCCTGTTCGGCACGGGCGCTCAGGAGTCGGTCTACGCCACGGTGGTGGAATTCGACCTGGCGTCCGTCGTGCCGAGCATCGCTGGCCCCAAGCGCCCGCAGGATCGGGTCCCGCTGGACGAGGCCAAGGCCGCTTTTGCCGGCGCGCTGGACGGCCTGCTGGCCGGGCGTTCGCGGCCGGTCGGTTCCGCGAACGGAAACGGGGCCGGTCTCGACCTCGACCATGGCGCCGTTGTCATCGCGGCCATCACGAGCTGTACGAACACGTCGAATCCCAGCGTCATGATTGCGGCGGGATTGCTGGCTCAGAAGGCGGCGGCGCGCGGCCTGGCGCCGAAACCATGGGTCAAGACGACGTTGGCGCCCGGGTCGCTTGTCGTCACGGAGTATCTCGAAGCGGCCGGGTTGATGGCGCCACTTGCCCAACTCGGATTCACGCTGGTCGGCTACGGGTGCACGACCTGCATCGGCAACAGCGGACCATTGCCGGACGACGTCTCGGCCGAGGTGAAGTCGCGCGATCTGGTCGTGACCTCGGTGCTCAGTGGCAACCGGAACTTCGAGGGGCGCGTGCAACCGCAGGTGCGGGCCAATTATCTGGCGTCGCCGCCGCTGGTGGTGGCGTATGCGCTGGCCGGTTCGATGACGGCCGACCTGACGACGGAGCCGCTTGGCCAGGACCGCGACGGCGCGAATGTCTACTTGCGGGACGTGTGGCCGTCGGCCGACGAGGTGCAGGCGGTCATGGCGGCGGCGGTGCGGACCGAACAGTTCACGTCGAAATACGCAGGGGTGTTCGATGGTGATGAACGGTGGCGCGGGTTGTCGGCCCCGGGCGGACAGCGGTTCGGGTGGGACGACGCGTCGACCTACGTGCGAAACCCGCCGTTCTTCGAGAACCTGACGCCGGAACCAGAGGCGCCGACGAATGTGCTCGGTGCCCGCGTGCTGGCGAGGCTCGGCGACAGCGTGACGACCGACCATATTTCACCGGCGGGCACGATTCTCGTGGATGGCCCGGCCGGCACGTATCTGGTGTCCTGCGGGGTCGATCCCAAGGACTTCAATTCGTTCGGCAGCCGCCGCGGCAATCATGAAGTGATGATGCGTGGCACGTTCGCGAACATCCGGCTTCGCAATCAGCTCGCGCCGGGCACCGAGGGTGGCTGGACCCGGTATCAGCCGGATGACGAGCAGATGAGCATCTACGACGCTGCGATGCGCTACAAGGCGGCCGATGTTCCCCTGGTCATTCTGGCCGGCACGGAGTACGGGTCTGGGTCCTCTCGGGATTGGGCCGCCAAGGGTACCATGCTGCTGGGTGTCCGTGCGGTCATCGCGGCGAGTTTCGAGCGGATTCATCGCAGCAACCTGGTCTTCATGGGCGTCCTGCCGCTGGAGTTCACCGACGGAGCCAGCGCTGAGTCGCTTCAATTGACAGGTCGTGAGACGTTCGACATCACCGGCGTGTCTGACGGTCTGGAGCCGCGCGGGAGCGCGGCAGTGCGGGCCGTGGCGCCGGATGGCGCGGTGACGGAGTTCACCGCGCGAGTGCGTATCGATACGCCCGACGAGATCACCTACTACCGCCACGGTGGCATTCTTCAGTATGTGCTGAGACAGCTTGTACGGGACGCGAGTCGATGATGTCGCATGACGCCTCGGTCGATTCGCCAGCCGCGACCACCACGTTCGTGGCCCTCTTGACCACAGTGACCATCATCATGACGACAGTGACTACCACCGCCCAGGATGCCGCATCGGATCAGCCGGACCAGGTCGAGTGGGACCTCAGCGAGATCTATCCGACGTTGGAGGCCTGGGAGACCGCGCGAGGAGAGCTGGCGACGCGGGTCGAGGCGCTCGCCGCCTACCGCGGGAGATTGGGCCAGAGCGCCGCGACGCTTCGGGAGGCGTTCGACGCCATCAGCGCGACGGAGAAGGAGTTGTCGCGGCTCTACGTGTTTGCGTTCTTGAAGGCTGATGAAGACCGCCGCGTGTCCGAGGATCAGGAGCGTCGAGGGCTCGCCGCGGCGCTGTTGTCCGAGTTCGGCGAGGCGGTGGCCTTCTTGTCTCCCGAACTGCTGAGCGTTGGGTCAGAGACCGTCCAGGGATATCTCGCAGAGGAACCGGGCCTGGCCAAGCACGCGTTCAACATCCGGAACATCTTGCGACAAGAGCCACATACGTTGTCGGACGAATCGGAACAGGTGATCGCCGCGACCGGTCCGGTGGTGCAGGGCGCGGAGCGGATCTACGCGATGCTGACCAGTTCGGACCTGCCGTTTCCGACGGTCACGTTGTCGACCGGCGAAGAGATCACCCTGGACCAGGCCGCCTATTCGTTGCACCGCGCGTCCGACAACCGCGAGGACCGGAAACTGGTGTTCGACACGTTCTGGGGCGCGTGGAAGGGCTACGAGACGTCGATCGGGCAGACGCTCGACACCCAGGTGAAGGCGCACGTGTTTCAGGCGAAGGTGCGCAAATACGACAGCGCCCTCGATGCCGCCTTGTCTGGTCCCAACATTCCGACCGCGGTGTATCACACCCTGGTCGACGCGGCGCATCGCCACCTGCCTTCGCTCCACCGCTATTTCAGAATCCGGCAGCGGATGCTCGGGCTGACGGACCTGCACTACTACGACATCTATCCACCGCTGGTCGCCTCCGACCGGACCTTTGACATCGATGAGTCCAAGGCGCTGACCCTTGCCTCGGCGGCGCCGCTGGGTCCGCACTATCTGGACCTGCTCGGCGAGGGGTTCGCCGGCAACTGGATGCATGTCTATCCGCGGCCGGGCAAGGCCCCCGGGGCCTACATGTATGGCAGCGTGTACGACGTGCATCCATTTTTGCTGTTGAACCACAACGGCCAGTTCAACGATGTGTCGACCTTCACCCACGAGTGGGGACACGCCATCCACACGATGCTGTCCACCGAGCACAACCCGTACGAGACGTCGAGCTACGCGACGTTCACGGCCGAGATCGCGTCGACCACCAACGAGGTGCTGCTGCAGGAGTACATGCTGGGTCAGGAGATCTCAGACGACGAGCGTCTGTTCTATCTCGGCACCGCCCTCGAGGCTGCGCGCGGGACCTTCTTCCGACAGGTGATGTTTGCCGAGTTCGAGTTGAAGATTCACGAGATGGTCGAAGCGGGCGAGGCGTTGTCGGGGCAGAAGATGAGCGAGGTGTATGAGGGGCTGCTCCGGCAGTACCACGGCGCGGACCAGGACGTGCTCACCATCGACCCGGCCTATGCGGTCGAGTGGTCGTTCATCCCGCACTTCTATCGCAACTTCTACGTGTTCCAATACGCCACCTCGATCGCCGGTGGCACGATGTTCGCCGAGCGGTTCCTCAAGGGAGACCAGCAGGCGCGCGACGACTATCTCGCGGTGCTCTCCGCCGGCGGCTCGCGTCACGCCTACGAACTGCTCCAGGAATACGGGATCGATCTGGCCACCGACGCGCCCTACGACGCCCTCATTGCCCGAATGGACCGGGTCATGGACCAGATCGAGGCCATTCTGGACACCCAGGACAATTAGAGTTGGACGCCGATTGACACGTTGTCGGCCCCGCCGTAGAGTGGGGCCCTCGGGTGAAGTTCGGCTCTTCTGAACGAGGACCTAGCGTATGAGGATCTGCATCTCCCTGTTGGCGGCAACGTTGGTGCTCTCGGGAGGAACCGCGCGGGCGGGGCAGGCGGATGCGGCTCCGACGTTCGCCAAGGACGTCGCGCCGATCCTGTATGAGAACTGCGTGACCTGCCATCGGCCGAACAACATCGCCCCAATGTCGCTCTTCGAGTACACCGACGCGCGTCCCTGGGCGCGTTCCATCAAAGACCTGGTCGTCGCGCGGGAAATGCCGCCGTGGCCGGCCGACCCGAAGAACAGCCTCGAGTTTCGCAACGAGCGCTATCTGGAGCAAGCCGACATCGACACGATTGCGGCGTGGGTGGATGCGGGGGCCCCCAAGGGAAATGACGCCGACATGCCGGTGAAGCCCGATTTCCCCGCGGGGTGGACCTACGAGGGGGGGGAACCGGACTACGTCTTTGACCTGCCGGTCGAGTACACCGTTGCGGCCGAGGGCGAAGAGGACTACATCGACTTCTATTCCGCGATGCCGTGGGACGAGGATCGGTTTGCCGAGGTGCTTGAGCTGCGTCCCAGCGACTATCGGGTGGTGCACCATTCCGGGGCCTACACCGTGGATCTGCCCTGGGGCACCCAGGTCATCGACGGGGTGCTGCACGACCTCGAGGGCAACTCGCTCCTGCGCGCGCCGTTGCCGAAGCGGCCGGCCCCTGAAGACAACGCCGAGAACGACGAGGGTGAGAACACGGGTCGGGTGGCGCAGCGCGTCTTCAACGAAGTGAACCTGCCTGGCTCGAGCAAGTTGCTGTCCTATGTGCCGGGTCGAGGCGTCGAACGACATCGCCCCGGCACCGGGAAGCGGTTGGCGGTCGACAAGTGGATCCGCTGGACCATGCACTACAACCCGATCGGTGTGGAAGCGACCGAACGGAGCAAGCTCGGCATCTGGTTCAATACGGAGCCGGTCACGCATGAGGTGCTGACCCGCCAGGCTGGCAACGCGTTTCCGACCGATCCGTTTGGCAACGACATCTATATCGTGCAGGGCGAGGAAGTGAAGCCGACAACGGATCCTGAGACCGGGCGCGTCCGCCGCGGCCGGATTCCGAACATTCCGCCCTATGAGGATGATTGGAAGATCACCGGGATCACGCCGATCACCGAACCGATTACGCTGTATGGCCTGTCTCCCCACATGCACCTGCGGGGGAAGAGTCTGCGATGGGTGGTGACCTACCCCGACGGCCGCGAGGAGACGATTCTCGACGTGCCGAAGTTCGATTTCAACTGGCAGATCCACTATGAACTGGCCGAGCCGCTCCGTCTGCCGGCGGGCAGTAAGATTAGCGGCATCGGGGTCTACGACAATTCGCTGGGCAATCGCTGGAATCCTGGGCCACACCTCCAGGTCTACTGGGGCCAGCAAAGCTGGGACGAGATGTATCAGGCCTTCACTGAATACACGATCGAGAGCCAGGATCTGACCAAGCAGCCGAGCACCAACGACGACTAGCGCGTCGGGCACACCCTGCCGGCGTCACCACCACACCGTCATGACCCGCCTGGAGGATCGTGTGACACCTGGCCGGACGTTGTTGCGTGTGGCGACCTGGGTCGTGATGGGCGCCCTGCTCGCACCCGGCACGGCGTTGACCCAGCCGGCCCAACCACGCCCGGAAGGCCAGATCCCAGACCGTGGCCGTCCCACGGAAAGCGGCGACGAGATTCCCCTCTTCGACTACGACGCGTACTTTCCGGGCACCTGGGAGTTCGAGTGGCGCGTTCCCGAGAGCCCGCTTGGTGCCGGCGGCACGATTGAAGGGACCGAGGTGTTCGAGCCGGGGCAGGGCGGGCGTTACTACACCAGCCGCATCGTCGCTCGGGGCCCGGATGGCGAGTTTACCGCCGACTCGCGCATCATCTACCTCGCTGAACAGAAGACGTTCAGCCGGTACGAAGTCGATAGCCGAGGCTTCGAGCTGTTCAAGGCCGGTCACATCGGCGGTGATCTCGGCGGCTTCTACACCCTGCACTACGAGACGCCGCCGTTCGACAGGAACGGCCAGCAGGTGCAGCTCCGGATGACGACGCGATTGGTGTCACCGGTGAACTACCGTGTCGAGTCCCGCATCGCGGTCGATGGGGGGCCGTTCACCAACTTTGGCACCGGCTGGTGGACCAAGAACGTCCCCGGTGTGACCACACCCCGGTAGGCCACCATGACGAGCATGTCCACCACGGCGCCGGCGCTCATGCTTGTTCTCGCGACCTTGGTGCTGGCGGGCACCTCCCCCGTCCTGACGGCTCAGACGATGCCGGTGGTGATGACGGTGGGGTGCGTGGAGATGGACGGTCGCGATGGCGTCCTCCTGACCCGCGCCACCGACCCGACAGCGATTGATGAGCGGGCTCCGGACCAACCGCCATCCGACGCACCCCTGGGCGCCGAGACGCTCACATTGGTCGGCACGCTCGAGGAATTCGGCGTAGCGAACCACGAGGGTCACAAAGTGTGGGTCAAGGGGCTGCTCAATCCAGCCGCGCCACATCCTCTGCTGAATCTCACCTCGATCACGCACCTGTCTCCGTCCTGCGACTAAGCAGCCTGTTGCGGCCAGGGGGACCTATGGAATGTGAGTTGGCTTCGCACGCTCGTCCAGGGCGGCGCGTCGTGGGTGGCGCGCTCGTGTTGCTGCTCAGCGGATGCGTCGACCAAGGCGTCGTCCCGGGGACGCTCGATGTGTCCACGGTGCCGACACCGGCTCACCTTGTGAGCGGTGGCGACGCCCTGGTTCGGGTCCTCGTGCCAGAGGGCGTGGACCCAAACGACGCGGAAGTGCGACTCGCCGGCCGCGACGTCACCCAGATGTTTCGGGAGCTGCCGCCTGACCGGTTGCAGAGATCGCAGCGGATGCTGCTCGGCCTGGTGACTGGGCTTGCGGAGGGCGGGAACGACCTGCACGTGCGGCTCGGTTCGGCCGAGGCCGCGCTGACCCTGACCAACTACCCCATTCACGGGCCGATTTTCTCCGGCGAGCATCTCGACCCCTATTTCTGTCTCGGCGACCTGGCTTCTGGTGCCTCCGGCGAGGCCCGGCGGTTCGCGATCGGCAATGGGGATGTCCTGGAGGGCACGTCGCAACTGGAGCACTGCGCGCTCGAGACGCGCATCGACGTCGTCTACCGTACGACCGGCGAAGAGCCGCGTTTTGCACCGTGGCCCGCCGGCGGGGTCACGCCGACCGATATGGCCGATGCGACGACCACCGAGGGGCAGACCGTGCCCTATGTCGTACGGCTCGAGACCGGCACCATCAACCGCGCCATCTATCAGACCGCGGCGCTGGTCGACCCGGACGCGCCGGCCCCGACCCCGTGGGCGTCGTCGCCTGGGTGGAACGGTCGACTGGTCTACACCTACGGCGGCGGGTGCGAGGCCGGCTTCTTCCAGGGCACCAGTACCGGGGGCGTGTTGCGCGACAACATGCTCTCGCTGGGCTACGGGGTGGCGTCGTCGACGTTGAACGTCAACGCCCAGGGCGGATGCAACGACGTGCTGTCGGCCGAGACGACCATGATGGTCAAAGAGCGCTTCGCCGAGGTGTACGGCCCCCCCCTGCACACGATCGGCTGGGGCGGCTCTGGTGGCGCCATGCAGCAGTTGCTCATTGCCGGCGCCTACCCGGGTATCCTCGACGGTATTCTGCCGACGCTGACGTTTCCCGACGCGATCTCGTATTTCATCGATACCGCCGAGTGCCGGTTGCCGCTCCGGCGGTTTCTCAATGCCCAGGACCCGCCCCTGCCGGATGAGGTGAAGAACGCCATCGGCGGGTGGGCCGCCTGGGAGGTCTGTGACCGTTCGTTGGGACCCCGGCCGAACCGCATCGGGCCGGATGACTGTCCGGGGCCGATACCGGCCGAAGCGCGGTATCACCCGGTCGACAACCCGGACGGGGTCCGGTGCTCCATCTACGATGGCATGCGCAACGTGTTCGGCACGCGCCCCTACGACGAGATCGAGCCGGCGCCCACCCAGCCGTTCGCGCGCAATCCCCAGGACAACATCGGGGTGCAGTACGGGTTGGAAGCGCTCAACGCGGGACTCATCGATACCTCGCTGTTTCTCGACCTCAACGAACATGCCGGCGGGTGGGACATCGACTTCCGCTGGCGACCCGAGCGGGCCGAGGGTGACGCCGACGCCATCCGGATTGCCTACGAGACTGGACGCATCACCAGTGGCGGTGGAGGCCTGGCCACCACCCCGATCATCGACGAGCGGAACTATCTGGATCACGTCGCGAATTTTCACGCGAGCTACTACTCGTTCGTCATGCGCGAACGGCTGATCCGAGACAACGGGCACGCCGACAACTACGTGATTCAGCGCCGGATGGCTCCGTTGTCACGCGCCGACGAGAACCTGGCGCTGATGGACGAGTGGCTGGTGGCGATGGCCCTCGACGAGAGCCCGCCGGGGGCGGAGAAGATGGTCCGCGCCAAACCGGCCGCCTTGCAGGACTCCTGCTGGAGCGACGACGGTTTGGAGATCGTCGAGCCGGCGGTCTTCGATCGAGAGGCGATCTTCGACAACACGAAGGGGCGGTGCAACGAGCTCTTCCCACCACATGCGGGTGCGCGAATCGTGGCCGGGGGGCCGCTGACCAACGATGTGTTGAAATGTCAGTTGAAGCCGATCGACCCGGCCGACTACGGAGTGACACTCACCGCCGAGGAGATGGGACAGTTGGAGGCGATCTTCCCGAGGGGTGTCTGTGATTGGTCGAAACCAGGCATGGGTCAGGTGCCCAACACACGAACGTGGTTGTCCTACGGACCGTCTCCCGTGAACCGTTACCAGTAGCGCGCCGGGCCAAGTGCCCCCGGAGCCAGTGAGACCGAGAAACACACGATGCGACGAACCTTGGGTTGGGCGGCGAGCGTGTGGCTGTGCGCGATCTGGACACCGGCCATCGCGCTGGGGCAGACCGCGGTGGGCGCGTCACCGCGGACGGCGTGGGGGGCACCCGATCTCGGGGGGCTCTGGGACTTTCGCACCATGACCCCGCTCCAGCGCTCACGCGAGTTGGCCGACACACCGACCTGGACCGTCGAAGAAGCGACGGCGTATGAGGCGCAGACCCTTGAACGTCGTACCCGAAACCCGTTGGCCCCGAGCAGTGTGCACGCCGCGTGGTGGCTCGACAACGGCACGGAGTTGACGCGTGATCGCCGCACGTCACTCATCGTTCATCCCCCGGACGGCCGCATTCCCCCGATGACTTCGGAGGCACTCGCCCGACAGGAGGCGCAGGGGATGGGGCGGCCGGTTCGTCTGCGACAGTCTCGCAATGCATCCGCGCAGGGGCCGGAGGATCTCGGTGTCAGCGATCGCTGTTTGAGCGGATTCAGCACCGGTCCTCCGATCACACCCAGTGCCTATAACAATAATCTGATGGTGTTTCAGACTCAGGACCATGTCGTGCTGTTCACCGAGATGGTCCACGAGGCGCGAATCGTGCCGCTCTCTGACGGCCCGCGGCTGCCCGACACGATGCGCCAGTGGCTGGGCGATTCCAAGGGACACTGGGACGGGGACTCCCTCGTCATCGAGACCACGAACTTCACACACAAGATCGGCAGCTTCAACAGTCTCGGCGTCGCGCTGGGGTCCGGCGACACGTTGCGACTCGTCGAGCGCCTCACGCGCGTCGACGACGAGACGCTCCTGTACGAGTTCACCGTCGACGACCCCACGACGTTCATCGACACGTTCACCGCGGTGGTGCCGATGCGACGCTCCGATGCCCCACTCTACGAGTTCGCCTGCCACGAGGGGAACCGTGGTCTCGAAGGGATTCTTCGTGGGGCGCGGGCTCAGGATAAACAGGTGGGTACCCTCCCGTAGGTTGCGGAATCTAGCCGGTTGCTGGAAAACGATGTGGATGTTCCAGCCCTGGGGCGGCCCCGGTCCGACATGGAGGCGTTCGACCGACTCGAGTGGCCTGTCGGTCTCGCGTCCCGATGACCGGTTTGCCACAGGCATTCGCTTCCAGTCCAGGAACACGAGACCAAAGCCTTCGACGCTGGGCGGTTCGGGTCGGGAGGGTGTCACGAAGACGTCGCACAGGGCGAAGTACTGCGGCAACTCGGCCGCCGTCACTCGGCCGAGGAAGCGCACCTGAGAGGGTCGTATGCCCACTGCGCTGCAGGCAGCCGCGCGACAGGGCGCACAAAGAGCTCACGACCGTGGGCCGCGACGAAGTATGACCCGATCGCCTACAGTCGACTCGCGTGACTCGGTGCGAAGCGCGGGCGATTCCTTTCCTCCGTGCGGGTTCGAGTAAGGGCGGTCGATCACGATCTCTCGTCGCGTGGGCCCTGACGCTCGGTCGTCACAACATCGGTGGAATGAGAAACAACGCGATCACGGTCACGACAAACAGCACCAGCGCGATGATGCCGGTGTAACCGAGGACGTCTCCGAACTTCATGCGGGTGACGGTCAGAATCGGGATCGCCCAGAACGGCTGGATGAGGTTGCTGGTGGAGTCGCCGTAGGCATACGCGAGGACGGTGGTTGTTGCCGACACCCCCAACTCTCGGGCGGCCGGGAGCAGGTAGGGCGCCTCGATCAGCCACTTCGAGCCCCCCGACGGGACGAACACATTCACCATGCCCGAGTAGAGGTAGACGATCACGGGGAAGGTGTCGGTCGTGGCGACCTGGACGAACAGCGAGCCCAACCAGTCGCCGAGTCCGGTGCCGTTGATCACCCCGAAGATACCGGCATAGAAGGGAAACTGCAGAATGACGCCTGACGCCGTGCGGGCGCCGTTGCCGAACGCCTTCACCAGGTTGGCCGGAGTGCCCTGTAGCAGCATGGCGCCGATGAGGAACACGGCGTTGTAGGCGTTGATGGTCCAACTGGCCCCGAACCCGCGGGTCATGATCGAGTGCCCCAGGGGGTAGCCAATCAGGACCGCCGCCAGGAAGATCCAGCCCCGGTACGATTCCAGCTGAGCGGCGGGCGTCGTGGGTATGGTCTCGTCCTCCAGGGACGGCATGATGGCGTTCAGCTGGTCCTCGGTCAGCGTCCGCGCGTTCTGTCGCGGATGCAGCAGGGCCACCATCACCAGCGCGACGGCGGCGACCACCGTGAGATAGATCAGGTTGAACGAGTTGAACAGCGTTTCCGTGACCGGCAGAATCCGATCGAGCAACGGCTCGGTGCCCGGTGGCGGGGTGGTGATCGGATTCCCCGGTGTGGCCAGGATGAGCGGGGCCGAGCCCGACAGGCCGCCGTGCCAGACGGTGCCGATGCCCAGGTAGGCGGCGGCGATCATGAGTCGGATGTCAGCCTTGGGATTCCGTCTGGCCACGAACGGTACGAACAACGCGGACGCGATCACGCTGGCGGCCCAGTTGAAATACGCGATGACCATTGAGTACGCGCCAAGCAGGACCACGGCCTGCACCGGCTTGGTGACATCCGGTCGACTGGCCAGCCAGTCGAGGAACCGGTAGGCCGGCCGCGACGAGACGCAGGCGTGGGCGGCAATCATGGCGATGGTGAACTGCATCGCCAGCTCGAGCAGCGACCACATCCCACCGCCCCACGCGAGCACCGTCTCGTTGAGGCCGGCACCGGCGCCCACGATGGCGAGCAGAATCGCCATGACCGTCAGCATCATGCAGACGACCCAGGAATCGGGTATCCACCGCTGGGTGAACCGGGACAGGGCTTCTCCGAGGTTGCCGACAAAGCGGATGAGCGCAGACATAACTAGGCGGTCGTCGTTGCCGTTGGGTTCTTGGCGGCGAGGAGGCAAAGCAGGGAGATGACCGAGAGCACCGCGGCGCCGAAGAACGCGTACTGATAGTTGCCGAAGGTGTCATACACGAATCCGGCGAGCTGCGAACCGGCCACCGCCGCGATGCCCCAGGCGAGAAACAACAGGCCGTAGTTCACCCCGAAGTGTTTGGTGCCGTAGAAGTCGGCCGAGGTGGCGGCGAACACCGCGAGCAGCGTGCCATAGCAGTAGTAGACGGCAAACACGCCGACGACGAAGAAGAGCACATTCGATCCGAACATATACAGCGCGGGCATCGCGACGGCCGAGACCACCACCATCAGCTTCAGTACGTTCAGACGTCCGAGGTTGTCTGACATGGCTCCCGAGAGGACCCGTCCGGTGGTGTTGCCAATCGCCCCCGCGACCAGACCGATGAGGGCCACGCTGCCAATACCGGCCTCGATGCCAAACGGTACCAGCTGACTGATGAGCCCCAGTCCCGCGATCGCGCCGAAGAAGTAGGCCAGGAACAGAAAATAGAACGAGCTGCCGCGCAGCATCTCGGCCGTTGTGGTCTCGCCACCGACACGAGCCACGGCCGATTTGATCTGGGTGGGGTCCCAGCCGGCCGGCGCGTAGCCGTCGGGCGCCGGTTTGAGCAGCCAGGCGCCCACAAGTGAGAGCACCAGGAACACTATGCCGTAGATGCGGAAGGTCGACTCCCATCCCACGCTGGGAATCAGAATCTCCGCCGCGATCGGTCCGAAGATACCGGAGCCGGCGCCGTAGCCCCCGACCGCGATGCCGATGGCGAGTCCGCGTTTGTCAGGGAACCACTTCGTGACGACCGGCATGGCGATCGAGTAGCCGATGCCGTTGCCGGCCCCGGCGAGCAGACCGTAGGCGAGATACAGCACGGTCAACGACGACGTGTAGCTGGAGAGAAAAAAGCCGAGGCTGAACAGTACCCCGCCGACGACCGCCAGCGGCCGGAAGCCGACGATGGCGTGCAACCGGCCGGCGATCACGAACGTGACCGCCATGGTCAGGACGCCGATGCTGAACACCCACGACGTCTGCTGGCGGACCCAGCCGAATTCCTGCTCGAGCGGCAGCACGAACACGCTCCACGAATAGAACGTGCCCAGGACGAGGTTCAACATGGTGCCGCCGACCAGCGGCATCCATCGGTTCTCTGTGGGTGTGTCAGCCATGGGTCCTCTGTTCTCCCGTGCCGTTCGAGCGTGTGCTGGACGCACTCAGCCTACTTCATCGTCGGCATATTGAGGTTCACCGCGTCACGCTGTTCGGGCCAGCGGGCGGTGATCACCTTGGTGCGGGTATAGAAGCGCACACCGTCCGGGCCGTGCACATGGAGGTCGCCAAACAGCGAGCCTTTCCAGCCCCCGAACGAGAAGAACGCCATCGGCACCGGAATGGGTACGTTGACCCCCACCATGCCAACCTGGATCTGGTTCGCGAACCGACGGGCGGCCGCGCCCGACCGGGTGAAGATGGCCGTGCCGTTGCCATACGGGCTCTCGTTGACGATGCCAATCGCCTCATCTTCGGTGTCGGCGCGCACCACCACCAGCACCGGTCCAAAGATCTCGTCGCGATAGATCGACATGTCGCGGCTCACGTGGTCGAACAGCGTGGGGCCCACGAAGTGGCCGCCCGCGTGTCCGTCGACCGCCAGGTCTCGGCCGTCGAGCACGACCGACGCGCCTTCGCGTTCACCGGCTCCGATGTACCCCAGCACACGCTGGGCATGGTCGGCCGTGATCAGGGGCCCCATCTCGACGCCATCGCGTTGGCCGGGACCGACCTCAAGCGCCCGCGCCCGAGTGGCCAATCGCGACACGATCGCGTCGCCCGCTTCGCCCACCGCCACCACGGCCGAGATCGCCATGCACCGCTCGCCGGCGGACCCGTAAGCGGCGCCGATGAGCGCGTCGGCGGCCGCGTCGAGATCGGCATCAGGCAGCACGACCGCGTGATTCTTGGCGCCACCCAGCGCCTGGACCCGCTTGCCGGCCGCGCACGCCGTTTCGTAGACATGTCGCGCGACCGGCGTGGAACCAACAAAGGATACGGCCGCGACATCGGGGCGACCCAGAATCGCGTTGACCGCCTCCTTGTCGCCGTGCACGACGTTGAGCACGCCGTCCGGGAGCCCCGCTTCTGTCAGTAGCTCCGCCATCAGCATGCTGGCCGACGGGTCTTTTTCGGACGGCTTCAGCACGAACGTGTTTCCGCAGGCCAGTGCCACCGGCACCATCCACAGCGGGCACATGATGGGGAAATTGAACGGGGTGATCCCCGCGCACACACCCAGCGGCTGCCGGGTGCTGTGGGAATCGATCCCGGTTCCGACGTCTTCGGCGTGCTCGCCCTTGAGCAGGTGCGGGATGCCGGTGGCGAATTCCACCACTTCCAGGCCGCGTTGCACCGAGCCGGCGGCATCTGGCAGGGTCTTCCCGTGTTCTTCGGTAATGAGGGCGGCCAGGTCTGGGGTTCGCCGCTCCAGCAGGTCTCGGAACCGCATCAGGATGCGGGCCCGGCGCAACGGCGTGGTGGCGCGCCAGGACGGGAACGCCGCACGCGCGCTCGACACCGCGAGATCGATATCGGCGTCGTTGGCAAACGGTACCGTCCGCACGACCTCGCCGGTCGCCGAATTGGTGACGGTGCCCTCACGCGAACCCTGCGCGGCGTGGGGTTGCCCATCAATCCAAAACGGCACGGTCGACACCGCGGTCTGTGTGGTCATCCGGGCTCCCGGTTGGTCTGGCGTGGCGGCGCGTAGGATGATGCGGATGTGCCCCGTCCGTCAAGCGGGCTCGGACCAGGCGGCGCTTCGGTGGCGCCCAGAGACATTTGGCGGGCAGGCCCGGCCCGACGGTTCGTCCGCCGCCGTCACCAACGGATCTCGGCCAACTGTGACGTGCGTAATCCGTTGAACATAGGAGGCTTGCGTTTCTTGACGCGTTCGCGACCGCAGCCGTACAATTGAGGTTTCCTGACGGGGCCCGGCATCAGGCGGGGGTCTTCAGGCACACGACGGTCGTGAGGGAAGCGGGGCAGCAACGATGATGTGGAGACGTGCAATTTCGGCGACAGCGGGCATGCTCGTCGCGGCGGTGGTCCTGGTCGTCGGCCACACGCCGGTGCGGGCCCAGGCCGGTGTGACGGGCGACTGGGAAATCGAGCTCACCACGCAGACCGGCGTCACCACTTGGCAGGCGCGGTTCGAGCAAGAGGCTGACCAACTGGGTGGCGAGATCGACCTCGGCGACAACGAAGTGTTGGCCGTGGATGGCACCGTCGACGGGTCGATGTTGAAGTTTGTCATCATTGTGCCGGACCTCGATGGCGACCAGCCGATCAACTTCGAAGGCGAGCTAGCCGGAGACACCATCACCGGGGCCGAGGGCAAGTTCTCCTGGTATGGGACCGGCGCCTGGGTCGCGTCGCGAAAGTAGGTCACCCGGCCGGCGCGTCGACGCTGCCGTCCAGCGTCGGCTCGCGAAGCCGCCGCCTGCTTGACACCCTTTTTCGGCATCTGCGAAGATTGGCCGTTTGTTCTGTTCAACTTGTGATGT
This sequence comes from Vicinamibacterales bacterium, assembly GCA_029940535.1. GTDB lineage: Bacteria > Acidobacteriota > Vicinamibacteria > Vicinamibacterales > UBA8438 > UBA8438. The sequence continues at coordinate 54,487 of JAPYUM010000013.1, forward strand.
GCTCGTGGCCGTGGCGGGCCAACGGTGTGATCGCGTCGTTCGACGCACACGCCAACTGCGAGACTCGGTATCGCTCCGGAAGGGGGTCGTGATGGTGAAGCGCTTCGCAGGTGGGTTGATGGTGGCGGCGCTCGTGGGTGCTTCGGTCTTCTGGCTCACGACACCAGGTCGAGCCGCCGACGGCGCCATCACTGGCGCGGTCACCAGTTCGAACGGTCCGGAGGCCGGGGTCTGGGTCATTGCGGAGACCACCGACCTGCCGACCAAATTCATCAAGACCGTCGTCACCGGCGATGATGGCCGCTACCTGGTCCCCGATCTGCCTGAGGCCTCCTACAAGGTGTGGGTGCGCGGCTATGGTCTGCTCGATTCGGCGGGGGTGACCGCCGAGCCGGGCGACACCGTGGCGCTCGACGTCACCGTCGCGGCCACGCCGGTCGACGCGGCCCAGATCTATCCGGCCAACTACTGGTACTCGCTCATCGAGCCGCCGGCGCCGAGCGAGTTTCCCGGCACGGGCGACGACGGGAACGGGATCGCCGCCACGCTGCAGCATCAAGAGCAGTGGGTCGACGTCCAGAAGCAGGGCTGCATGCTCTGCCATCAGCTTGGCAACCGCATCATTCGCGAGATCGACAACCTCGAGCAGTTCGACTCGACGCTGGCGGCCTGGGACCACCGGGTGCAGATGGGCCAGCGCGGCTCGCAGATGACCAACGTCATGAGCCGGTTCGGCCGACAACGGGGTCTGCAGATGTTCGCCGATTGGAGCGAGCGGATCGCCGCCGGCGCCGTGCCGCCGGCGCCGCCGCGTCCCGCCGGGGCGGAGCGCAACGTGGTCATCTCGATGTGGGAATGGGGCACCGAGATCGACTATATCCACGATGAGGTTGCGACCGACAAACGGAATCCTCGGGTCAACGCGAACGGTCCCGTCTACGGTGTGAATATCTCGAACGACGAACTGGCGATGCTCGACCCGGCCACCAACCTGGCCACCAACTTGAGTATTCCGCTGCGCGTTGATCCGGAGACGGTGCCAGGGATGATCGCGCAATCGATGCCGGTGCCGTCGCGCATGTTCGGAGACGAGCTCATCTGGAACGACCCGGCCAATCCGCACAACCCGATGATGGACCAGAAGGGGCGGGTGTGGATGACCTCCGCCATTCGGAACCGGGCCAATCCGGACTATTGCAAGGCAGGGTCGGACAACCCGTACGCCCAGTATTTCCCGCTGGACAGCGGGTTCCGGTCCGCCGTGTTCTACGAGCCGGACACGCAGAAGTTCGTGATGATCGACACGTGCTACGGCACCCATCACCTGCAGTTCGCCGAGGACGAGAACGACACGGTGTACTTCAGCGGTGGCGGACAGGTCATCGGGTGGCTCGATACGAAGCTCTACGACGCCACCGGAGACGAACGGGCCGCACAGGGTTGGTGCCCCACCGTGCTCGATACCAACGGGGACGGCGTCATCACGAAGCCCTGGAACGAGCCGGCCCGCCGCGGCCAGACGGCGACTCATGACGCCAGTCGAGACACGCGGGTGGTGGTGGGCAGCTACGGGGTGATCGGCGACCCCACCGACGACAAGGCGGTCTGGATCAGCTCCAATCGATTCCCGGGACGTCTGGCGCGCCTGCACGTTGGCGACAATCCACCCGAGACCTGCCTGACGGAGATGTTCGAGGTGCCGTCGGTGCTGGATGCCACGGTCCCGAAGGAGAAGACTGGGTTTGGCTCACGCGGTCTCGACATCGATCGGGACGGCGTTATCTGGACGGCGCTGTCGGGTAGCAGTCACTTCGCCAGCTTCGATCGTACCAAGTGCCAGGTCCACAACGGGCCGACGACGATCGAGGGACGGCACTGCGTGGATGGCTGGACCCTGTTCCCGACACCCGGACCGGTTGTACAAGGCACCGACGTCCGTGCCGACTACCACTACTACAACTGGGTCGACCAGTGGAACACGCTCGGGCTTGGTGAGGACGTCCCGATCGCGACGGGGTCGAATTCCGATTCGCTGCTGGCCTTGGATCCCGACACGGGTAACTGGACGGTCTTGCGGGTGCCGTATCCGCGCGGATTCTTCACGCGGGGGCTCGACGGCCGCATCGACGACCCGAACACGGGCTGGAAGGGACGCGGGGTGTGGGCCACCTACGGCGAGGCGGCCACCTGGCACATCGAAGGCGGCCAGGGGGTCAAGCCGGGTATCGTGAAATTTCAGGTGCGTCCAGACCCGCTGGCGAACTAGCGCCGCTAAGGGTGTGTCTCTCGGGGCGTTTCGTAATCTTGTCTATGGCACGGATGAACAGGCATAAGTTGATGACAAGGCTTAAACAGACGGATACATATTGGGCGGTGGTAACGGTGGCGCTGCTGGTTCTCGCCGCCCCCGCCAGCTCGGCCGGCCAAGGGGCGACGGGATCCATTGATGGCACGGTCGCCGACGAAAGCGGCGGTGTCATGCCCGGCGTCACGGTGGGCGCGTCCATTGGCGGTGCCACGCGCTTCGGGGTCAGCGATACGCGGGGCCGGTTTGAGATTGCCGACTTGGCGACCGGGCGCTATGTCGTCGAGGCCGTGTTGTCCGGCTTCCGCGGCGACACCGTGTCGGTCACAGTGACCGCTGGCGTGACCTCTGGGGTCAACCTCAGGTTGGAGATCGCTCCTCTGGCCGAAACGGTCACCGTGACCCGCACCGAGCAGACGCTGTCTGTCGTTCCGAACTCGATCGCGGTGGTGGAGCGGGACCAGATCGAGTTCGCCGAGCGTCGCACGTCGCTCGACGAGTCGCTGCGTGGTATCCCCGGGTTGTTCGTGCAGAATCGCCGAAATTACGGCTTGTCGGGTGGCATCGGCATCAGCATCCGGGCGCCGCAACCGCGGTTCGGTCTGCGCGGCGTCGCCATCATCCAGGACGGGATTCCGATCACGACCGCCGACGGCACCACGGAGCCGGGCAACGTCGATCTGGGGTCGGTGGGGCGCATCGAAGTCATTCGCGGTCCCAGTTCTGTCTTGTACGGGAACTCGGCCGGCGGGGTGATCAACCTCACCACGACGTTCGACCGGTCGCGTCGGCTCACCATCCGCCCTGACGTGCAGTTCGGCAGCTACGGCTACAACCGGCAGCAGATCCGGGCCGACGGCGGCGACGACAAGACACAGTTCATGTTCAGCGCGAGTCGGTTCGAAACCGACGGATTCCGCACGAACAGCCATGCGGAAATCATCCAGACGAACCTTCTGGTGCGCCGCGAGCTGGGACCGAACACCGAACTGCGCGGCGTGTTCAATTTCAACGACACGCCCTACGCTGAAAGTCCAAGCTTTCTCAATGAATCCGACGCGCGGAGCGACCCGCTCAGGGACAGTGCCGGCGTGTGTCTGTCCGGCGCCTGTATGGCTCGGGGCGTCGCATTGTCACGTAATTGGGGCGAGGGTGCGAGACAGGGGCAGGGTGGCCTGACCCTCGAGCATCGATTCAGCGAGACCGATCGTCTCCGGGTCACCGGGTGGGGCATGTGGCGAAGTCTCGACGCGGTCGGGGCGTTTCGCAACGTCGAGCTTGGTCGTAACGGGTTCGGATTTCGGTCGGAGTATCTCGGTGGGACACAGGCCGGCACGGTTGGCCTCGACTGGGCGGCGGGGTTCGATGTGGCGTCGCAGCAAGACGATCGGATGGAATTCGGTCAGGTGGCTCCCGCGGTGAGCGGGGAACGAGCGACGAGCGGGTCGCTGCAAGTCGACCAGACGGAGGACGTCTTGTCCGCGGGGCCGTTCGCGCAGATCGGGATCTCGCCGAACGACCGGGTTCGGTTCAGCGCCGGTGTCCGGTGGGACTACTACGACTTCACCGCGGGTGACCGCAAGCTCGACGACGGCGACCAATCCGGCGGCCGGACCATGAGCCAGGTCAGTCCGTCCGTCGGGGTCACCGTGGCCGCGGCGGAAGGCGTGAATCTGTTCGGCAATGTGGCGACCGCTTACGAGACGCCAACTACCGTCGAGCTGTCACAATCACCAACCGGCGCCGGCGGGTTCAATCAGGAGCTCGGTCCCCAGGACCTGACCAGTGTCGAGTTCGGGGCGCGCGGGTTGATCAGTCCGGCCCGGCTGCGATACGAGGCGACCGTGTTTGTGTCGACCGTCGACAACGCCCTCGTGTCGTTTCAGAACCCGGATGATCAGACCTTCTTCCGCAACGCCGGCAAGTCGTCGCGCGACGGGTTGGAGCTGGCGCTCGAATGGGTGCCGACATCCAGCTTCAGTACGCGGGTAGCCTACACCTATCAGGACTTCGTGTTCGAAGAGTTCGTGACCGGCGGCAACGATTTCGCCGGGAATCTCGAGCCCGGTGCCCCGCCGCATCGCGTGTTCTTCGGTGCGAATTACATCGCCCCCTTCGGACTGCGGTCCGGGGCGACCGTGCGCTGGGTCGACAGATTCACGGCGAACAATGCCAACACCGTCTACAACTGGTCCTACGCCGTCGTCGACCTCCGCTTCGGGTACGACGGTCGCTGGGGCGGGGTTGACGTGCGACCGTTCCTCGGCATCGACAATCTGTTCGACGAACGCTACAACTCGTCGATTATCACGAACGCGTTCGGTGGCCGGTACTTCGAGCCGTCGCCGGATCGCGAATTCTACGTTGGTCTTACGATTGGGACCGGTGTGCGCTAGCGAGCGCCCAGCGGTCGCGCCGTGACGGCGTCACCCCGCTCGGCCACGATCAGAGCGGTGTCGCGCCGCCTGTCGAACAGACCACGGAAGGGAGAGCACGCAGATTCATGACCGTCCAACCCGCTCAAGAAATGGGTTTCGACCGCGCCAACGAAGTCGTTCAGCGGTTCCAGAAAGAGTCCACCAAGTGGCTCTACGGTCTCGACGAGGCGGCGCGCACGCTCTCGTGGGCGTTCTTTACCCTGTTGCCGTATACGGACAAGCTGAGCCAGAGCAAGCTGCTGCGTCAGCCCCACGTGATGTTCAGGGGACCGACCGGCACCGGCAAGACCGACCTGGTCAGCGCCTGCGCGATGGCGATCGACGCCAAGTTCGAGCGTATCCAGGGGATGCCGACCTACATGCCCGAGGACATCCTGGGCTACGAGACCATCGTCGAGGAAACGGACGGCAGCCGCAAACTGCAGTTCAAGCCTGGCAAGTTGATGGCGCACATCGTGCTCATCGACGAGGACAACCGGCTGTCGGGCAAGACCAAGGCGGCGGTGCTCGAAGGGATGGAGGAGAGTTCCGCCACCCTGAGCTCAGACTACGGCAACCTCGCCGAAGGCAAGATGTTGCCGCTGTTTCCCTTGTCGTGCGATTTCTCGGACATCACCGGGCCGCGCTTCTTCATGGTGATTTGCACCGAGAACATCTTCGGTGAAGAGGAAGGCACCTTCGCCAATCCCGTGGCGCAGCTGGACCGCACCACGCTGTCCATCAATATGATGGATCCGGAGAGCGAGGAAGATGAGTACAAGATCAGCGCCCGCAACGTGGTCGGCCGCAAGGTCGAGAAGCTGACCGACCTGTATGAGGTGCTGGAGATCGCGAATTACATCTACGAGAACGTCGAGATGTCGGAGTACGGCCAGCAATACAAGGTGCGACTCATTCGCAACACTCGGCCCCACCGTGTCCAGGGGCGGGCCGCCCGAACGGTCAAGGAATACATCCGGGTCGGGATCTCGCCGCGCGTCCATTTTCACATCGAAGCGGTGGCCCGCACATTCGCATTTTTCAACGGCGACCTCAAAGTGACGCCGGACCATATCAAGGCGGTGGCCGGTCCCGTGCTGGCCCACCGGCTGGTGCTGCGCGAGGGTATGGAGTTCTCGGTCGACAAGGAGGAGCTGCTACAGCAAATCCTGCGGGACATGGAGGTTCCGCCGTGGAAGTAGAGGAACTTTATGCTCGGTTTCGTGACATCAAGCACGGCATCCGAGCCCGAAAGCGCTCTACGAGCATGCACTTCGGCGAGCACAAGAGCGGATACAAGGGAGCTGGCTACGATATCGTCGGAGTCGATCAATGGAGACCGGGACAGCCTCTGAAGGACGTCGCATGGAACATCAGCATGCGTACCTATCCGGAGAAGCTGTACCGGATCGAGCGGATGGAGCCCAAGGAGCTCCGCACGCTCATCGTGTGCGACCTGTCGTATTCCACGCTGTTTCGGGTGTCGCAGGCGTCGACCAAGGCGCTGCTGATGCTGGATCTCCTCGGCAACATCGGGCTGACTCGGTCCAACGTCAGGGATCCGGTGGGGTTGCTGGGGTACTCCGATCGCATCGAACTCTTCATGCGGCCAAAGCTGGGATCGTCGCAGATCTTCCACATGGCCCATCAGATCTTCGACAAGTTGAATCTCGAGCGCGAGTTTCCCTCGAAGCGGCCGGCCCACCTTCGGGTGGCGCTCGATTTCATGCTGGCGCGGCTCAAGACCCGGCACTCGGTCGTGCTGTTGACCGACCTCGTGGACATCGTGAACGACCCGGACGCCATCGACTACAAGCGCCTGAGGACACTCGGCTCGAAGCACGATATGATCGTGCTCATTCTTGATGACCCGAACGAATTTCGCGTCAAGAGCCGATTCGGCTATATCCGAATCTCGGATATGGAGACGGGCAAGCAGACCGTGATCTCAGCCCGCAAAGCGGCCGCCATTCGTCGTCGCATCGAAGAGGTGCGCGAAACCGTGGCCTACAGGTTGAAGCGGAAGACCGGCATCGATGCCTGCGTGGTGACACCGGATAATCACATCGAGGAGCTGCCAAAGTTCCTGATCTCTCGCACTGCACGATAATGGACCAACAAGTGGACATGACAGGCACCGTAAGCATGCCAAGCACGATACGCACCTCTACGATCGCTCTCAGCGCCCTGTTCTTGGTAGCCACGGCCGCGCTGGCCCAGCCGCCGGCGGTGGATGACGTCCCGATGGGGCCGGTACGGGTCGAGACCCTGGAGCTCGAGCCCACGGTCGTCAAGACTGGTGACCTGATTCTTCAACGCTATCGCCTCCGGTTTCCGGATCTGGTCGCGGAAGGACAGGAAATCATCATCCTCGAAGACCGCGTGGCGCCAGAAGCCTTGCCCGTGCACCCCTTCGAAGGGGTGTCGCTGACGGTCGACAAGGACCTCGTGGAGGGCGAACACATCTGGGAGTTCGAGTACGGGTTCCGGCTGGTCGACCCGAACAAGATGACCTATCTCCTGCCGAACTTCAGCTTCTACTACCTCGTGCGTGACCTGGGCGAGGATATCGAAGACGCCGAGGTGCAGCAGGTCGACGGCGGACAAGGGCTCGTGCGCTATGTCACGTCGATTACCGATGAGCCGCTGTTGAACATTCGCGACACTATCGAGCTCGGCGCCTTCGCCGGACGGGCCACCTTCTTTCAGACGCTGGGCTGGGCGGTGGCTCCGCTGCCGCTCCTGCTCTGGTTCGTCATGCTCGTGCGGTTCGCGCGCAAGCCAAAGGCCGTCTCGCTGGAAAAACAGCAAGAGGCCGACGAGCTGGCGAGACTCGAGGCGCAGATTCCGGTGCAGCCGTCGATCTGGGAGGCGCGGCGCGCAGTGAATCGCGAGCTGAAGACGTTGCAAGATCTCCCGCCCGGGGCGGACACCGCGCAGCTCGCCGGCTACGAGCGGAGTATGGTGCTGGCGTTGCGCGACTATCTTCTCGCCGATGTTCCGGGGCTGGTCCCCGGCGACACGGCGCTGGACATGCAGCGCCAGGTCGGCGAGTTGAAGGATAGTCACCGCCGGGAGGCGCTCGGGGTGTTGACGGACCGTCTCGTCGCCTACCAGCGGGGGCTCGAGACCAGCGGGGCCGCGCCCATCGACAGTCCACCGCTGGAGTCCGATGTACTCGCTGACGCCCTCAAGAAGCTGCGACCGCACGTTCGGCTCCTGAACAACATCAAGTCGCTGGTGGGACGGTAGAGCGGCAAGATCGAGGAAGCGGTAACGACGATGTTGATGCCCTGGAACCAGTTGGTCTCGTTCCTCGACTCGGGGATACGCGAGCTGCTCGAGACCGACTTCCAGCAGATCCGCTATGGCGACGTCGGAATGGCCGTGGCTCTGGCGATCGTCGTCAGCGTCATCCTGGTGCTGACCCTGATGCGTCTGGCTGCGATCCGGAAGCGTCATTCGCGGCAGCACTCGGGGCACGTCATTCGGCCCGCGCATCGCAAGCGCCTCTGGATCCGGGCGCTGCACACGGCGCCCAAGGCGTTCCTGGCCGCCGCGCTCGTGATGTTGATCTTTTCGGTCGCCGACCCGTTCCTGACCGCCACCGAGGAAGTGAGCGGCTACGTCGAGTCGCGCGTGCGTATCGATCTCGTCGACACCTCGGGGTCGATGGCGTGGGAGTTCCCCGACACCAACAAGTCGAAGGCCGAAGTCGCGCGAGACGCCCATCTCGAATTCCTCGAGATGCGCAAGGAGAAGAACGACCGGGTGTCCTTGTGGCTGTTTTCCACCTATCCGTACATGGTGGATGACTTCGTCATGGACGACGAGCTGTACTACTACCAGGTCTGGGACGCGCCGTATGTGATGACCCAGCGGCTGGACAAGGCGATGGTGGTGCCGCGCGACAAGGTGCGCATCATCCCGGCCGAGGGCGACACCAACATCATTCGGCCGCTCCAGGACATCGTCAAGCACTTCGACCGCGACGAGGCGACGGTTGGCCGCGAAGCGGACCAGAACCGCGCGGTGCTCATCATTACCGACGCGGCCGTCGACGAGTTTCCGGATGCGGAGTTCGCCGAGTTGGCCCGGCGCAACATCGTGCCCTACCTCATCTATATCAACACCAGCGACGCCCGGTCGGCGAGTTTCCTGCACCCGACGGTGCCGCAGCTGGTGGCGCAGATCCAGGAGTACGGCGGCGACTACTTCGACGTGACCAGTGAGGACAGCCTGCTGCGCGCGTATGAGGCGATTGACGAGCGCGAGGCCGTGCGCGTCGAGTTGAAGCACCGCGCATTGAAGGTGCCGATTTTCCCGCGGTTTCTGTTGGTGGCGATGGGGTTGCTGGTGATAGGCATTCCCCTGGGGTTCGTCTCAGAACTGCTGTGGGGTACGAGTCCGTAGGACACGAGGAAAGACCATGCGATTAACAGACTTGATCGATAAAGAACACTCCTTCCGGTATCTCGTCGGTTTCGTGCTGGCGTTGCTGTTCTTCATCGGGGTGTCGGTGCCGTCGAGGAGCCTGGCCGGGTTCTACGCCAACCTCGAGGGCTTGAGCGACAGTGTCGAACGTTCCGACTTTTCCACTGCGGAGGAGCAGCTGGCGGAGGTGTCCGCGTTCTACGAGGGCAGCCGGGCCTGGGGCATGCAAGGGTTGGTGGACTCGTATCTGTTTCAGGACGCGTTCCTGCAGCAGGCGTCCTACAGTTACCTGACGCGTGACTACCAGACGGTGGTCGATGATCTGGCGGATGAGGTCGACGACCCGCGGGCGTCGGAGTTGCTGGGGAGCGCAAAATTCATGCTCGCGAGGCAACGGTACCGGGCCATCGATCCCGAGAGTGCGAGCGCGCAGATCGAGAAAGAGGCGATCATCGTGGAGGTGATGGAGACCGTGAACGCCGACTACGAGCGCGCGCTGCGCGGCGACCTGACCGAACGCTTCGACTACAAGTGGAACTACGACCTGACCAGTAACCCGGAAGCCATTCGCCGCGCGCTCGAAGAGCCGCGTGAGATCGAACCCCCCGAGCTGGAGCAGATGAAGGGCGAGGGCACCCCGGTTCGCCGCCGTCGCGGCTAGTGTCGAGTTCCTGATCCAGGCCACGACCCGCCAGTAGACCGGTCCCTGAGGCCGCCCCCACTAAACCACGCGCCAATGGACGCCATCGCCAACCTCTTCCGGGACAGCGTCGAGTTCACGAACCCGGAATACCTGGCGATCGTGCCGATCGCCGGTCTGATTCTGGTGTTCGGTCTGATCGTCTTTGGCCTGCGGTTGGTGCTTCGGCCTGACCGCACCGAGGGCTCGAAGTACCCCCTTATCGGTCACATCAAGTTCTGGTTCTTCGCGGTCGTCGCGTTGATGCTGGTGGCTGTCGCCGCGGCGCGGCCCTTCTGGGTCTACGGTGGGTCCAGCTTCAAGCGGGGCGATGTCGACGTGGTCGTCGCCATCGATGCCTCCGCCTCCATGTGGGTCAAAGATCTCGGTCCATCACGACTGGATCTCGCGGTGCGCGAAGCGCTGAGTCTCTACACCCAGGACGTTCTGACGCCCGGTGACCGGACGGCGCTGTTCGTCTGGGGCACCACGGCGCTGCGGCGGGTTCATTTGTCGGCGAATGCGGAACGCTTCATCGAGGAGGTCGGACGAATCGGGCCTCCGCCCACGTTGACCGGTGATGCCTTCCCCTGGGACAGCGACATCGCCACCGCCTTCGAGGCGATTTATCTGTCGTTGGACAATCAGGACCGCTTCGAATCTGGCGACGAGAGCTGGCTGCCCGAGGAGCGGAGCGATCGGTTGGTCCTGCTCTTCACCGACGGCGATTTCCTGATCGACGCGGAGCAGCGGAGCCGGTTGGATGTGGCGTTGAACGAGTTCAGACAGCGTGGCCTTGTGATCTACCCGGTCGGAATCGGGAGTCGAACCGGTGTCAGCGTCGACTCCGTGTTGCTCGACTACGTCCGTGGGGTCGACTACGACGAGACCCTCGAGGCCGACCTCGAAGGCCAGCGCACCCGTCTGGGGCTGGACGGGCTCGGGCTGGTCGAGCAGCGCACCAGCGGGCGCTCGTTTCTCCTCGACAGTACACAGCTCACCTCCGCCACGTTCATCCGCAACGTCGTGGACAACCACCGAAGTATCTCCTTCCAGCTCATCCCCTCTGAAGACAAACAGGAGGTCTGGCAGTGGGTCGTGATGCTTGCTATCTTCCTGTTCGTCGTGGCCATGCTGTTCTACTGAGTAGCTGGGCTGGGCCTACACGCCGTTCGTGGCTACGAGGCTCATGAATCTCAAACGCATTGTCGAAGAGACCGATACTCCCGCCGGGCGGGTGTTCGATTCGGTCGTGGTGCTGCTCATCTTCACCTCCATCGCGACCTTTTCTTTCGAAACGCTACCGAATCTCCCACCGGCGGTCATCTCGGGGCTCGAGCTGGCCGAGGTTGTGCTGGTCGGGTTGTTTACGATCGAGTACGGGTTGCGCCTGGCGCTGGCCGACGACCGATGGCGGTTCGTCCGCAGCTTCTCCGGCCTTATCGATCTTGTGGCGATTCTGCCGTTCTACGTATCGTTGGGCATCGATCTGCGCTCCGTGCGGGCCCTGCGGCTCCTGCGGCTGCTGCGTATCTTGAAGCTGGCCCGTTACAGCAGCGCGATCGGACGCTTTCAACGGGCGGTCGCTCTGGCCCGGGAGGAGCTCCTGGTGTTTCTCGGTATCGCGGTGATGCTGATCTACCTGTCAGCGGTCGGTATCTACTACTTCGAGCACGAAGCGCAGCCGGAGCAGTTTGCGTCCGTGTTTCACAGCCTGTGGTGGGCGGTGGTGACCCTGACCACCGTCGGGTATGGCGACGCGTTTCCAGTGACCCTCGGGGGACGGATGTTCACTTTCGCCGTGCTCATGGCAGGACTCGGAATCGTGGCGGTGCCGACCGGATTGCTCGCCTCAGCGCTGGCCCGTGTCCGGGAGGAAGAGCGCGACGACTCGCCCTGAGTCGCTGGCGCGCGACAACGGGCGCCCCGCGGGCCCGGAGTGGGGCTTTGGGGCCCCCGCGAGGGCCCGCGTGGGGTTCGGGGCGCAGCCCCGTCTGAGTACTAAAACCGCGACGCTCTGAGCCAGATGTCGGCTCTGGACCAGCTCTCGTCGAGGTCGGCGTCCACCGCGGCGTCGGTCCGACCCTGGGCCTCGACTGCGGTCTTGAGGCCAAAGAGCGACCACCCATTGTGCGCGTGGTCCTCGAGTTCAGCCCGATAGACCTGCTCAGCCTCCGCGTATCGCTCCTGCTCCATCAGGGCCGCTCCCAGCCAGTGCCGGGCGGCGAACGGAAGCGGCTCAGGCTCGTCGTATCCCAGGGCGTCTTCCTGTTCCACCGCCTGCTCGAAAGCCGAGATCGCCGCGTCGAGGTCGCCCCGCTCGCGATGCAAGGCGCCTTCGAGGATGCCGGCCACCACTCCGAGCAAATCTTCGGCCGAATGGAACCGCATCTGTGCTTCCGAGGTCTCCGCGGTGTGCTTGACCCGGTTCAGATAGACCTCGGCGAAATCGGCGTCCCCTTCTCGCAGATGCGCATAGCCCTGCGCGAAGTCCCAGAGTCCCCCCTCGACTTCGCCCTCGGGGCGCTCCGTTACCTCGAGCACCTCATCGAACCGACCGAATCGCAAGAGGGTCAGTGCGTGATGGACGCTGCTGCCAGTCAGCTTGTGGTAGTCCTTGCCGGCCTGGATGGCCACCGCGCCCTGGCCGTCCATCGACGCCGCGAACAGCAGCATGTGCAGGTTGTGCTGGGGGTAGATGGCGATGCCGGTGCCGAATGCGTCCCTCTGGTCTGAATGCCAGGCGCGGGTATTGGCTTCCACGCCATCGGACCAACGGCCGACCTCATTCCAGGTGTGCGACGGCATGTGATTGATGTGGCTGGCTCCGGGAATCGAACTCCCGAGATGTTCCGCGCACGCTTCGGCCTTGTCCGGCCGTGTGGTGGACTCTGTGGCGTGAATATAGAGATGGCACGCACCTGGGTGCGTGATGTCTCGCGCGAGCACGCTTTCGAGCGCCGCGTGTAGCCGCTGTACGCGTGGGTCGTTGATGTCTCGCGTCCCACGTCTCGGCTCGAGGAGGAACAGGGCGTCCCCATACATGGTGGCGGCATCGAGGTCATCCGGGAACGCCTCGACGAGCAGTCGCATCGCCTCGGCGTAGGCCTCGTCTTGATCCCGACGCTTGTCGACCTCGAAGTGTTCCACGTAGCGGTGTGAGAGCGCATCGATATACGCGCGCTCTCGGGCGTTGGCATGCACTTCGGACAGGCTCATCGCCTTCCGGACAGCCGCGTAGGCGTGCGGCGCCTCCGGCGGCCGCATCGGTCCGTTCAGGTACGACCCCCAGGCCCACGCCTCACCCCAGTAGCAGATCGCGCAGTTCGGGTCTTGCTTCCAGGCCTCGCGAAACGAGCGCACCGCGTCCGCTTTCGCGAACGAGTACATCAGTTGCATGCCCTGATCGAAGAACTTCTGCGCCTCGCCGTTTTCAGACGAAATCGCGAACGTGTAGGGGCCCAGCACGTCGGGATAGAGGGGAATGGGCTCACGATACTGCTCGGGCAACTCCGGGTCGTCTTGGGCGGCAACGGGCGCCGCGCTCAACAGTGCGGCGGCGACCGCCAGTCGGGTTCCCCATCGGGTCATTGTCGTCATGGGACTTCGTATCTCCTACGTTCGCCATCTTCAGGTCGGCAACGCTGAACGGTGATCATAAAGGACTTGTCCCCCCATCCCAACCCGGCCGCCGTCATTCCGGGAGGCGGCGTGCATCGGTGGCGTTATTTTGGTATTATGCGAAATAGCGAAACATGAATCGCGTATTCAGAGCTCTGTCCGACCCGACGCGTCGCCGCGTCTTGCAGCTTCTCCGCGACCGCCCGATGACGGCCGGGGAACTGGCCGACGAGTTCGCGCTCACCAAGGCGACGATGTCCGGACACTTCAACGTGCTTCGTGAGGCCGGTCTGGTCGACGCCGATCGGCGCCGCACGACCATCACCTACCGGCTCCAGATGTCGGTGCTCGAGGACGCGCTGTTGGGTTTTGCTGAGTCGTTCGGGTTCGAGCTCAGACTCGGCGCTCGCACCCCGACGGCGGACCGCATCGCGAAGAGGGAAGCGTGATCCTGCTTCGGAAGCCCAAGACCTTGACCTGGTGCGCGGTGCTGTTACTCACCGGCGTTGCGGTGGTTGGGGTGTGGTTGGTGGCGCCACAGCTCGACCAGGCGAAGTTCCTGTCACGAGCGAGCCTTGGCACCGCGGCCGTGCTGGTGGTCGGGCGGAAGCTGATGTCGTTGGCCTCGCCACCTGAGAGACACACTCCTCAGACGCGACGACGGCCAAACCTTATCGTGCCGGATGGACCCACACGGTAGAGCAAAGGAAAGTGCGAACGATGACGACCGTCGCCTTCTATCACTCGGTGATGTGACCGCGCTGCCAGGTGACAGGTCTGTCACTCAAACAGCTACTTCCAGAGTTTCCCGACGTCACGCTAGAGAAGGTCGAGCTGCTGACCAATCTTGGCCGCGCTCGGCGCGAGGGTGTGCCGACGATTCCAACCCTGGTCGCCGGCGACCAGCGCCTGAAGGGGTTCTACCTCACCAAGAAGAGCATCCGCCGATTCCTGGAATGCCTTACGCCGCCGGCCAGCTAAACGGAGACTTCGGGCACGTCACCGTCGATCAGTAGCTTCGGCTCCGTCGCGTCCTGGATCTCCGTCACGGAGACCCCGGGCGCGCGTTCGAGCAGCCTGAGGCCTTCAGGCGTCACCTCAATCACGGCGAGCGACGTCACCAGTTTGTTCACCACCCGCTGGCCGGTCAGCGGCAAACTGCAGTCGTTCAGAATCTTCTTATCGCCGCGTTTCGATACGTGATCCATAACGATCAGGACCTGCTTGGCACCGGTCACCAGGTCCATCGCGCCACCCGGTCCCTTGACCATCGCGCCGGGGATCATCCAGTTGGCGAGATCGCCCGTCGCTGATACCTGCATCGCGCCAAGGATGGCCAGGTCGATATGCCCGCCGCGGATCATCGCGAAGCTCTGCGCGCTGCTGAAGTAGCTGGCGCCCGGCACGGCGGTTACCGTTTCCTTGCCCGCGTTGATCAGGTCTGGGTCGATCTCGTCCTCGGTGGGGTAGGGGCCGATACCCAGCAGCCCGTTCTCGCTCTGCAGCTTGACGTCGACGTCGTCCGGGATGAAGTTCGCGCACAACGTCGGAATGCCGATCCCGAGGTTGACGTAGTACCCGTCCTTGATCTCCTGGGCGGCACGGGTGGCCATCTGTTCGCGGTTCAGGGGCATGGCTGGCGGCTATCCTTCTCGAGTCTTCCGGCGCTCGATGACCTTTTCCTGGTGTTCACCGACCACGATGCGGTCCACGTAGATGCCTGGCGTGTGCACCATGTGTGGGTCGATCGCGCCGACCGGCACAATCTCTTCGACTTCGGCCACGGTCACGCGGCCGGCCTCTGCCATCGGTGGATTGAAGTTGCGGGCCGTCATCCGATAAGTCAGATTGCCGTCCTCGTCCGCTTTCCAGGCTTTGACCAGCGAGACGTCCGCATGCAGCGCCGTTTCCAGCACATGCCACCGTCCATCGAACTGGCGCGCCTCTTTGCCTTCGGTCAACGGCGTGCCGTACCCCGTCGGGGTGAAGAACGCCGCGATACCGGCGCCACCGGCTCGCATACGTTCCGCCATGGTCCCTTGCGGGTTCAACTCCACCTCGATGGTCCCGTCCAGGTACTGCTTTTCAAACAGCTTGTTCTCGCCGACGTAGCTGGCAATCATCTTGTCGATCTGACGACTCTCCAGCAGCAACCCGAGTCCGGCGCCGTCGACGCCGGCGTTGTTGCTGATGCAGGTCAACCCCGTGACCCCAGAGTCGCGCAGTGCGAGCACGAGGTTCTGGGGCACGCCGCAGAGGCCGAACCCGCCCACCATCAGCGTCAGGTCGTCGCGCAGGAGCCCGTCGAGTGCCGCCGTCGAACTTGGGAAGACTTTTCTGGGCATGGCGCCTCAGCCTTTCATCGGGCCGTCGGGCACCCCGGCGCCCTTGCGCACGAATCGAGCCAGGTTCGACATGTCTTCGTCCCCGAAACCCTGCGCGATCAGGCTGTCTTCGATGGTCGCGACCAGGCTGGCGATCGCCACCGGCACCTCGAACGCGCGCGCCGTGTCGAGCGCAATCCCGAGGTCTTTGCGATGCAGGCGGGTGCGGAAGCCGAGCGGGTAGGTGTCGTTCAGCATGTTGGCGGAGCGGTTCTGCAGGATCCAGGACCCGGCCACCCCGCCCCCGATCGCCTCGACTACCTTCGCGGGGTCGGCGCCCGCTTTACTCGCCAGGGTCAGAGCCTCGCTCAGGGCCAGGAAGGTGCCGGCGATGACGACCTGATTGGCCACCTTGGCGATCTGACCGGCGCCGACGTCACCAATGTGCGTAATCTTGGCGCCGAGCACCTCGAGCACCGGGGTGGCTCGCGCGAAGTCTGCTTCGCTGCCGCCGCACATGATCGCCAGGGTGCCCTTGATGGCCCCCTCGGAACCGCCTGACACGGGGGCATCAACATATCCGATCCCCTTCGCGGCGAACGTCGCGGCAATCTCGCGGGTCGCGGCCGGCGCGATCGACGAGCAGTCGATGACCAGGCCCCCCTCTCGCAGTCCGTTGATGGCGCCGGTGTCGCCGTCGAGCAGCACACGTTGCACATCCGGTGTGTCGGAGACACACGAGAGCACGATGTCGACCCCTGCCGCAGCCTCGGCCGGGCTCCCGGCGCGGGTGGCGCCCTCTTCGGCCAGCGGTTCCTCCCGGGCCCGCGTCCGGTTGTGCACCACAACGCTGTGACCTGCCTTGAGCAGGTTCCTGGCCATCGGGGCGCCCATGGTTCCCATCCCCAGTACCGCAATATTCATCGTTCTACCTTTCTGTGCCGCGGGCCACCGTCGGACCGTTTCCAACACGGGCTTTTGTCTCCGCTGGCCTTCGCGTGGTGCTATGTTTCCGTTCTTGTGGAAATTTCCCCAGTTTCGAGCTCTGAAGTGACAATCTACGATTTTTTCGTGTCGTAGAATTTGTTGGGACTTATTTGGCCTTAGAGAGACAATTTCCGCATTTTTCTGTCCTGAGCGATAAATTTGCGTTCTTGAGCGCGTCCAAGTGCCAGAACCGTTCAATTTCTATGATCAGCATGGACTCAAAGATCTTGTTTCTTGGATCAGTGAAGTCCGTTTGTCCTTTCCAGACCGGTCACGGCTTCGCATGGACAATGCCGCGTCCCGATTGTGGACGGTTGG
The DNA here is from genome assembly GCA_029940535.1 of Vicinamibacterales bacterium. GTDB lineage: Bacteria > Acidobacteriota > Vicinamibacteria > Vicinamibacterales > UBA8438 > UBA8438. The sequence continues at coordinate 71,572 of JAPYUM010000013.1, forward strand.
TCGCGAGCGCGACTAGCTTTTTCCAGTAACGAAACGAGGGCCGATACGTGACATCCACCTGCGCGTAGCCAGCGAACTTCAGCATTTCGGTCAGGGCGGTCATCGTCGGGATTCCGCAGAGGTCGTATGTCTGCTCGTCAGCGCGCTCGTCGCCGGGAAAGAACGGGACAAGCGGATAGCGCTCGTGGATGAACGGCAGCAGGACGTGGGTTTCGCAGATTAGCAGCCGCCGCGTGACCTGCGCGATCCGCTCCAGCGCCGCCATCGGGTTCCGCAGATGGTAGAACACACCGAGAAACAGGACGAGATCGAATTGGCCCAGGGTGGCAGGGTCGAGGTCGTGGACATCGAGATGTTGGTGCTCTACTTTCGAGCCCAGGCGTTCGTGTGCGGCCAGGAACTCATCCATCCCGAACTGGTCCCACGCGAAGCGGTCGACGGCGAGCACCCGGTCGGCGCCGCGACGTTCGCACTCGAATGAGAAATAGCCGTGCCAGGCCCCAAGGTCCAGCACGCTCCACCCCGTCAGGTCCTCCGGGATGCCGAGCAACTGCACGCGCCGCTCGAACCGCCGACGCACGCGCCACTCCTTCGAGAAGGGCGCGGCGCCCGAGTCCGGTTCCGAGATGAACTGATGGGTTCGGGGCGACACGAAACACTCACGGGGTCAAAAACAGCCGAGGATAACACGGTGGCCTGCGGTTTTCTGGCAGGGCATCCCGGCTGGCGGTGTTGCTTCCGCCTGGCTGCTCCCTCGTCGCGTCTTGCCAGCCGGGCGCCGTGCGTCGAAAACCGGCCCGGCGCGGGCGCGGAGTGGGGCTCTCGGGGTCCCCGCGGAGCGGTCGCGTGGGGCTCGGGGCGC
>JAPYUM010000212.1 GCA_029940535.1 Vicinamibacterales bacterium
ATCCCCAACATACCGGGTTCACAACAGGACGCAAGCCCATCATCCTGGGGGTCGGTCAGCCCAGTTTTCGTTAACTTGACAGTGCCGTCGCATGCGTGCCGCGGCGTGTCCCATCCGCTTGACACCCGTGGCACGACGGCGATAATCGCACACGACGGTCGGCCTCGCTCGACGACCATCCAGCATCCCCACACTGAGGACCCGTTCCCGTGAATATTCTCTTTGTCGTATCCCATCGGGACCTCATCGACCCTTTCGAGTCCGTACTGCTGGAGCTGACGGCTCGCGGCCACCGCGTGCGACTCGGGGTGGCCGCCAAGAAGGTGGGGCCAACCCTGCCGCCGAGTCTAGCCGCGCAGGCGTCGATCGAGTCGGTCGGGTGCCCGCCGGATCGGCGAGACGACTGGGCGGAGTCGGCGCGCCTGCTGCGCGCGGTCCGGGACTATTCCCTGTATCTCGCGCCGCGATACGGGGCCGCCGACCGGCTACGACAGCGGATGCAGCGGATGCTCGTGCGCGTCGCCTCCGCCGGACGCGCGATTCAACTGGTGGGGCACTGCCCCGTGTGCGCCGCCAAGCTGACGGGCGACCACTGGGCGTCGCTACTCAGCGAGCTCGATGAAACGGAACGGGGGCACATCGAGCGGTTGCTCGCGCAGGTCGAGACGGTCGTGCCCATTGACCCGGCCCACCGCAAGTTCCTGGAACGCGAACGTCCGCACATCTTGGTGGTGACGTCGTCCTCGCGGGTCGATTCGAGACTGGTCGACTTCGTCAAGGCGGCACAGGCCCTGGAGATCCCGGTCGCGGCGCCCGTCGCAAGCTGGGACGATCTGAGCGCCGACGGGTGTTTGCACGTCATTCCAGATCGCCTCCTGGTCTGGAACGACCTGCAACGGCGTGCGGCGTTGGAGATCCACGGGGTGCCTTCGGACCGACTGGTGGTGACCGGCGCGCCGCGATTCGACGCGCTCCACGACCGGCCGGCGACGACCAGCCGCGGCGCGTGGTGCGCGGCACACGGGATCGCGACGGAACGGCCCATCGTGACCTTTCTGGGTGCCACGCCGTTCGTGGCGCCGGCCGAGCGAGCGTTCATGGACCGGTGGCTGGCCAGTGTACGCGGCGCTGACGACGATGCGTTGCGCACGTGCGCGGTTGTCGTGCGGCCCCACCCGAGGAATCGAGCGCCATACGAGGCGCAGCCGTTCGCCGGTGATACCAACGTCACGGTGGACCTGTCCGACGACCCGGACACATGGCTCGACGGCCTGACCCACAGCAGCGCGGCCGTGGGGCTGAACACGGGCGCGCTGGTCGAGGCGGCTGTGCTCGGCACCTCGGCGCACACGCTGTTGGTGCCGGAGTTCGCCGGGGGACAGCAGAACACGCTGCACTTTCGTCACCTGCTTCGGGCCTCGGGTGGCTTTGTAGACGCCGCCGGGTCGCTGCAGGAACATGTGGACGCGCTCGCCCTCGCGATCGCGAACCGCGCAGCGCCGGACCGCGCCGCCGCCGAACGGTTCGTGTGGGCGACGGACAAGATCGCACAGGCCACGCGGATGACGGTCGAGGTGCTCGAGGAACTCGGTGTGGCCACCCGGCGCGGGGTGATCGGGCCGATCGAACCGGTGCTGTCAAGGACGCCGAGCGAGGGTGATGCCCCGCTCCCGGTCGCCGGCTCTCTGCCGACGGGCGTGTCACCGTCGACGGGCTCCGCCGCGCCAGGTAGCGCACCCCAACCTGCCACTCGGCCGGTCGCGTCGGAGGCACTGACCCACCTGCTGGAGGGCACGGACCTGTCCTGGCTCGCCAGCGACTCGACAATCAGCGAGTTCTGGAAGGGGCAGATCGCGGCGGCGCGGGAGAAGGCCACGAAGCACGCGGGCTCGCAACCCGTCAGCGTCGCCGATGTCGTCGGCGAACTTGGGTACGGGTTCAAGCCGCTGGCGCCGGGACTGCAGATCGACGAGGACCCATCACTGCAGCGGGTGCTGGGCGAGTGGCAGCAGGTCCAACCGCTGCTCCGCCGGTCGGGGTCCAAGGCGCCAGGGTTCTCACTGGACGAATGGGAGCACCTGTCAGCCGTTGCCTGGCTGAAGGACGAGCAGATGTTCGACGCCTATCTCGCGTTCATTCGACCGTTCGAGATCCGGTCGAGCATGACGACGGCGCGGCACTACTACCGGACGATGGTGCTCGAACGTCTCCGCGCGGACCATCTGGAGGGCCGCGAGCTGCGGATCCTCGAGGTCGGCGCGGGCGCCGGCAATCTCGCGGTGTTCTTGCTGTCGCGGCGTCTGGCTGCCAGCTACGTGATCATCGACCTCCCCGAGATGCTGATGAACGCCGCGATCAACATCAATCGATATTGGCCCGAGGCGACGCTTCATTTTGACGAGTTACCAGACCCGGCGCATCGGGATGCCGCCGGCCACGTGCATCTTGTTCGGACGACCCGTATCGCAGATCTCGATCCGGATCAGTTCGACGCGATGCTGAATTTCAACTCGTTCATGGAGATGGATCAGGCGACCCGCGACATGTATATCCGCGAGATGTATCGAACAGCCCGCGACGGCGCCATTCTCTACAACGTGAACCGGCGCCAGCAGCGGTTGCCGCAGCCGGATGGATCGTTGTTCGACAACAACCCCTTGTTCTTTCCCTACGCCAGCCAGGAGCACGTGTTGTTCTGGGAGGACGATCCGTTCGAAACGGCGGTCCGTGCGTGGTTCGGGAAACGCCCCAGTCTGTCGATCGCCAGAGCCGAGATTGTGCGGAAACCAGACCGATAGGGCAAGCAACGTTTCCAGGCGGGATGCGCGGCTCGGAGCCTCAGCTATTCCTTCAGGGCGTCGGGGGGCGTTGTCAGGTTAGCGCCCACGGTGGCAGAGTAGAGTCGAGTTCTCGTGTCTCCGGGCTTGGTTCCAGGGAGTCAGAATCTGGGGCGCACCGAGCGGCCTCACGATCGCCCGGTGAGGACCGGGAGGAGAGGGTCGGACTTCGCGACGCGTTCTCTCTCAGGTTGACCCCTGAACAGATCGCCGAGGCTCAACGCCTCGCCCGCGAGTGGGACGCCGCGCACCCGCATGAGCCGTAAGTCCCGTCGCCGTTGAACCGCTTCGCCGATGTCTTCCGATCGCAC
>JAPYUM010000086.1 GCA_029940535.1 Vicinamibacterales bacterium
CGAGCGTGCGTCCCACCGTGAACAGCTCCACCCGCTCTCCGTCCAGCGTGACTTCCAGCGCGTGAGGTTCGATGAACAGCGGACCATCGGGGACGACGGAAATGACGTATTCAGCGTCCTCCGGAAAGTTGAAGTCGATCAGGGTGCCGCCGCGCGTGCCGAACGGCAACCCGGCGATGTGCGCATCTTGCCCGAGGTCCGAGGCAATCCGGAACGTCTCCTCGATGGCCGAGGGCACCGGTGAGCCAACCGCCAACCGGCTGATTTTCCGGGCCGTCGCGAGATAGCGTTCCATCAGCGTCGGCGACACACCGAGCACCCCGGCGATGTTGTCGAATCCGTAGCTGGTGTCGTCGGCCGGCAGCAATTCGCTGACGTCGACGTCCAAGCCGAGGAGGTCTCGAATGACGTTGTGATACTCGGTGCGGCTGATTCGATGTAGCGCCTCGGTGCGGCCTGCGTTGGGCGCCCTCTCAGCGGCGACGTCAAGCTCGGCTTCCAGCCAGCTCCTGAAACCGTCGTAGGTCGCCGCGTCTGGTCGGGGCCGCGGTTGCGGCGGCATCGACCCGGCGCGCAGCTTGCGAACGACCTTTTCCCATACTTCGGCGTGGTCCGCCACGTTGTCCAGGTCGAGGCCCTGGAGTGACAACCCGCCTATCTCGAGTCGCTCACTGTGGCAGGTGACACAGTACTGATCGAGCAGCGCGCGCTGCTCTGCGTGGGCGCCGGCCGCCGGCTGAGCCTGCGCCCGCGCGACCCGACCGGAGTCGCCGGCGAACGCCAGCGCACACACCACACCAACGATGACTCTGTATTTGAGCATCGACCGTCGTCCCTCCGACGAACCTCGCGTGTACTGCACGTATCCAGAGACTATTTTGAGCCCTCGCGGAGGGACTGTCAAACGTCGTGACGCGCCAGAGCCACCGGAATTCCCTCGCGTGGTCAGGATGGTTTCTTGACACGAACGTCGCGACCCGATACTTATGCCGCAGACCATCGCGAGTGGACGTGTGTCTGTGCGGCGGAATTGTGGCCACGTCACGCTCCTGAGAGAAGGGAATCGCATGATTCGACGGTCGTTCGTCGTGTTCGGTCTTCTGGTCGTGTCGCTGGCCGCGGCGCCGGCGGAGGCGCAGTGGGCACAGTTTCGTGGCCCGAACGCGGGGGATGTGGGAGACGACCCTGCCCTCCCCGACACCTGGAGCGAGACAGAGAACGTGGTCTGGGGGATCGACATTCCCGGGCTCAGCTGGAGCTCGCCGGTCGTGTGGGAGGATACGGTCTTCGTGACGTCCGCCATCAGCGCGGGCGCAGAGCCGGATCCGATCCCGGGGCTGTACGACCCGGGCGATGACAACGGCGCGACCCGGTCCGTCGAGAACCACCGCTGGGTCGTCTACAACATCGATTTTGCGACTGGGGCAGTTCGGTGGGAGCGCGAGCTGCATAGTGCCGCGCCAGGCATCGCGCGGCACATCAAGAACAGCTTCGGCTCCGAGACCCCCGTCACCGACGGCCGGCGTGTGTACGCCTACTTCGGGAGTGCCGGCGTCGTCGGCGCGCTTAACATGAGCGGCGAAACGGTCTGGACCGCCGATCTGGGCGCGTATGAGACCACCGGCGGATTCGGGTCGGCCGCGTCACCCACGCTTCACGGCGACCGTCTGTATATCGTGAACGACAACGTGACCGCCTCGTTCATGGTGGCGCTCGACAAGAACACCGGCGAGGAGATCTGGCGGGTCGAGCGTCCGGAGCGAGGACAGAACTGGGCGACGCCGTTCGTCTGGGAGAACGAGGCGCGGACCGAGATCGTGACCGCGGGCACCCAGGGGGTCCGGTCCTACGATCTCGACGGCAATGTGCTGTGGGAGATTCACGGCATGTCGGGGCTGACCATTCCCACCCCGTTCGCCAAGCACGGTCTCCTGTACCTCAGCTCCGGGTATCCGGGTGGTGGGTTGCGCCCGGTCTACGTGGTGAAGCCGGGTGCGTCGGGCGACATTTCGATCTGGTCGCAGGAGGACATGCGCACCGGGCTGTCATCCGGCTTTCCAGGCACCAGAGCGTCGTCGGATGATGTCGTCTGGGCCTATCCACTGCTCGGCACCTACAACACATCGGCGCTCGTGTACGGCGACTACTACTACACGTTGCTCGACCGTGGCTTTCTCGTGGCGCACGATGCCCGGACGGGGGATGAGGTCTACCGGCGCCAACGACTCGAGATCGGCAACGGGTTCACCGCCTCGCCCTGGGCCTACAACGGCAAGATCTTTCTGCTCAGCGAAGATGGCGAGACCTTCGTCGTGAAGGCGGGACCGGAATTCGAGATCCTCCACAAGAACCCGATGAACGAGATGACCCTGGCCACCCCCGCGGTGGCCCGGGGAAGCGTGATACTGCGGACACAGTCCAAGCTCTACCGGATTGCCGAGGGAGGCCAACCGTGACGACCCGAATCTGTTCACCGCTCACCCGGTGTCCTCGTGTGGACGTGCTTTTGTCCGGGGCGGCGGTCCTGGCCATGGCCATGACGCTGGGCGTCGCCAACGCTAGCGCCCAGTCAGTGACGCTGACCCAGGTCGGCACGATTCCTGGGCCAGTCGAGCATGTACGGGTGCAGGGTGACTACGCGTATGTGTCCCGACACACGGAGTTCACGGTCTGGGACGTGTCGAATCCGGCGGCGCCGGAGCGGCAGGGCTCGGTCGAGATGCCAGAAGAAATCTGGGGCTTCCGGATTCGTGGAGACCGCGCCTATCTGGGTGCCAATTTCTTCGGGGTGGCGATTGTCGATATCTCGAACCCGGCGTCTCCACAAGTGCTCGGGAACCACAAGACGCTCGGTCAAGCGAAGATCGGCGCCGTGTACGAGGACCGTGTCGTCCTGATTGACCACATGGAAGGGATGGTGATGGTCGACGTGTCGAACGAGACCGCTCCGACCGGCGCCGGGTCGTTCTTTCTGGACGGCTACGCCCGCGACGTGGTGACCTCCGGGAAGATGGCCTATGCCACGGACTCACCGACGGGTCTGTATGTGTTCGACCTGTCGCGACCCGGAGAACCGGATCCGGTCGGCGTCCTGCACGCTCCGGGCTCACCTCGTTCTATCGAGGTGCAACGTGAGGTGGGCGAGCCGTCTGGGATCCTTGCTGGGGCGGGCGCAGGCAACCTTCAGATCTACGATGCCACCAACCCCGCGGCGCCGATGAGGGCGGCCACCTTCGAGACCCCCGGCCGGGCCGCGCGGGTGGCGATGTCGGGTTCACACGTCTTTGTCGCCGACACCCAGTCCGGCGTCACCATCGTCGACATCTCGACGCCCTCCGCCCCCACCGCCGCTGGCACGTTCGCGACCGAGGCGCCGGCTCGTGACATCGCGGCCACCGACACGCATGTGTTCGTTGTCATCGGCGCCGGCGAGCGGCAAGAAGGGGAGACCGAAGTCCAGATTCTCAGTCGGGGGAGGTAGTTTCCCGATCGACGCAGACTGTCGTCCGGGCCACATGCTCATTGGGTCGGGGCAGCGTCGGGGAGCCGAACGCGCAGGCCCCAATCGGGCGCGTCCTCCGGCGGGATCCACCAACCAATGGCGTGGGGGTTGGTCAGCCCGCCAAGGTCGCCCCCGTCGTCCTGGCCATTGGCGCCGATGCTGTAGACCACGTAGCCATCCTGTTCTCGACGGTACTTCAGTGGGGACGCGGTCAACGGGTCGGCGACCCGCGCTCGGTCGTTCAGGTCTGCGAGGTCGTCGGGAAGGGTCTGTTCCAACCGTCGATAGAGTTCGATCGCCACGACTGTTCGGAGGACCCGGGCGAGCACGGTCTGGCGCCCGGCGTGGCGGGCCACTGACAGGTGGTGACCGGACTCGAGCAATCGTTCGAGGTTTCGCAAGAGTCCTCGTCGGAAAGGCCGAGTCTCGACGGGCCCGTCGTGCCTCATGGCCGAGTCCATCGCGTCCAGTCGCTCGGGCCACGGGGCGCCGTCCGCCGCCGCCACTCTTGCCATGGTGGCCGCGGGGAGTAGGTGTGACAGCGCGATGTCCGGCGTATGACGGAAGCGTCTCGGAAGATGGAACCATGAAAGGGAAGGGTGCGGGCGTCGCGAACGAGCCGTAGGGCATCCGCGTTCTCGAGCGCGAACGCGGCGTTGTGACCCCGCGTATCGGCGTTTCCGAGTGTGCCGTCCCGCGCGTGGTACTCGTTCGTGGGCTCGCCCCGCGACGCGATTGCTCCCACGAGATCGTGGAAGCGTCGCGCCTCGACGTAGCCCCAGGCCTCCCGACCGCACGCCGCCGCGAGGATCAGCAGGCAGATCGCGAGCATGAGACACGGCCGCGACCCGGCCTGGGCTCCGTGCGGGTCATTCTCGCTCGCCTCCCGTGACCAAGTCGTCGGTTGGTCCGCCCGGCAGCGACACCGCGGGAACCCCGTCGCCCAGGATCTCTGCGGTGCGACGTTCGACCCGCGAGGTCGCCCAGCTCAGCCCGACTGTGGTCAGCGCCAGCAGGGCGGCGACGGTCCACGCCCAGCGTGGGGCGTCTGGCGGCACGACCCGCCGTCGAAGATCGGGTGACGGACCGGTCGGGCGATACCGGCGCAACCGTGCTTCGATCGCGCCGCCGGGTGATTGTTCGTCAGTGGTCATCATGCGGTCCGACCGGACCTCTCCGACTCGACTCCCAAACGTAACGCCAGTTTGTCGAGGGCACAACGATACCGGCTGGCGGCCGTGTTGGCCGACACGGCCGTCAGTTCCGCTGTGGGGCGACGACCCGGACCGCTCGCGTCGCCTGCGCGGGGACCCCCAGGAGCGGGCCACAGATCTCCTCTGTGGCGCACGGCTTGAGCCGTGCCGACCGCAGGCCTCATCCGTTTCCCGCCCGGCTTCAAGCCCCACGTGTGACTGGCTGGCGAGACTACCGCAGACCGGTCGATGGGTCCGGCGAGACGTATTTCAACAGGGCCCCACCGAACGCCACCACCGCGCCATAGACGGTGCCGTCGGGCGCGACCGCGACACCCTCGGGGTTTGAGCCATTGATGAACGCGATCAGCGACCCATCCCGAAGGTTTCCGATCCGGATTCCGTACTCCCATCCCGGATGCTGGCCATTCCGCGATGACGCGGAGTCGGCGACGTAGACAGTGTCGTCCTCGGCAATGTGGAGACCGCTCGGCCGGCTGTACTGGTAGAACGCTTCGATGAACGTGCCGTCCGGGTCGAACACCTGCAGTCGGTCGTTGCCCCGATCGGCAACCACCACTTGGCCCCGAGAGTCGAGATCGATGGCGTGGGGCGTCTGAAACTGGCCCGGTCCGGTTCCGTGTGAGCCCCACTCCGTCAGATAGGTGCCGTCGGGCGCGAATTTGACGACACGCGCGGTCGTGTGCGGTCCGGCCCCGGGGAGCTGGCCGCCGTGGCCGTCGGCCACGTAGATGGTGCCGTCGCTCGCCACCACCACATCGCACGGCTGGTCGAGGGTGTTTGGGCCGGCCGCGCCGACGCCGGGTGTGCCCAGGGTCATGAGCAGCTCACCCTCAGGGCTGAACTTCATGACGACGTGTCCCATGCCGTCTCGTCGCGGGTCCGTGCCGTCAGGCCCCTGCGCGTCGGTGACCCACACGTGGCCCTCATGGTCGACGTGCAGCCCGTGGGGCTGAATCATCAGGCCGGCGCCGAAACTGGAGACGAGTTCTCCGTCCGCGTTGAACCGTAGTACCGGGTCGAGGTCCCGGCCGGCGCACGAGTTGGCACCGCATCGCTCGACGACCCATACATGCGAGCCGTCCCGGTCCATGTCCACGCCGCCGGTCGATCCCCACTGACGGCCGCCGGGCAGCGTGGCCCAATCGTCAATCGTCGTATACGGATTGGGCGCGTCGTTCTGCGGGGCAATGTCAGGCTGCGCGATGGCTCGGCCAGTCGTGCCGGCCAGTGCCCCCAGGGCAACGGCCAGCCCAACCGTCAGCGTCGTCAGCCAGGCTCGCGGAGGCGTCATGGCCGAACGGTACCATGAACGGCAGTCGCGAATGCGGAGACCGACGCCGCGGAGTAGTCGTCCCGCAACGGCACGCTTGGAGGCTATAATCCGGGCATGCAGCGAGCGGAGTATGTTATGCAGATTCTGAACCGGTCGGGCGCTCTCATTCTAATGAGCCTCGTCTTGGGTGGACTTGCCGATCGCGCCGCGGCCCAGCCCGCGGAACCGTCGTGGGACCCGGCGGCGGCGGCCGACTATCTGGACCAGCGGCAGTCGTGGTGGATGGACTGGCCGACGGCGGCCCGGGACCACGGCATTTCCTGCGTGTCCTGTCACACGACGGCACCGTTCGCGCTGGCCAGGACGGCGCTGCGTCAGGCTGAGGGGCCGGACGCGGTCGAGAGCCGAATGCTGGCCAACGTCGAGGGTCGCGTCACCGCGTGGCAGGACGTGAAGCCGTACTACAGTGACGAGCAGTACCGTGCGGGCAAGAGCCTTGAGTCCCGGGGGACGGAAGCCATCCTCAATGCCCTGATCTTGTCGAACCGTGATGCGGCAGGTGGGACGTTGAGCCATACGACTCGGCAGGCATTTGACCACCTCTGGGCGCTACAGCGCACCGACGGGCCGATGTCGGGTGGTTGGCCGTGGCTCAACTTCAACCTCGAGCCGTGGGAGTCGGACACCGCGCCGTTCTTCGGCGCCGCCCTGGCGGCCGTCGCCGTGGGGAGGGCTCCCGAAGGGTATGCCTCCCACCCCGACGTCGCGCCTCGTGTGGCGCGCCTTCGCGACTATCTCGGACGCACCTCGGACACCCAGCACCTGTTCAACCGACTGATGGCGCTCTGGGCGTCATCAGCGCTCCCTGATTCGCTCACGGGTGGTCAGCAGCGAGCGACCGTCGATGAGGCGATCGCACTGCAACGGTCTGATGGTGGGTGGAGCCTCTCGTCACTAGGTCCGTTCGAGCGCAGCGATGGCACGCCGGTCGACGTGGCGAGTGACGGCTACGCCACCGGATTAGTGACCCTGGCGCTTCAGCGCTCTGGAATGGCCAGTCGGCCTCACGATGCCGCTTCGCTGCAACGCGGGCTCGCCTGGCTCCGTCAGCACCAGCGCGCTGATGGCTCGTGGCCCGCGTCGTCGTTGAACAAGGCGCGAGATCCCGAGTCCGATCGGGGACGGTTCATGAGCGACGTCGCCACGTCCTACGCAGTCCTCGCGCTGACGGTCGAGCGCTGACGGTCCGCCGGTCGAACTCGAGGCGGCGAGCCGTTTCCTGATAGCTGCCGGTCTGGTGATACACGAGGGTGCAATAGTGGGTGAGGAGGGTCTTGGCCGTGAGGTCGCCCTCACGCACGGCCAGGGTGAAGGCGTCGACGGCGTCCGAGTCTGGTTGGCGCGAGGGTTGATGCCGTCGCCTCACAAGGACGTTGCGCACGCACTGTTCGAGTTCGCGTACATTCCCTGGCCACGGATAGTCGGGTCCGAGGTCGCCGGCCACGCACTGGAGGACCTCGTCGGTCAACTCCTCTGCCTCGTCCGGGCCGATCACGCGCTCACTGACAAAACGGACCAGATGACGCAGCTCTTCCGGCGACTCCCGCAGTTGCTCTCGCAGCGAGGGGGTCACGATGAGGTCCGAACAGAGCCGGCAGTACAGATCTTCGCGGAACCGTCCGGCTCGGGTCTCGTCGCCCAGGTCGCGGTTGGTGGCCGCGATTAGCCTGCCTCGAAACTGGCGAGGCTCGGTCTCGCCGATACGCTGAAACGTCCGTGTCTGCAGCACCCGGAGCAGCTTGACCTGGATGGACGGGTCCAGTTCGCCGATCTCGTCGAGCAGCACGGTGCCTTCCTGAGGACACGCCTCGAGCCACCCGCTCCGGTCCTGTAAGCCGCCCGTAAACGCCCCTTTGCGGTGACCGAACAGCCCGGACTCGATGAGCGTCGGCGACAGCGCCGACAGATTGAGCGGATGAAAGCAGCGCTCTGGGGTGGTCACGAACATCTCCCGATCCGAGTCGAACGGGATGTAGGTCGAGAGCGCGATCGCCCTCTCCACCAGCTCCTTGCCGGTGCCTGACGGCCCGGTCACGAGCGTGGTCACGTCCCGCATGCGCTGATACAACGTGCGCCGGTAGCGACGCATGCCGTGGGTGAAGATCGACTGCCACACGGTCGCGCGCAAGGCGGCGGCAGGCGCGGATCCGCCGATGATGTGCTGGAAAATAAGCTTGAACGCCCGGCGGATCTGAAAAAAACAGGCGAACAGGTGCGCGGGGTCGACACGTCCCGGGAGTTCGACCGCACCCAGACCCAGAAAATGGTGCAGGTCGTCGGAATATCGGCGGTAGCATGCGATCCGTCCCCGGCCGGGTGTCGCGGCCACGTGAATCTGATGCAGATCCTCGGCATACCGCTGGTAGAGCAAGAACATCACGACATAGGCGTACAGGGTGACCTCGCTGGCGGAGGCGGCTCGGCCGCGCACCAAACGGTCACGCACGCTCTCGACGAGACGGGCGGCGACTTGGGCCGCGTCGCGCTGACCTGACGCCAGACCGGCCGTCTGTCCTGGTGGCTCCACACCACGACTTCCTGGGCGTGGCCGGGGCCCAGGACGTCGCGCTAACGCGCCAGGAACTCCGACTGGAACGGGTTCGCGTAGGCCAGACCGGCCAGGGCCTCGGCGATCGGGCGTTCTTCTGGAAGGAAGAGGGGCATACGAACGTCCACCTTCTGGAGGGGTGTCGCCGACGATGCGGACGCTAGGCCCCTGAGCGGGTCCTAAGCCTACTCGAAGCGGGTCAGGGTGACGTCAACCAGCCTGGTCCTGGATTCAGATCGTCGCCACTGCACCAGGATAGGGCTTTGATACCGACCTTCCGCCACCCGTCCGTCACCAGGGGTTTCCCGGTCCGACACCGGGAGGCTGACCGAGCGTTTCATCCGGAGAAAGTGTCTGGCCGGTGCGCCGAAAAAGCGGGACAGGATTTTCTCGATGACCGAGTCGCTGAGACGCAGCGCGTCGACGAGTTCGTTGAACACCCGCACCATGTCGTACTTGGCGTAGTCGATCGTCTTGTTCGGGATTGACCGCGGGTCGGCCAGGAGATGGCGGCTCTTCTCCGCCATGAACCGCAACGGATCGCGCAGCACTTCGACCAGATCGTGCCGCATCAACAAGGTCTCGTATTCGTTGACGGTGAGCCCGGCCTGGTCTTCGCCCGGCGCGAGTGCCAGCTGGACCCGTCCTTTGGTGACGCCATTGGCGGCGATGAGTTCCTGGCAGCGTTGGTAGATGCCAAACCGCGGGTCTTTCAGGCTGACCGAGTCGACCGGGTGGGCCGACATGGGAACACTGATTCTCTCGCGCGCCACCGTTTTTTCGGTGTTGAACCCGAGGACGGTGGTTACGCGTCGGCGCGGACGGCCCGCGTTCATGCCGTCCAGATCGATGAAATAGACGGGGTCGGTGCTCCGACCACGATAGGCGACGCAGCTTCGCAGTCCCGCGCTGATGAAGGCCAGGTGCGAGTCGGCGTTAAGTGGCTCGGTCTGCCGTTGCTCATCTGTCAGCTCCTTGCGGAGCTCAAGCTCGTCGTGTTTGTATCCGGCGCCTTCCGGGAACACGTTGCGGAAGAATGAGAGGTAGGGTGCCAACCCATCGCGTTGTCGGTTCAGACGAGTGGCCAGGCTCTGATCGAGATATCCGGCTGTCGTGTGAAATGAGGAATACAACGCTTGCGGAAACGGCGCGAGCACGTCTCCGTGAGCCGCCGTCACTCGTTCACGAACGTCAACGAGGTCGACTCGAGCGCGCGGGTTGATTTTCAGCGCGACTTCGACCGGTGCCATCGCCACTGAGTCAGCATTCTAACCCAATATGCGACACGAAGTTAGCGGAAATAACTCGCGCGACAGTGTCCTGCAACCATTGACCACGGGTGCAGGACACTAGCAACTCATGCATCGGTGACTGTTGGTCGCTCCCAGGCCTTCGAGGAGTGCAATGGTCTCAGGAAACGGCTGTATGCGCTGGACGGGGCCGTTCGCCATATCTACGGTCGTTTGCCCGCGGCGGCTCACCTGGGTGACATCCACCCCGCGGCCGACGAAGTAGGAGATCACGGCGTCATCGCCTCGCGCCGCCGCGTGGTGGACGGCGTTGTAGCCATTGTGGTCACGAAAATTCACATCAGCGCCGAGATCCTCGACCAAGAATCGCACGGCGGGCAGCCAGCCGTCGTGTACGTGGCGATGAGAGTTGCCCGCGTACCCTTGTCCGTAGCCGACCCCGGACGCGGCCAGCAACGGCGAGACGGCAGGGCCGCCGAGGGGGACCGGGACCAGGCCCGACGGATCCGGGTTGGCGGCCCGATTCCGGCCGGGCACCTTCAAGGTCGGCAGGTGTGGATCGGCGTCGTGGGCCAGGAGTAACCGCATTGCATCGATGTCCAGCGCATAGGCGGCACGCCAGAACGCGGTGGCGCCGGCGCGGTCGACGCCGAGGAGGTCGCGGTTGTAGGTCGTATACCAGAGCGACTTCGTCAGACGGGCGTTCACGTCGGCCCCCGCGTCGAGCATCGCGGCCATCACGTCGAGATAGGTGGCCGCCTGCTGGAGGTAGTCGGTTGGCTGGGGATGTCGGGCCTTGGGCGCCCAATGCATGTTCAAGGCGCCGTAGAGCGGCGTCGCCCCGGCGTGACTGGCGAGCCGGGGGTCCGCGCCCGCGTCCAGCAGTTCGATCGCCACGTCGAAGTGCCCGTTGATGGTGGCGATCAGCAGCGGGCTCGTCCCGTCCGCGGCGCTGACCTGGTTGATGTCGGCGCCGCCCTCGATCAGGGTTTGGGCGGCGTCCGCGTGCCCGTCTCGAGCCGCCAGCAGCAGGGCTGTCAGTCCGCCATGCGTGCCGACGAGGTCGGCAAATCCCAGGGGCTCCGGTTCCTCCAGTAAGTCGGCTTCGCGCGCTTCCGCCTCCGCCGCCGCGGCCGCGGCCCGGGTCTCTGGAGTCGACGCTGGCGACGCGGGGACCGCACGAGTCTCGTTCAGCCTCGTCGGCGGGGCTGTCTCCTCTGGCCCGCGGCCCTCGCGCATCGCGGCCATACGTTCGCGGCGGGCGCGACCCTCGGCGCGGTCGGCGTCGTTCCGGGCCGCGATATCGACGACCGAGCCGGTGATACTCGGGTCCGCGCCACGCGCGAGCAACGCGGCCAGGCCGTTCGTTCGGTCCGCTGCGGCGGCAAACATCAACGGGGTTTGGCTCCAGACCGGCTCACGGGCGTCGACGATCGCACCGGCGTCGACGAGTGCGTCGATGGCGTCGGCGTTACCGGCGCCCGCCGCGAAGTGCAGCGCAGTGGCGCCCGCGTCGGTGACGGCGGTGGCGTCGGCACCTGCCTTCAACAACGCGCGGACCACGGCCGCGTGCCCGGACCGACCGGCGATATGCAGCGGCGTGTGATGACCAAGACGGGTGACGGCCTCGGTATCGGCGCCACCTTCGAGCAGCAGCGTGGCCATGTCGACGTCACCATGGTGAGCCGACCAGTGGAGGCCGGTCATGCCGTCCCCATGTGCCCCGTTGGCGTCTGCGCCTCCGCGGAGCAGTGTCGCGGCGACCATGCGGTCCTGCCGTCTCGCCGCGTCCGCCACCGGGGCGTCCTCCGCGGCTGAGACCAGTGCCAGTGCCGCCAGTGAGAACAGCGCTGTCGCGGCGCCAAGGTGACGTCTGTGCATTCCCCGCTCCTCGTCCTCACGCGTGGGCATGGTCATCCCGACACGGACAAGGTGCCCGTGCTGTCTCCGAAGCGATCCATGTCGTCGATGCCCAGGCGATGAATCAGGTCCAGCATTACATTCGCCATCGGGGTGCCGGGTGCGGCTCTCAGATGCAGATTGCCGGCCAGTTGCCCGTTGGCGCCGCCTGCGACGAACAACGGACACCGCTTGTGGTTGTGGACGTTGGGGTTCCCCATCGGCGACCCGTAGATCACCATCGCTTTGTCGAGGAGGGTGGCGTCGCCCTCCTGAATCCGTTGCAGTCTGTCCAAAAAATAGGTGACGAGACCGACGTGATACTGGTTGATCGCCGCGAAGTCTTCGATGTTGCCTTCCCGCTCGCCATGATGTGACGCGGGATGGAATCCTCGGTTGATACCGCTTTCCGGGAAGACCCGACCGGTCGCGTCACGTGAGAGTTTGAACGAGAACACCCGGGTCATGTCGCTCTCGAATGCGAGCGCCTGCAGGTCGAACATCATCTTCACGTGGTCGTCAAAGGAGTCCGGCACCCCGGCTGGCGCGCCCGGCAACTCGCGGGCCTCGCCGCTGCCGTTGCGAGCCTCCACCCGCTGAATGCGGCGTTCGAGCTCGCGGATGTCATCCAGATACCGATCCATGCGCCGCCGGTCGGACGGATCCAATTCACGCTTGAGGGACGCCACCTCGTCGGCGATGAAATCGAGCACGCTGCGTTGCGTGTGGCGGCGTGCCGCCCGCGCTTCGGCGGTGCCACCGGCGCCGAACAACTGATCGAAGGCGAGCCGCGGGTCCCGGATCATTGGGAGCGGGTCGGTGGCCGAGGCCCAGCTGATGGTGTCGGTATAGACACAGGAGTAGCCATAGGCGCATCCGCCGGCCTGGTCCACGTTTTCGATACAGAGCTGCATCGACGGGATCGGGGTGTCCTGGCCGAACCGCTGCGCGTAGAGCTGGTCGAGCGAGATGCCGGACCGCACGTCCGAACTTTCCGTCTGCTTTGGGTGGGACTGGGTCAGAAAGGTCGCGCTCGACCGAAAATGGTCGCCGCCGATCTCCGGCGGGGTCACCGCCTCCGCCGGCCGGACATCGGTGTCGCTGATGATGGTCAGCGTGTCGCGAAATGGTTCGAGGGGCTGGAGCGCACTCGGTGTCAGATCGAAATCGTGACCGACGGCGGCTGGCGCCCACAGGTTGTGCTCGGCGCCGTAGGCGGTGCTGCCGGCGGCCCCGTGGACATTTTCGATGCAGACGAGACGCGTCGGATCGAGTGACTGCGCCGCCGCCGTTTGGAGCCACGAGCGTCCTGCCGGGACGAACGCGTCAAGAAAGGGCAAGGCGACCGTCGCTCCAGCGCCGCGAAGGAACCGGCGACGGGGGAGATGCTTCCCGGTGAGCAGTGTCATACGTTGGTCTCCTCGTGTTCCAGCGCGACTGTTGACACGGCCGCTATGGCTGCGCGATATCGGTGTCCGGGGTGGCGACGATCCCGCCCTTCTGCTGAAACGCAGGACTCCGGACCACCCCGAGCACGAACGCTGATAGACGATACCCTTCCGCTTCGGCGGCTCGGCTGATCTGGCGCACCGTCGGCATGTCGTAGGGTTCAAGGCGACGGCCCAACGCGTAGGCCATGAGGTTCTCCGTAAACGTTCGGATGATCGGTTCCGGTCGACGCAGCAAGGCGGCGCGCAGATCCGCTGCGCTCTCGATCGGGGTGCCGTCGAACAACTCGCCCGAGGCGTCGATGGGAGCGCCGTTGTCCCGAATACGGGTGGCGCCGGTGACGTCGTAGTGTTCCAGCGCGAGACCGATCGGGTCCATCATGCGATGGCAGGAGCTACAGGCGGGGCTGGCTCGATGCCGCTCCATCCGTTCGCGCACCGAGAGCAGGCGCCCCGCCTCCGCCACACTTGTGTCGTCGAGGTCCGGCACGTTGGGCGGCGGCGGTGGCGGCGGGCTCCCCAGGAGCACTTCCATGACCCACTTACCCCTGAGCACGGGGGATGTCCGGTTGGCATGGGAGGTCAGCGTGAGCACGCTGGCATGGCCCAGAAGCCCCCGGCGGAGCTCGGTGACAGGATACGCCACGCGGCGAAATCCGGTGCCGACCACCGAGTCGATGCCGTAGTGCTTGGCGAGCCGCTCATTCACGAACGTGTAGTCGGCCGTCAGCAGCTCCCGCAGACTCCGGTCTTTGCGCACGAGATGCTCGAAGAACAGCTCGGTCTCACGCCGCATGGCCCGTTTAAGCTGTTCGTCGAAGTCGGGATACGTCCGCACGTCCGGGTGCATCTTCTCGAGGTCGGGTAGTCGCAGCCATTGGGCGGCGAACCGAGTGGCCAACGCCTCGGCCCGCGGCGCGTCCAACATCCGTCGCACCTGCTGGGTCAGCACCAGCGGGTCAGACAGCCGATTCTCGATCGCCAATTGCTGCAACTCGGCGTCGGGTCCGGTGGCCCAGAGAAAGAATGACAATCGGGACGCCAGGTCGTGATCGCTGATCGCGAAGGTGTCGGACGGTCGCACGTCGACCGGCGGCTTCTCGAACCGGAACAGGAAGTGGGGGCTGGCCAGGATGCCCTCCAGCGCCATCCGCACCCCGGTCTCGAACCCGCCGTCGTCGGCGCCGGCGTCGTAGAGTGCCATCAATGCCGCCGCGTTCTCATCCGTGAGCGGACGCCGGTAGGCCGCTTCGCCCAGCCCGGAGATGATTTGCCTCGCACACGAGTGGGGATCGACGCCGACGGCAGGCCGACACGAGAAGATCCGCGCGCGGCTCGGCGTGTCGGACACGCCAGTCGTTTCCACCGGTCCCCGGATGGCCAGGTCTCGCAGATGCGGGAGGCTGGTGAAGCCGTACGCATTGGCCACGCTGGTGCTCGACAGCGACCACTCGTGAGGTGAAATCAGGTCCTGGGCGGGGCCCTCAAACTGACGTATGAACACCGCCGACACGCGATGCGGGCCTGCCGTGACCGCCACTGGGTCCGTCCGGAGGTTGACCCCGTTCGGGTCGGACACATGCATCCAGCGGTCGATGTCGAGCAGCGCCACCCGGTCGCCGTCCACGGAGATTTCGATCTGCTCAGGTCGCTCCGCCGTGTGGAGCGCTCCGCGCCCGCTGCCGAACAGGTCGCCGGTCGTTTCGTGGTGGAAGGACACCCGGAACGTGAAGGTGCCGTCGGCCGGGAACGTATGGACGACAGAGACGCCGCCGCGCGATCCATAGGGGGCTCCCTCGACCTGATCTCGCTGCGAGACCCAGCGCGTCACCTTGTAGGTCGCTTCGATCGCCTCCGCTGAGGCGTCGCCAACCGCGAGCCGGCTGATGTCACCGGCGGCACGCAGATAGCCGCTCATCAGGGTCGGTGAGAGCAGTTGAGCATCGGCGATGTTGTCGAAGTTGGCGCTCTTGGTGTCGAGTGGGAGGTAGTCACCGGCGCTGATGTCGAGCGCGAGCAGGTCGCGAATAGACCGCTGATACTCGGCCCGGTTGAGCCGTTGAAAACTACGTCGTCCGGGGTTGGGGTGGGCCCTGGCCACCGCGTCCAGGCTCGTTTCCAGCGCGGCGGCGAGCTGTGTCAGCTCCGCCTCGCTCGGACGGGCGGATCCGGCCGGCGGCATCAACCCAGCCCTCAGTTTTCGTACCATCCGCTCGGCCATGGCGGGGCTCGCGTCGGCCCGACCGACGTCGAAACCCTCGACCGACATGTCGCCGGCCCGCGAACGGTCGTTGTGGCATCGCCGGCACGTTTCATCCACGACGGCTTGCGCGGATCTGGCCGCATCCGGCGATTGCGTCTGAAGCGGTACGCGGCTACCCGCGGCGAGGCAGAACGCGACCGTCGTCAGGCCGATTCGAGAAAAAAGGGTCATCGTCAACGTGGGTCGTCCCGG
This sequence comes from Vicinamibacterales bacterium, assembly GCA_029940535.1. Classification (GTDB taxonomy): domain Bacteria; phylum Acidobacteriota; class Vicinamibacteria; order Vicinamibacterales; family UBA8438; genus UBA8438. The sequence goes on from JAPYUM010000086.1 coordinate 15,653, forward strand.
TCGGGATGGGCACACGAGTCCATAACGAATACGGGGTAGTGTAGTCGTTGTCGGGGCGGTGTGCCATGTCGTTCCTGCCCCGTGACTCGCTTGAGCCCTGGACGGCGTTCCTGTCGCGACAACGGGGCACAGCGGGCTTGTTCACCGAAGAGCGAGGCCGTTCGCCAGGATACCTAGACTAGCAGCTTGCTCAAGAAGCGTCGGAGGGGGTTCTCTGATGAGGCGTCTGTCTGGCCAGGCGCAAGGAGGGAGCAGCCAGGTGGGCTGTGACCGACGCAGCAACGCCGCCAGGCTGGCGCCTCGTCGGAAAACCTAGACCCTCGCTCTGATAGGATGCTCGCAGCAGTCCCGATCGACAGGGAGACGAGCCATGAAACGCCTAGTTACGGTTGCCATTGCGCTGACGGTCCTGACCGCGCTTCCCAGGTCTGGAGGGGCCCAGCAGTGGCCGAAGTTTCGCGGGTTGGACGCGGGCAGCGTGGCCGACGATCCCGGATTGCCTGATACCTGGAGCGAGACCGAGAACATCGCCTGGAAGATCGACGTTCCCGGGTTGAGCTGGAGTTCGCCGATCGTCTGGGACGACCACATTTTCGTGACGACCGCCGTCAGCGCGGCCGACGACGAAGTGCAGCCGATTCGGGGGCTCTACGACCCTGGCGAGCACAACGGCTCGGTGCCCGCCAGCGGCGAGCACCGGTGGCTGGTGTACGACATCGACTTCGAGACCGGCGCGGTGCGCTGGGTGACGGAGCTGCACCGCGGCGCGCCCACCATCACGCGGCACCTCAAGAACAGCTTCGCCTCCGAGACCCCGGTGACCGACGGGGAGCGGATCTATGTGTACTTCGGAAGCATCGGCCTGCTGGCGGCACTGAATCTTGACGGAGAGGAGCTCTGGCGTCGAGATCTCGGCACGTTCAATACGATGCAAGGTATGGCCACCGCGTCGTCACCGGCGTTGCACGACGATCGGCTCTATGTCGTCAATGACAACACCACTCAGTCGTTTCTCACCGCCTTTGACACCACGACGGGCAATCAGGTGTGGCGAGTGGATCGGGACGAGCCCGGTCACACCTGGGCGACGCCGTTCGTGTGGGAGAACAACCTCCGCACGGAAATCGTCACGGCGGCGACCGGCCGGGTCCGCTCCTACGACCTCCAAGGAGAGCAGCTCTGGGAGCTGAGTGGCATGTCGCTGCTGACGACGCCGAGTCCATTTGCCAGCCACGGGCTGGTCTACATCAGCTCCGGCTATCCCGGTGGCTCCCTGCGGCCCGTCTACGCCATCCAGCCTGGCGCGGCCGGCGACATCTCGGTGTATCAGGACGTGGCGAGCGGCCTTCAGGAGGGGTTCCCGGGCACGCGGCACTATTCACAGGATGACCATGTCGTGTGGTCCTACCCGTTGCTCGGTACGTACAGCACGACGGCCCTGGTTCATGGCGATATCTACTACACGTTGCTCGACCGCGGTTTCCTGACCGCCCATGACGCCGCGACCGGCGAGGAGGTGTATGGGCGACGTCGTCTTGAGATCGGCAACGGCTTCACTGCGTCGCCGTGGGGCTACAACGACAAGATTTTCCTGCTGAGCGAGGATGGCGATACCTTCGTCGTGCGGGCCGGATCGGAGTTCGAGATCTTGCACAAGAACTCGCTGAATGAAATGTCGCTGGCTACGCCAGCGGTGGCTCGAGGTAGCGTGATCCTCCGCACGCAGTCGAAGC
>JAPYUM010000213.1 GCA_029940535.1 Vicinamibacterales bacterium
CGGGGCGCCTCGTCGACGATGCCGCACAAACGGAACCCGGTGGGCGCGTCGGTGGCGCTGGCGGCCGCCGCCCGAGCCCCGGGATTGGTCGCGACGGTGCTGGGGGCGATGGTCCACGAGCACGAGCGAGGGCTCGGTGCCTGGCAGGCGGAATGGGACGCGCTGCCGGATCTGGTCGTGGTGTCCGCTGGCGGCGGTCAGGCGATGGCCGACGCGCTGGGCGGACTCGTGGTCGATCCGGATCGGATGCGCGAGAATGCGGACGCGACCGGTGGGTTGGCGCTGGCTGAATCTGTGGCGATGGCGCTGGCTCCTGCCCTCGGGAAGGCAGAGGCCCACGCCCGTGTCGAGGCGGCGTGCCGGCGGGCGCGGCTGGAACGCCGCGGGTTGGCGGACGTGCTCGCCGACGACGTGCTGGTGACGCAACACCTGGACCGGACTGAGATTGCCAGGTGTCTGACGCCCGAGCAGTATCTGGGGGCGTCGCGCGTATTCATCGACCGCGTGCTGGCACGCCACGCGGAGCGAGGTCGGTGACGGTGGCGGAGACCATGGTCACCACGGTCGACGGGTGCCGCCTCGCCAGTGACGTCGAGGGGCCCGAGCACGCGCCGGTCTGTCTGCTGCTGCATTCCCTCGGGACGACGAGCGAACTCTGGGCGCCACAACGCGCGCGTTTCCGACGAGCGCTCCGCCTTATCCGGTACGATGCCAGAGGCCATGGCCGGTCCCAACCACCGGTGGGGCCGTACACACTCGATCAGTTGGGGCGCGATGCGCTCGCGGTCCTTGACGCGGCTGGCGTCGACCGCGCGCACGTCTGCGGAGTGTCCCTCGGCGGCCTCACGGCATTGTGGCTGGGCGTGCATGCGCCAGACCGGGTGGGCCGAATCGTCGCGGCCAATACGGCGGCGCGTCTCGGGAGCCGGGATGGCTGGGCCGAGCGGATCCAGGTGGTGCGGGCGGGAGGCATGGCGGCGGTCGCGGAGGGCGGGATCGCACGGTGGTTCACCGAACAGTTCCGGGACCGGGAGCCAGCGACGGTGGCACGATTCCGGTCCATGCTGCTGAGCTGCCCGGTGGATGGCTACGTCGGCGGTTGCGCCGTGCTGCGCGATGCCGACCTGCGGGACGAGATCGGCCAGATCGGGGCCGAGACATTGGTCGTCACCGGTCGTCACGATCTGGCGACACCACCGGCGCTCGGCACGCTGATTCAGGAACGCGTAGCCGGCTCGCATCTGCTCGAACTGGACGCGGCGCACCTCTCGAATGTGGAGCAGGTCGACGCCTTCACGGCGGGCGTGTTGGATTTTCTGTCTGACTAGCGGCGTCACACCCGCGTGATCGTGACGATCGGCTCCAGCGGGGTCCGATAAAGCGCGTGTAAGAAGCAGGTCTGTTCGGCCATGTCCAGACAGTGTCGGGCAAAGTCCGCCCCGTCGGGCGTGTCGAGGAAGACATGTGTCGCCACGGGACCGGCCGTGCCTGGTCGGTCCTCCGCCCCGGGCCGGAAGTGGGTGTCCTGCACCACGCGGTAGCCGGGTAGTTCGTGCTTCATGATCGTGGCGAATCGGCCAAGCTGGGTCATAAAGCAGAAGGCCACTCCGGCTGCCATGTAGCTCGCCGCGTCCGGCGCCGGGCTGGAACCAGCCCCCGGCTGCCCCTCGTCCGACAGGAACTGAAAGGTGGACCCCAGGGGGCGGTGAAGCTGTTGTTCAATCTCCTTCACGCCGTCTGCGCGCTGGTTGCAGATGGCGCGTACGTGCAACTGGCGTCGCTGTTCGGCCCGCAAGCTCGAGCCGACGCCACCGGCGACGTTGGCCACTGGCGTCACCGCTTCGAGGCGTCTGACCTGGCCTCCGTCGGGGCTGGCGGCCAGGCCGACGCCCGAAAACAGCCGGTCCGGGTCAGGTTCAGTCGGGTGTGGGAGCGGGGCCGCGCGGTCGAGTGACAGCGGCTCGCCGTTGACCGTCAGGGTGAACTGCGAGATATGGCGCTCGCGCTGCAGACCGTTCACTGGCGTCGCCCCGACAGCCTCGGTCACGAGGTTGCTCACCGCGTCGTCGTCGGCGTCAGTGTCGATCTGCACTTCGAGCGCGACCGGTAGCGCCCCGCCGGTCATGGTGCCTTGCAGGGCCGAGCCTTCCATCGTGTAGCGGTTGTCCTGGGTCAGCGTCAGGTCGCGGATGTCGAGCGCTCGCCGTCGCGCGGCTGCCCGCAGGGCGTTCATGTACGACGACACCATGCCGACCGTCATGAACGCCAGGGGGCAGGGAGCGGCATCGAAGCCGTCCAGGTAGGGGCCCTCGTCGCTGGCCAGCCGCCACAGACAGCCGGGCCGAGACGACCTTACGATAGCCTCCTTCTGCATGCCGGCAAGCGACCGTGCCCACACCCGGACCGACTGGCCCACGTCGTGGTCGGGCCGAGCTGGGTCCAGCGTGTCAAGCTGGTTAATAGCGAAGAAAGTCGGCAGACCGCCCGCGTCCAACAGGTTCTCGGCCGTGCGCGGGCCGGAAGACGTCGTGCGTACAGTGACCATTTCGAGTGCCGGACGGGGCGAGTGCGGCTATTGTTACATGCTGAGTCGGACCCGAACGATTCGCGCACACCGACGCCGACATGGCCACTTCACAGAACGCCCCACCGTTGACAGCGAGCGAACCGCCTCCCAGTTCCCCAGCGGCATTCGTCGGTGTAGCGGCAGCCGCGCTGGTGGCGCTGCTGGTGGTAACCGTGCCAGGCCCGGAGGCGCTGCCCGCAGAAGGCCAGCGGATGGCGGCCATCTTTGCCGTGGTGCTCATCCTGTGGACGACCGAAGCCGTGCCGGTCGGGGTGACGTCGCTGCTGGCGGTTGTTCTCCTGCCGATTTTCGGCGTCGCCGATCTGCCCACCGCGTTTGGCAACTTCATCAGCCCCGTGTTCTTCTTCGTGCTCGCGATGTTCATCGTCGCCCAGGCCTTTATCAGTTCAGGTCTGGATCAGCGTTTCTCGCTGTGGTTGCTGTCAAAGGCCGGGACCGACAGCCGGCGGGTCGTGCTCGTATTCATGGTGGGTACGTGCTTGATCTCGACCATCATGTCGGACGTGCCGGCCACGGCGATTTTTATGGCGCTGGCG
>JAPYUM010000087.1:0-7683 GCA_029940535.1 Vicinamibacterales bacterium
ACGCCTCGACCTGCTGGGTCGTCATCTCTTGAAACGACACCATGTTGATCAGCAGATCGACCTGCTCGGGGCGCACGGTGGCGTGAAACGTGTCTGGGATGAAAATGAAATCCACATCGCGCCAGCCAGTGAATGTCTCTTCGGGTGGCACTTCTCCAAAAAACCGGACCTTCGCCTCGGGGTAGGCGGCCATCAGGTAGGTGGCCGAAAACAGAAACAACTCCGGGAAGTCGGTGATGACGTAGGTCACGTTCGGGCACAGTTTCTTGAACTGATACGGAAACCCGCCCCACCCGGCACCGATCTCCCACACCAGCTTCCGCTCCGTCGCTTCACGCAACTCGCTGAGCACGGCACCCTGATGCAGGGCGATCAGGACCTCGTAGAACTTGAGGGTGTCGAGGTTGACGAGCTGGCCCTCGATGTCGAACCCGAATCCCCCGAGCAGGCGCGCTTCGGGAACCCACAACCCAACGTCATCCAAGGCACGCAACGCCTCCAGCTTCTCCCCGTACCGGCGCCGGTACTTCCGCAGGGAATCACGGTATTGGTTCGCGTGCAGCCCGGTGAGATTGTGGGTGTGATGCCTCAATTTCTCGATAACGAGTGGCGAGGCGTCCATCATGTACTCAAACTTAGACAGCTCCCCCGACCAGTAGTCACTCGGAGCGTGCCCGGTCAACCTACGGTTGCGCCCCAGGGACAGCAGGGCCAGCACCCTCCGGCGGATCCGCTCATAGGAGCGATACGTCGGTTCGTCGCGCATCGCGACGAGGCGCCTCTCCCACTCGGCGGCCGCCGACTCGGCCGCCGCCATCACTTCACTGGACAGAGCCGTGTCGGTCACGCAGCCTCGCGGCGGCGCTCGCGCGCCCTGGCCTTCTTCGCCATCCGGCGCCGGCGTTCGCGCCATCTGCGGTAGCGTTTGCGCTTTAACTTGAAGGCGCGCCAGATCTCACGCTTCATGCGATGGAGTCTCTTCCGCCACCGCCGCCGCGCATGTTTGTTGTCGGCACAGACCCCCATGACCCAAAGCACGGCCCACAGCGGCAACAGATAGACCGGCACCCCCTCAGGCGGCGTCGGGGCCGTATTCTCGAGCCCCTCGAGCGCGGTCACCAGCCGCGGGGTGGCCGCCGTGTCCAGCCCGTGCGGTCGCACGAACGTCTCGACAAATTGTGTGGACGACGGCGCCTCATCGTCGTCGATCGTCTTCGACAGTTGCCGCGCGTGTTCCTCCAGAGAGGTCGCCCGCTGAAGGTGACCACCGTTCTCGGGCAAGAGGTATCGGAAGTGCAGGGTCCCGGTCTGGGTGTCGTCGAACGAGGAATCGACAACGGTAAACACGGGACGGTCCTGAATCCCCGCTTCGATCATCGCGGAGGTGTTGATGCCGACGATGGCCGCCCCATGATGTAGCGTGTCGTAGTAGTCGGCTCGGTCGTCGTTGTCGACGGGGTTAGCCCCGTGGCGCGGATAGACCACGACCTCCGGATACGCGGTCAGGTCCACCGCGCCCCAGTGGGCAAAATTGTACGGATGGGGACGAATCAGAATGCCCACCTCGCGCAGGGACCCCGGTCCGCGGCGCACCGCCTCGATCCAGCGCTTCACGAACCGCACCTCTGCCTCCGGCGCGGAAATGGAGGCGGTCGACCCCGCGAACACCAGGAAGGGGCGATCCGGGTTCAGTCCGACCAGTCCGCAAAACTCCGCCCTGGACCGGCGCGGGGTCCGTGCGAACCAGCGATCGAAACATTGGGCCCCGGTGACCACAATCCGGTCGTCGTGCGCGCCGTGGAAGTCGAGCGCCTCCCGGCGCTGCTCCTCGTTCCACAACGCCACGAGATCCGGTTGAATCCGCATCAACCCTTTCGTGGTGAGGTGGTCCCACGATGCTACGCACAACGCACTTCGCACGCCCAACGTCCGAGCGGCCTTGATCAGGTCGACCTGGGGTGACTGATCGGTCACGAGCGGTGAGACGACCAGCACGTCCGGTCGGGCTCGACGGAGAAACGTCTCGAGGACGGGACTGCCCGGGATTACCCGGTCACACGCCTGCAAGAAGCGAATCACGCCTCGTGTGCGCCCGGCCGTGGTCGTGTCCCAACGCCCTAGGAACCGGGTCGGAGGTGGCAGCACCTGACGCATGCGATCACGCAGATACGGTGCGTGCTCGAATCGAGGATGAAGATACCGGGCGTAGTCGATACTGCCACGCACGCCGCGTGCGACCGCGGCCCAACGGTCCAGGCGACGAGGTACCAGACCGAGCATCTCAATCTCGCCGTCAATGTCGTCGAGGGCCAGTAGTCCCTCTGGTTGCTTGTGCGGCAAGTCGAAGGCCACAGCGACATCGTGCCCGCGCTGACTCAAGCTCTCCAGTACCGAGTCGAAGTACCGCAGGTACCCCGGGTATTGCAGGACGAAGAGCACCCTCATCGTACCAACTCCGCCGGCTCTGACGCGTCTATCTCCTGTCCCTCCACGACCAGACTCAGAAGGCCGAGTGAGTGCACGTCGAGCGCGACGAACGACCCGCGTTTCAAGGTGGCAGCCGCGCGATACATGAGGTCGAGATGATGGGGCGCGACATGCTGCGGGCTCGAATAGAACGCCAGCGACCGGACTCCGTAGAACGGAGCGACATACGACAGTCCACCGTAGTTGCCGACATAGGCGCGCGCGCCGCTGATGACCTTGGTTTGCACCTCCAGGTTGATCCTGGGCTCCAGCAGATGCTCGATGCTGTGCACACGGCGGGTCACATCAGGTTTCAGATCCCAATGGTCATCCACGCGGAATCCCGGATTGAGCAGCACGACGTCGGTGATCTCGGTCACCCGCGTCAGGAGTCGCCGTACGAAATCCGAGTTTTCTGCGTTCTCTGGAAACGCACTGTTGTAGTAGAACCGTACGGCCACGTAGTCGTCGGGAAGGTGCGACGTCACGTCAGAGGCGTCGATCGCCGGCAGTCTTCCGAACACAGAGAATGACTCGATGAGGTTGGTGGAGGCTCGGCTCTTCCAGTAGGGATAGAACAGTCGATACATGAACATCGGGTGGAACACCTCAGCGTCCCGACGCTCGGTCGCGTGCTTGACAAGCTTCACGACCTCGCGGTCGAACTCCGTGAGCACCCGCTGCTTCATCTGACCTTCCGCGATCCGCTCTTCGTTCCGCTGCTTGAGCTGCTCGGGTGTGAAGAAATCGAAGACATCGACATAGCGAGCTCCAATCCCCTTATACCAGGGCGCCACGCCGCCCCGCGACACGACAATGAGACGTTCGGGGTCGAACTGGCGATAGGTCTTGACCCAGTTGAGAAATGGCAGCCAGTACAAGATTTCGAATCCCACCTCGCTCAGCCACGGGCCGACAATCAGCGGGCGGTTACCTTTGTGCAGCTTGTCGATGATGCGCGGAATCGCGACCATTTCTTCGGTCGGCTCATCGGGACTCATCCGCGGCAGAACCCTCGGCACCACGTATTTCTTGACGAAGCTCTTGGCCGGCCGCCACCTGAGGCACATATCGACTACGGAAAAGATGGGCTTCAGCACCATTCCCCCCAGCGTCAAGGGTCGCAGCTGGCGCTGCCGCTTGCGAGAGGTTCGGGCCAACTCCCGGACCACCTTCAGGCCGATGGCCACCGGATACAACAACCACCTCAGCGGATACAGCCACACCGGTGTACCGGAGGGAGACGGCCGCGGGAGACGGCCCAGTTCCTCGATGCCATCCACGATGAGCGGTGTCGCTGGCACGTCCAGGCCGTTCGGTCGTACGAACGCCTCGATGAACCCCCTGAGCTTCGCTTGTTCGTCTGACGGGTGATCGAGGGCACGCCCGAGTTGCGCGACATGCTCGTCGAAGTCACGCGCGTTGTGTACCAGTCCGCCGCCAGCTTCGAGCAAGTACTTGAAATGCAGAGTCCCGTCCTGCGTGCCGACATGCTCCTCGGTCTGGATCGTAAAGACCGGCCGCCCAACAATCCCCGCCTCGATCTGCGCGCTGGTGTTGACCCCAACGGCCATCTCGCTGTGAAACAGCGAGTCGTAGAAATCGTTCTTGGACCCGGCGTCGATAGGGTTGTCGCCACCGGCCGGCCAGACCGAGACATGGTCGAACTCCGCGAAGTCGTATTTGTGCCACGGCTGCAGGTTCTGCGGATGCGGCCGCACGAGGATGGACGTGTTCCGCACCCGCTCGCCATCGACGCCAGGCGCCGCCCCCAGCGCGCGCACCCAGCGTTCCACGAACGCCGCCTCATTCGGCGCGATGAACCCAGAGGAACAGAGATACACCAGGAACGGCCGATCGGCCGGCAACCCGATCTTCGCGCAGAATTCCTCACGGGTCGTGCTCGGGGTACGGTCGAACCACTGGTCGTAGACCGGTGCCCCCGTGGCAAGGACGTGCTCCGGCGGGACGCCGTGCATCTCCACGGCTTCCTGTCGCTGGGACTCATTCCACACATACACGCGGTCGGGCTTGATTCGGATGAGGCCCTTGTTGGTCAGGTTGTCCCAGCTGTGCACGCACAGCCCGGTCCGAATCCCGAGCGCGCGGGCGCTCTTGAGATAGTCGGCCTGGTCGGACCCGAGGTCGACCAGCGGGGTCACCAGGACGACATCGGGTTCTTGGGACGCGATGAGTGCATCGACCCACCGGTCGGTCGGAATCGCCTGTTCGACCCACAGCAGGAGAGTGGAGAGCAGGCGCCGGCCGGGGCGGCTGTTCACGAGCGGCAATTTGCTGATGTCAACGAGCGACCGCGGTAGCCGCAACTGAGCCCGCTCTCGCAGCTTGTCGGCATCCCGATACTCGGGACCAAGATACCGCAGGAAATCGGCCCAGAAGCGCACGCCGCGAGCAAGCCCGAGCCAGAAACGGTATGGGGTTTTCTTCCTGGCCAGCTCAGTGTGCGTAATGGTCGCGTGGTCGTCGGTCAGGTCCCACAGCAGACGCCCATCGCCCAGCTTGTCCTGCATGACGAAGGCAAGATGAATGTGGTGCCCCCGTTTGGCGAGCTCCCGCACGGTGGACGCGAAGTTTCGGAGCGCCCCGGGATGCCGCATGGAGAAGAGAATTTTCATTGCAGGGTGCGGTCGACCCACTCGCCGAGGCGGGCCGAGTCGAAATCAGCGGTGTTCGTCACGTCGAAAGGCAGACCCGGCATGGCATGGGCGATGGCGTGTGACACGGCGAGGTGGTGCGGAAACAAATCCGTCTCCTCTCCAAACACAAGGGATGTCGGAACGTTGTAGAACGGCGCCATCAATGACACGCCTCCGAACGTGCCAACGAACCCGCGCGCGCCAGCAATCAGCTTCGCCTGTTCTCGGGGTTGGTCTTCCGTCCGGCCGAGCGAGACCACCCGAATCCGATCGCGGGTCGTGATGGAAGGCGCGACGCCGGGGAAACCGCCCGCGTCGACCACGACGACGGCGACACGTCGGCTCAATTCGCTCAGCACGTCGTTCACCACGCGTCGGTGACGGCGACTGTCTGGAAAACAGGAATTGAACCAGAAGCTCGCCGCCACATACGGTTCGCCCGCCACGCCATCCACGGACCCGTCGGCCGACAGCGAGTCGAACGGTTGGTATCGCGCGTGCTCGGCCAACCAGGCGGCGGGGACCGCGCCGTTCCAGATCCTCGAGCAGACACCAAAGAGCACGGACGGATGAATCACCTCGACGTCGACGGTCCCAAGACGCCGCGCCGTCGCATCGAGCAACTCCTGTTCCAGATCGGAGATCACCCGCTGTTTGACCGTGCCCCCATCCCGAATCCGCTCCAGATTGCGCGTCTGATAGGTCTCGAACGGCAGTAGGTCGCACACATCGACATACTCGGAGACCAGCCCGGCATACCATGCATCGACGCGACCGCGGGAAATGGCCACGACCGGCGCAGTCCGTGGACCGAACGTAGCTCGCATCCAGGCCACGAACGGCCGCCAATACAACAACTCGAACGCGACGTCCGAGACGAACGGACCGAGGAGGATCGGCCGGTCGGTCGCCCAGGCCTGCGCCACCTGGTCCTCCGCCAGCGAGGCAACCTTCGAACGATCGAGACTCTTCTTGGCCCGCGCGACCAACGTCGCGGGCGACGGCGGGTCAGCGTGAGCCGGCGAGGCGGCTTCTGATACGTGGTTGGGCGCTGCTGCCGCCTCGGCCGCCTTCCGAATCCGCCCCATCCGGTAGACAAAGTGCTCGTAGATCGGTACCACCGTGTCCCGGCCGCCCTGGTACAACGTCATGCCGTCGTGCACGATGAGAGCGCGTGCGATGGAGGACGGCAAACCGTCTGTCGTCTTTGTCAGAATCAAGTTGGACCCGCGCTCGAACTGCTCGCTCACGCGCGTCGCCACGCGCACTCCGGCAGGGTCCGGTCCGGGGTTGGGCAGACCGTCGAAGACACGCAAATCCTGAGGCACGGTCAACGACATCGCCAGCGAGACATAACGCAGGTCGCCCTTCTCCACAGTCATGAGACTGTCCTGTCGCCGGGCCGAGAGCCCGGTCATCTCCAAGACCTCGTCACAACAGGCCTGTGCGACATCCGGCTCCGCCCCATGAATGCTGGCGGCCAGTTGCACATACTCGTCCAGGGTGAGAAACGGGTTCGCGCCAAGGCTGCCGCTGAAGACCAGACCGACCCGCCCGGTGACCCGAATGGACCCGCGGTCAGGCCGCGACATCTGCGTCACCAGCCTGGCGATCGTGGTCTTGCCGGATGCGGGTAGCCCGAGCACCACCACGTTCTCCCCTGCCTTCACCGTTACCGAGAAGTCACGCAGCGCGAACCGTTCGTGGGCACGGAGTCGGTCGTGCCGAGGCGTCCCGACCAGCATGTCCCGAATCGCATACTTCCGCCGCTGGTGGAACTCGCCGCACCAGATCTTGGACAGACCGTCGCACTCGAGCAGCGCCGTCCCCGTGTCCGCACACACTAGGGCAGGCTCTCCACTGCCAGCGGCAACGCGCGGCGCAAGAAGCGCAGGGCCAGCCAGAACAGCGCGCCAAACGCCAAGGCGCAGAACAGAAACGCCAGTTCGTCGCCGGTCGTGCCTCGCACGAGCCACTGACGAGGGACATCAATCAGATACGTCAGCGGATTCCAGCGGTTGACGACGGCCAGTACCCCCTCCTCGGGAGAGGCGTAGAGAATCGGCGCGGTCCAGAGCAAGAACGGCGACAGCAGCGGCAGTCCAAAACGGAAATCGAGGTACACAAACGTCAGGGGCACGAAGATGGCACCGATAGCTAGCCCGCCAATGACGATGATCGGAAAGGCCAGCAGCGTCAGCCACACGGTCGACGGTGGCACGGTCTGGACCAAGGCGGAGGCGAGGAGAAAAATCGCGGCGTAGAAGGACGCGTTGAAGAGCACCAGTCCGGCACCGGCCGCCACCACCGACTCGGGCCGAAGCGGCGCCTCCCGGAAGGTGCGCCGCATCCGGCGAGCCAACCACTGGGGCGAGATCACCGAGTCCCAGAACAGCTGCCACATCAGGAATCCGCCCATCGCGAATAGCGCGTACTCGGCCGCCTCCATGTCGCCGCCGAGACGGAAGGCATTCCCAACCAAGATCAAGGGCAACACACCCGCCACCGGACGAGCCACCGCCCAGATGTATCCCAGATAGGCCTGCCGGTAGCGAAACCG
>JAPYUM010000087.1:7783-15896 GCA_029940535.1 Vicinamibacterales bacterium
TGCGCCATCGTGGCCGCCAGTCGGCGCCGGCCGGCCGCCACCGGCGTGAACGAGTCGAGCTCCGGGGCCCCACGGCTTCGCTCGAGCTGCTCGAACGGCTTGTCAACGAACACGTGTCGACCGTCATGAAACCTGGCGTACAGGTCCGCGTGATCCCTCGGATGCACGCGGACGAGGAGCTGGGCCTCGGCGTCCAGCGCACCGTCACCGATCGCTCGCGCGAGGATCTCGACGATGCGGTCGGTGGTCGGGTAGACCAGAGCAGGGGCAGTGGCCAAAGTCACCAGCGGACGAGCCGGATCGGCGCCGACCGACGCGCAGAGCTCAGCCCGGGTCGGAATCGGCTCACCACTGAAGTAGGCGTCGAAAGGCAGCGCCCCGGTCACCATGACGCGGTCGGCGGCGAACCCGTGAAAGCGAACCGCCTCCTCCCGCATGGTCTCGTTCCACACGGCTAGATGGTCGACCGGCAACACCGTGTGATATTTCGACGATAGATTGTCCCACCCCAGGTCGACACCCATCTGCGACACGCCGAAACGTTTGGCCGCGTAGATGAGCGGCACTTCCATTGGCAGAAAACCGGCGGTCGCGGTCACGAGTAGATCTGGACGATGGGTCTCGAACAGCGTCCGATACGCGGACACGTCGGTGATCTGCTGCGCCACCTGAAACCACGCGCGTCTGGACACCGGTAATCGACATACCGCCGCCTTGAGCGCGATGAGCGCGCGACGCCCCCGCCACGTGTCCATCAACCGCGCGCGGTCGCGCTGAATCCGGACCGCCCGCAAGCCGGAGTCGAGAAGGAACCGCTCGCTCAGAATCGAATCGACCACCCGGGCTCCCAAACCGGGTGGCGCCGCGAACACCGGGGCGCAGCACACATCCTGTCGCTCGAGCTCGGACACCAGGCGCAGATCGGCGGCAAACGGAGACAGCACGACGACCTGGGGTCGCGGTCGCGCATCGAGCAATGCTTGTAGGAACGGCCCGCGTGCGAGGTCGGCCACGTGGTGGCCGGCTGGCACGGAGAGAAACAATGTGCGGCGCCTCCCCGTCGGCGCACCTGTGGTGTCGGCGTCACGAGGCAGACGGTGATCCTCGGCCTGAGATCCGACGGGTGAGACCATACCTGGCACCGAGTTCGATGCCGGGCTCAGTGACGCACGCTGCGCCGCGTTCGGCGCCACGCTCATGCGCCCGGCCCCTCCCGCGATTCGACCATCAGGTCGCACACCTCGCGCACCGCGCCCAACCCGCCAGACCGCTGGGTCACGTAGCGCGCTACGTCCAGCGCCGCCGGATACGCGTCAGCGACACAAATGGACACCGCCACATGACGTAGACAGTCCACATCGTTGATGTCGTTGCCGACGTACGCCACGCGGGCAGCCTCGAGACCCCGGTCAATGAGAGTCTGGCGCAGCGTGGCCCACTTGGTATCTCCCAGTCCCTGGACGCACTCGATACCCAGCTTCGCCGCCCGGGCCGAGACCACCGGATTGGTCTCGGTGGACAGCACGAGCGACCCGACGCCGAGGCGGCGCAACGCCTGGAGTCCGAGCCCGTCGGCGCGCGAGCAGAACACCGCCTCCTTGCCGTCTTGGTCGACCAGCACCCTGTTGTCCGTGAATACCCCGTCGAAGTCAAACACCACCAACGTGACCGGCCGGAGATGTTCAGCCGTGAGTGGCGTGATCGGCATTATCGAGGACCCAGACGGTTTTTGATACAACTCCGCCCTCTCAGTCCCGACAGAGACAGACGGAATCCGTCGGACTGTGTGGCGTCTCTGTGGTCATGAGCCCGCGAGCCAGAGCCCATAACCCTCAACCGAACCTTCGGTCGCCGACCATCGACCAGAATCGCCTGACGACGAACCGGGCTTCACCCCCCGCCGGATCCAGCGCCGCTTGATGCCACAGTGCGCCCTACCCCGTACCGGTAGCGACCTACCGGCGCACGCGGCGCACTTTCGTGGAGATGCTTGTGGACAAGCGAAAAAATGAAGCAAAAACGCGGGGCTGAACAGCGGCCAAGTTGCGCGAAGTGTATAACATGCGGGGATCGCAATCAACAGACGCGGCGGCGTTGGAAACGCCCTAATCGGTCTTATGACCTAAATAAAACTTTGGAGCTTCGATCCCCTGCTCACTCGATGTCAATGAGCGGGAGCTTGGCCTGGGCGGCGTAGGAATAGACGTCTTCCTGCTTCTGCTTCATCCACACATCGTAGCGTCTGAGAAGCCGGAACGCAGCCGCAGGGGTAGCGGCTGGAATAGAGGGTTCCACGTCGTTTCGGAGGAAATAGGCGTTGACGCCGGTCGGTTCCGTAGTCACGAGCCGATATCCCTTTTTCTCGCCGAGCCGGGCCAGTGCCGCCAGCGAAGCACCGTAGTAACAAAAGCGATGATTACGCCGGTTGAACTTCGGATCGTAGGGGATGGTCACGGCGCGGTCCGCCCCGAACGTGGAGTTGTACTCGATTACCACGATGCGCGGAGAACAGGCCGTCACCGCTTCCCAGACCCAATAATCGTTGCCATCGAGGTCAATACTGAGAAAATCGACTTCACCAGAAAGACCGGCCTCGGTGATCAGTTCGTTCACGTTTTCTCGGGTGATCCAGGCCGCCACGGCGGTAACACCGGGAAACCGGCGACGCACCTGGGTCATGTGTCCAGGGTCGCCGTCGACCATGAGCCCGGTCCATCCGAGCTCCGATGCCAAGCACGCCGAATTGCCGCCGCTCAGCCCTGACCCGATCTCGACGAACCGCCGATTCGTCGCGCCGACCTCATCAAGCAGAGCAAGCGTGATGCCGTCCTCCTCGTTCTGGGACAACAACCGGTACCGTTGAGCCATGAGCCGTTGCGGGTACGGCAAGACCGTGTGGTCAAGACGCAACGTCCGCATGACCGCGTGGAGGCCGGGCTCCAGGTGCACGACCCTCTTGAAGACCTTGCTGACGGTGGCCGACATGACCGCCTGCTCCGTCTCGAGACGGGTGAGTCGTTCGGTGATGTCGGTCAGCATCTTCCGTTGCTGCCGCACTTCGTCGAGCAACTTCTTCTCGATACGCACCGTCTTGGCGGCGAGGTCTTCGGTCGTCACGACGTCGATATCCTATCCCTTTCCGGCCCCTCGGTCGCCGTCGGTCTGGCTTCCTCGACCAGAGCGCGGACCTCGTCGAGACGGCGCGCGCCCAGGGTCACGGCGCTCCGGAACGCTTCTGTGACCAGCGAGACGTCGGCCAGCAGCGTGCGCATGATCAACACGGCCGCCGCGTCCTGCACGGGTGATGCCTGGAGGGTAGCCGTCGTGCGTCCGATCCGTGCCAACAGCACATCGACCGGGAGTTCGGGAGCACCATCAGACTCCGGCAGCATGCCGCCCACTTCGCCTCTCGACGTCCCGACGGGCCGTAGCAGACCGGCAACATGGCGCAGTCGTCGGTCAATGTCGGCCAGTCGCCGCACAAGTTGCTCGGACGTGATGTTCCCCATAGCGCCCACGCCGCCGAACGACCTCGGCTGGCGATCATAACGCGTCATGATACTCTCGGCCCGTGACGCCCGCAGATGGAATTATTGCGCGGGGGCGGTGACCCGACTATCGTAGACTCGGCTGTAGGCTCCCTTTTCTCATGGCTTCAGGAATCCTCGGGCGGTTTGGTCTCGCGCGCGCCGCGCACGTGCGTGCCGCCACGGCCCGTGCCGACAAATTCAAGACCCGGACGGCCGCCCTCAAACAGCAGCTCCACGCCGCGCTGGACGAGGCGGCCCAGTGGAAACAGCAGGCCGCCCAGCTGAACACCCGGGCTACCGCGGCGATGCATGCGATCGACCGGCGGAAGGGCAAGGACGCAGGCCATCTCGACGAGTTGGCCACCCTGCGGGACAAGTTCCATCGCCTGCAGGAGGCAGAACAGACCATTGCGCTGACCCGCGGACATCTGCTGACGATGGAAACCAAGCTCGACGTGCTCGAAGGGGCGATCACCGTGCTGGATCGACGCACGAGGGATCACCTCGAGCATGGGACCACGGAACCGTCCATCGAACCAGCGGTCACCGCCAAACCATCGTGAGCGCGCCTCCGTTCCTGAGCCTGGTCCTCACCGGGCGCAACGATGACTACGGGGGTAACTTCATCAGCCGGTTCTTCCGGGTGCTCACATTCAACCTCGAGCTCCTGGCCGACCAGAAGCTGTCGGCGGAGGTAATCCTTGTCGAGTGGTGCCCCACGCCTGGACGCCCGCTGCTTGCCGAGCGCCTCCAGGAGTCCCTCCCACCACGATTCCGGGAGTGCGTGACCACCTACGTGGTCGACGGCCGGTATCAGGCAGCCCTGAGTCTGAACCCAAGGCTCGAGTATCTCGAGTTCGTGGCCAAGAACGTTGGGGTACGCCGCTCCACCGGGCAATACGTGCTCGCGACGAACACCGACCTGATACTGAGCGCGGCGATGGGCCGAGCGCTGGCATCAGGGACCCTGGAACCCCATTGCGTCTACCGTGCCAACCGCATCGACCTCAAACTGGGGATCGACGACAGCACGCTGCACCACGAGTTGCTCGACAATCCGGACAACCACATGCCGAGACGGCGGATCACGCCCCCGCTGTATGCCGGGGCGGCCGGCGACTTCATCCTGCTCGACCGGGAGACGTTTCACCGACTACGCGGTTTCAACGAGCTGTATCGAATGGCTCGGATCGGCATCGATCACAATTTCCTCGTGAAGGCGCAATCAAGCGGCGTGCCGATCACAGACATCGGACCGCCGATTTACCACGTCGCCCATCTGGCGAGCTACCAAACCTCGAAGCACACCGCCAGCCGCCAGGAAGCAGAGAGCCGCTGGGGCCGAACCTGGCACAATCACGAGGTCATCTACGACAACCGTGAGGATTGGGGCCTGCGTGACGCGCCAGCCAGACAGATGGAGGATGGGATCTGGAGGCTCGATTTCGACTGGCGGGCGGTCCCCCCGCTGGTCGATCTGCATCGAATCGTGCTGTCAGGAATGACGACGGCGGACTAAGGACCTGTGGACGACCCGTCCTCCTGCAGTTCGTACTCCGACTCCGGCACCAGTTCATCGAGTGGATCGCCACGAAGAAACGCGACCGCGTTCTGAGCCGCGCCCTGTTCCATGCGCAGGCGACAGTCCGCCGCCATCGATCCCATGTGGGGGGTCAAGAGACAGGTCTTGATACCGACAAGCTCGCCGTCATACGGTTCGTGACTGAACGTGTCGACGGCGGCGCCCCCGAGCCGTCCAGCCCGTAAGGCTGTCGCCAGTGCAGCCTCGTCAACGACTCCGCCCCGGCAGGTATTGATCAACAGCGCATCGCGCCGCATCACCGCCAGCTCACCGGCACCGACGAGATGGCTGGTCCCACGCGTCAGTGGCACATGCAGCGTGACGATGTCCGACTCGCGAAGCAGCGTACTGAACTCGGCCCACTCGACCTTGGCGCCCTGGCGGCTCAGCTCATCCACCGGCGCCCGCGTCAGATCATTGCCCAGAATCCGGCCGCCAAACGCGGACAGCAGCTTGATCACGCGACAACCGATACGCCCGACGCCAACCACCCCAACCGTGACCCGGGCCAAGCGCCGGCCCTGCAGCCGTCGCCAGATGCCGCGCCGAATCGCCTGGTTGGCCAGATGTACGCCGCGCAGGAGCGACAGAGCCATCCCAATCGTGAGCTCCGCCACCGCGTCGGCCGGCGCTTCCGGGGTGTAGGCGACGGCAATCGCCCGCCGTCGAGCCGCCGCGAGATCGACGCTGTCGAGGCCGACTCCCACTCGAGAAATCAGCCGCAAACTGTCGGCGGCGTCGATGGCCCGGTCGGTAATCGGTTCGGTTCCGGCAATGAGCACGTCGTAGCCGGGAATCAAGGCCACCAGTTCCTCCGCCTTCAACCTCCGGCCGAGCGGATTGAGGTCGAATGACACGCCGGCTGCGTCCAGCAGATTCAGCGAAGACCGGTCGACTTCGCCGAACGGCACCGCCGTAATCAACGCTCGTGGCATGGAGGGTGAGCCTGCGTCTGGACCCGATCGGTGTTGCCGTGCGTGTGGCCCGGTCCGGAAAGCAACAAAGAGGGCGATTCGTGGGTCGTAACTCTGAACCGGCCTGCAGGCAGCGGTGCTAGACGGAGATGGGAGCGCGCGCGGACCGGTGCCGTTCAAGGTCCGCATCGACCATCATCGTGACGAGTGCCTTGAAATCGACGTTCGGCTGCCAGCCCAGCTCTGCCCGCGCCCTGGATGAGTCGCCGATCAGATGGTCAACCTCGGCTGGTCGCAGAAAACGGGGGTCCGTCTTGACGTACTCCTGCCAGTCCAAACCGACATGGCTGAACGCCGTTTGCACCAATTCCTGAACCGAGTGACTGACGCCGGTCGCGATCACAAAATCGTCAGGCGTCTCCTGTTGCAACATCAGCCACATCGCACGCACGTAATCTCCGGCGAATCCCCAGTCGCGGTGCGCGTCGAGATTGCCCAGGGACAGTTGCTCAGCGAGACCGAGCTTGATGCGGGCCACTCCATCGGTGACTTTGCGGGTCACGAATTCGAGACCCCGTCGAGGCGATTCGTGGTTGAACAGGATGCCGGACGCCGCAAAGAGATCGTAGCTTTCGCGGTAGTTCACGGTGATGTAGTGCGCAAACACTTTCGAGACGCCATACGGACTGCGTGGATAGAACGGGGTGTCCTCGGTCTGCGGCGTCTCCCGCACCTTTCCGTACATCTCGCTGGATGACGCTTGATACAACCGGATCGATGTGTCAATCCGACGGATCGCCTCGAGCACCCGGGTTACCCCCTGGGCGTTGAACTCGCCGGTCAGCAGCGGCTGATCCCACGACGCCGGCACGAACGACATCGCGGCCAGGTTGTAAAACTCGTGCGGACGCACCTCATCGACGACTTTCATCAACGAGAGCTGATCAAGCAGATCGGCTGGTCTAAGCTCGATACGTCCGAGGAGATGCTCGATGCGGCCGGTGTTCGGCGTGCTGAGGCGTCGGGTGACTCCAACCACCTCATACCCCTTGTCGAGCAGCAATTCGGCAAGATACGACCCGTCTTGCCCGGTAATTCCGGTAATGATCGCGCGTTTGGACATCGTCAGTGGAAGGATAACTCAGTGGTTCGAGAAAATCAGCTGCGGGTGCAATCCCCTACAACCGGTGAATGTGGTCCCCTGAGAGCCCGCGTAGCGCGTTGCGTGTATCCACCAGACAGACGGACCGCTCCGCAATCGCGACATAGTCGAACTCGGGGTGCCCCGTCGTGATGACGCCACAATCGAACCCCTGTTCGAGGGCGACCTCGCATGATACCGCCTCGAGTTCGAGGTGGGCATGATGCACGCGCGGCACGTGCGGGTCGCTGTACGACACCACGGCTCCACCGCGCTGCAACAGATGGGCGATGTCGATCGCGGGCGACTCGCGGACGTCGCCGACGCTGGGCTTGTACGCCATCCCGAACAGATGCACCCGGGCGTCGAGCAGCGGCTTGCGCTGCTCGCTCAACGCCGCAACCACGAGTTCCACGACAAACCGGGGCATGCTCGAGTTGATCTGACCGGCCAACTCGATGAAACGGCTCTCGAAGCCGTTCTGCCGGGCTTTCCAGCTCAGGTAATACGGATCAATCGGAATGCAGTGCCCCCCCAGCCCAGGCCCGGGGTAGAACGGCATGAATCCAAACGGCTTGGTGTTGGCAGCGTCAATCACCTCCCAGACGTCGACATCGAGGCGATGGCTCATCAGAGCCAATTCGTTGACTAGCCCGATATTCACCGCGCGGAATGTGTTCTCCAGCAGCTTCACCATCTCGGCTACGCGTGGCGACGACACCGGCACGACGGTGCTGACCACCTGCTCGTACAGTGCCTGCGCCACGGCGGTCGAGTCGGCGTCAATGCCACCCACGACCTTCGGGATGTTGGCGGTGGTCCACTGGGTGTTGCCCGGATCCACGCGCTCGGGCGAAAACGCAAGAAAGAAATCGTCGCCGCCCCGTAGTCCGGTCTTTTCGAGCATCGGACGCACCACTTCATCGACGGTGCCCGGATAGGTGGT
>JAPYUM010000087.1:15996-17292 GCA_029940535.1 Vicinamibacterales bacterium
TCGCGAAGTCTTGGCATCACTCCAACCGTGGTGCGAACGGCTCGCACCCAAGCCGCTCAATATAGCATGCGGCCATGGTAGGGTTCGGTCGCTGCAAACCGCATGGAAGAAGTCGATCTGGTGATTGTGGGCGGCGGTGTCGTCGGGCTGGCGTGCGCGCGAGAAACGGCCCGCCCCGGTCGCACCGTCTGCCTGCTCGAGCGTCATCCCCGCTTGGGCACCGAAACCAGCACGCACAACAGCGGCGTGGTGCATGCGGGCATCTACTATCCGCGTGACTCGCTGAAGGCGCGTCTGTGCGTGGAAGGGCGTGACGCCCTGTACCGATTCTGTGAGACCCATGGCGTGCCACACCATCGGTGCGGCAAGCTGATCGTCGCGGGATCCGAAGACGACGACACTCGGTTACGAGATCTGCTAGCGCGCGGCCTGGCCAACGGGGTCGACGATCTGGAACTCGTCGACCGGAGTTTCGTGCGCCGGATGGAACCGCACATCGCCGCGCACACCGCGATATGGTCGCCGTCGACTGGCATCGTGGAAACGGAAGCACTGGTGCGCGCGCTGCACCGGGACGCCGGCGCGCGTGACGCGATCACACTGCCCGCGATGCCGCTCATCGATGCTCATGTCCATGGCCGCGGCGACGAGGGCGGCGAGTGGCTGGACCTGCGGACGCCGGCCGAAACGATCAGGGCACGCGCGGTTGTCAACGCAGCCGGCCTGTACGCCGACGACGTGTCGTCCGCCCTCGGAGGCCGAGCCTTCACGATTCATCCGTGTCGCGGCGAGTATGCCGAACTGGGCGGCGCCAGTCGCGGGCTCGTCACCCGACCGGTGTACCCACTGCCGGCCCGGGCCGGCGAACATCTTGGCGTCCATCTGACACCCACGACCTGGGGCAGCGTCATGGTGGGACCCACCACCCGGTACCAGCCAGACAAGCGCGACTACGAACACGGTCGGCTCCCGGTGGCGGCATTCGTCGAACCGACCCGGCAACTCCTCCCGACGGTCCGGCCCGACGATATGCGTCTGGGCGGCACCGGCATCCGTCCCAAGCTGAGTCCAGAAGCGACCGCGTTCTCTGACTTCCTGATCGAACGTGACACCGCCCAGCCGCGGCTGGTCCACGCCGCGGGCATCGATTCGCCCGGGCTGACGGCATGCCTCGCGATTGCCCGGCTGGTCTCAACCCTCGTCGATGAAATCCTAAACTAGGCGGGCTGTGATGTATCGACCCACCGCGTCTTCCCATGTCGGCAGACGGGCACCAGCGGCCACGATTTTTGCGTT
>JAPYUM010000014.1 GCA_029940535.1 Vicinamibacterales bacterium
CCGCCTACATGACGAGCAAGTTCGCCCTACGCGGCATGACCGAGTGCTGGCGCGCTGAACTTCGGAAGCACAACGTGCGGGTGATGCAGGTCAATCCGAGCGAGGTCATTACCGACTTCGCCGCCAGCGCCGGTTTCGACCAGGCCGACCATCCCTCGAAGCTCCAGGTGGAGGACATCGCCCACATGGTCAAGGCGGTGCTCGAGATGCACGACCGCGGCTTCACCACCGAGCTGACCGTCTTTGCGACAAATCCGGTGAATTGAAGGGCCCGCGCCTAGCCGGGCGTGCTGCGCCCACGTTGTATGTAGCTTTCGAGCAGGGCATCCAGGCGCTCGACACCGGAGCTGCCGGTTTTCTCCAGCTTCCAGCGGCCCTGCCGGATCGAGAGCGACCCGTCTCCGGCGTGGTGCGCGGTGGCTTCACGGATCGGGTGAGGCAGCGGTTGGCCCATGGACCGGTGACGCAGTAGGAGCGAGGGAAACGTGAGCGACCGCGATATGGGGTTGACCAGAGTGCAGCTGGTGTTGGATGCGCTGCGGGACCAGGCGGCGGACGGACATCCGTGGCTGAGTGGATTGTGGGAGATGGCGGCGTTCACTCGAGCGGGGGCGGCCGTGCCACCACCGGCTGAGTTGGGGACATTGCTCACGTCAGAGACGCGGTCGGATCGGGATGCCCGTGAGGGTGCGGTCTACCAGCGCGCGGTTGCCCCGCCGGCGGCGTTTCTCCGCTGGTTGCTCGACAATCCTCAGATGATGGACGTGCGGGATCCCATCAATTTCGGTGCGAAGAACCCTGGCGCCCAGCGCTGGCGCGGCAAGCTGTTTTCTGACGATGAGCGTCTTGTCAGCGAGGCGCGGGACGAGGGTCTCAGGCAGTTCGGGAAGCGATTGGCCCAGCGCGGTCGAAGGAAGTGGTGGGCGTTCGAGGGGTTCCTACGTGTCGACTGTTGCTTGGGCACCGAGGCGTGCGTGCTGTTCGTCGAGGACCGCCCCCCCGATCCGGTGCCCCCGTCGACGTTGTGGTTTCCATCGCGTAGCCGGGTCTGGCGCAATGTCGAAGCGGCGAAGGAGTTGGCCGGCGACAGAGCGTTCGGGGTGATTCTGGCGGTCGACGAGGAATCCGACGGCGTCGCCGCGCTGGCCCACGCGGCGCAGACGCTGGCCGGTAGCTACCCCCACCTCGACGGCGCGCCACGCACCGAACTGGCCCGCCACTTGCTCGGGTTCGTCACGTGGTCGGAGGTCGTGGCGACATTCGGCCTGCCGCCTGAATGCCTGGTCGAGAGACCCTCACCCGCCGCGTGAGTTCACAGCCCCGGCCGGTATCACCGACAAGCGGACGACGGGTTAGGGTGCGCCCGCCTGGAACTCGGCTCTGAGCGTGTCTCGATCGACCTTCAGGCCCTGCAGATAGACATCGGAGATACGTCTGGTGTTGTTGATGTCGGCCAGCGGGTCGGCGTCGAGCACCACGAACGAGGCGCTGCGTCCCGCCGCGACCATCCCGAGGTCGTCGAGTCCGATCAACTCGGCGTTGACCCGAGTCGCCGCGACTAGCGCCTCCATCGGGCTGAGGCCGCAGGAGACCATGTCACGCAGCTCGGTGTGGGTAGTCCACGCGACGCTCGTGCCTGAATCGGTCCCCATGCCGATGATCATGCCGGCTTCGCGATTCCGCGCGAGGTTGCGGCACTGGAGGTCGAAGAGTGCGCCGGGCCCCTCGGCGGCCAGTCTCTCAGCTTGCTGTCGCAACGCGTGGACCTCGAACGGCGGCAACGTTTCGCTCAGCCAGGCGAGGTCGGTCGCCGTGACCGGCGATCCCGGCAGGTTGGGGATGGTCCAGACGGCCGGGCGCGCTCGGACGAGCGCCAGATACTCGTCGTCGACATCGCGGTCGCGTACCGTATGGGCGAAACCGTCGATGCCGGCTTGGAGCAGGTCCTTGGCATCTTCGAGGGCACTGGTCGTTCCCACGTGGGCCACCACCCGTAAGCCGAGCGTGTGCGCCTCGTCGATGATCGCGCGGTACACATCCGGCCCCAGTTTCGGCACCGCCCCACCCCGGTCGTCGACCCAGATCTTGACGAGGTTCACGCCATGTGACCGCAGCTCCTGGACCGCCGCCCGCCCGTCGGCTGGACTGCCGGCTCCTCGGGGGATCCCGAGGCGATACGCTTGCTGCGGCCCCGCCATCGGCGTGGCGGCGATCCCGCGACCAGAGGTGAGCAACCTCGCTGTCCGTGGCCTCGGCTCGTCTCGCAGTGCGAACGCCAGCCCCTCGTCGGCCTCGAGTCCCAGGCTCATCGTGGCGGCGATCCCGTGATAGGCGAACCGATCGAGGTGTTCGATCAGATTGGCCCGTGTGTACTGTTCCTGACCGGTCGCGCCACTTCTTACGTTGGTCAGGCCAATATGTTGATGGGCGTCGATCAGCGCCGGGATGACGGTCTTGCCGCGCAAGTCCACGCGGTCTGCGTCCTCCGGCGCCGTCCGGGCGCCTTCCTGGCCCACCCAGCTAAACAGACCGTCTTCCACCAGGAAGGCGGCTCGTACGATCGGCTCGCCGCCCGTGCCATCGATCAGGGTGGCGCCCTCGAACCAGGTGGCGGTCGTGGTGACCTGGGACGGCGCCGGCGCGGGTGCGCAGGCCAGCGTCACGAGGAGTAGACCGGATAGCAGCGGCCGAAGCGATGACCGGTGCCGCCTGATGTGTAGTGTCATGGGGAGTCAGTCTCTGTTCGTGAGGCGAACTCGGGCGCTGGCTGAGACCGAGGCACCCGCGAATTCAACCACGAAGCTGGGGCCGTCGCAAACCCGGGCCCGGACGCGGTTGGCGCCGACGACCGACTGTGCAAGACTGCTCGCATTCGGGCACACGCTGTAGGTCGAGGACGAGACATGAGATACGGGCTGGATTGCGGTGGCGGGTCGCTGCTGGTCGTGCTGGCGCTGGCGGGCGGCGCCACAGTGGCGTCGGCCCAGTCGGGCGCGGCCGATGGTCAATGGCCGACCTATGGCGGAGATCTTGGCAGCACGCGATACGCGGCGCTCGACCAGATTGACGGCGGCAACTTCGACGACCTCGAGGTGGCGTGGCGGTTCAGCGCCGTCAACTTCGGGGCGTTCCCGGACTTCAACTATCAGACCACGCCGCTCATGGTCGATGGCGTCCTCTACGCGACCGCGGGGAGCCGCCGGGATGTGGTGGCCCTGGATGGGGCGACCGGCGAGCTGCTGTGGCTCTACCGCATCGATGAGGGAGAGCGGGCCGGCAATGCGATTCGTCGGATGTCTGGCCGCGGCGTCGGCTATTGGACCGACGGCGAAGGTGACTCACGTATCTACGTCGTGACCATCGGCTATCAGCTCGTTGCGCTGGACGCCGAGACGGGTCGGCCGGTGCCGACGTTCGGGGTCGACGGCATCGTCGACCTCAAGCTGTACAACGACCAGGCCATCGACCCGCTGTCGGGTGAGATCGGGTGGAACGGGGCCCCGACCGTCGCCCGCGATGTCGTCATCGTCGGCGCTGCGCATCGCGCGGGCAGTGCCCCGCCAAGCCGGGAGAACGTGAAGGGCTACATTCGCGGTTTCGACGTCCGCACCGGTGAACGACGCTGGATCTTTCACACGATCCCGACCGCGGGCGAATACGGGCGTGACACCTGGTTGAGCGACTCAGCCGTCTACACCGGCAACACCGGGGTTTGGACCAACATGACGGTGGACGCCGAACTCGGTCTGGCCTACCTCCCCGTCGAGATCCCAACTGGCGACTACTATGGGGGGCATCGGCCCGGCGACAATCTGTTCGGTGAGAGTCTGGTGGCCGTCGACATCGAGACGGGCGAGCGCCGCTGGCACTTCCAGTTCGTGCACCACCCCATCTGGGACTACGACGTCCCCTGTCCGCCGATCCTGGTCGACATCACGGTCGACGGTCGACAGATTCAGGCGGTGGCGCAACCGACCAAACAAGGCTGGGTGTATGTCTTCGACCGGCTCACCGGCGAGCCGGTGTGGCCCATCGAGGAGCGACCGGTGCCCGCGGGCACCGTGCCGGGTGAATGGTATGCGCCGACGCAGCCATTCCCGACCAAGCCGCCGCCCTTCGAGCGGCAGGGCTTCCCGATCGACGAGCTGATTGACTTCACGCCGGAGTTGAAGGCTGAGGCGCTCGAATTCGTGTCGCAGTATCGGACCGGACCGGTCTTCACCCCGCCGATCGCGGCCGGCGACGGCGGGCTGTTGGGGACGCTGTTCGTGCCGAACGGAGCCAACTGGCCGGGCGGGTCGTATGACCCCGAGTCCGGCATCATGTATGTCTACTCACACACCCTGACCCGTTCGGTCGGCCTTGTTCAGCCAGACGCCGAGCGATCAGACATGGAGTATGTGAACGGTCGGGGTCGGCCCCTGACGGTGCGCGGGCTTCCGTTGCTACGGCCGCCCTGGGGGCGAATCACGGCCATCGACCTCAACGTCGGGGAAATCGTGTGGCAGGTCGCCCACGGTGAGACCCCGGATCGCGTGCGCAACCATCCCTCGCTCCGTGGACTCGACATTCCGCGCACCGGCCGCACGGGCGGGGCCGGTGGCAGCTCCGGTGGCATCGGTACCCTGACGACCCGAACGTTGGTCATCAGCGGCGAGGGCGGCACCATCACCATGCCGTCGGGCGAACGGGGTGCCATGGTGCGCGCCTACGACAAGGCGACAGGCGACGAACTGGGGGCGGTGCCGATCCCCGCCGCGCAGACCGGGTCGCCGATGACCTATATGCTCGACGGTCGCCAGTATCTCGTGCTGGCCGTCGGTGCCGGCACCCACCCGGGCGAACTCATCGCCTTTGCGTTGCCGTGACGCCGAGTGTCCCTACTCGAGGTCGGCGAACGACACCCCGCGAGCTTCGAACGCCTCGGACGCCAGTCGCCCCGCGTTGACCGCCTTCGGCCAGCCGGCATAGAAGGTGACGTGCAGGATCACCTCTGACAGCTCCTGCGGCGTCACGCCGTTTTCGTCGAGCGCCCGCCCGATGTGGGTGCGTAGTTCGCTCGTGGCATAGAGCGCCTGGGTCACCGCCACCGTGATCAGGCTCCGGTCACGCTTGGACAGCTGGGGCCGCTCCCAGATATCGCCATAGAGCAGGCTGTTCCGCAGTTCCCCCAACCGTGGCACCGCCGCATAGGCACCGCTTGCCGTGGCGGGCGTGTCGGGCCGGTCGGCGGCGGCCGGTGCCCGGGCCAGCGGGCCGAGCGACAGGCCGCGCTCTGCGAAGACCTCGGCCGCGGTCAGCGAGGCCTGGACCCCGGTTGGCCAGCCGGCGTAGAAGGTGACGTGGAGGATGATTTCGGAGATTTCCTCAGGCGTGAGTCCGTTGTCGAGTCCCCGCGGCACGTGAAGCTCGAGTTCGTCGCGGACCAGGGCCTGAAGCACCGCGACCGTAATGAGACTCCGGTCGCGCTTCGAGAGTTGTGGTCGCTCCCAGATCTCGCCGTAGACCAGACTGTTGCGCAGTTCGCCGAGATACGGCGACCCCGCATACAGATCGCTGATCGCCGGTGACGCAGGGCCTTGGCTGACTTCGGCCGCGTCTGTCGCGTCGTTCCCGGCGCACCCGGCGCCGGCGGTCAGTGTCATGAGTACGCACGCAGCCATTCCACGATTGATCATCATCGTTACTCCTCGTGCTGATGAGGGTTAGCGGTTCCAGCCGACCAGCTTCACAACGCTTCGCCCGAGGCCCTGAACGGACGTTTGCCGCTTGGCATCCAGGAGGTTGCCGTGGTCATCGAACACGGAGTGGGCCTGGGTGACGGCGACTTGGTCGGGTATGACGAGCACACCAATATTCGACAGAATGGATCGTAAGTGAACCAGGCCGCGTAGTCCGCCCAAGCCCCCAGGTGAGGCGCTCATCACGGCGGCTACCTTGTCGCGGTACACCGCGAGCATCGGCTCGCCGTCAGCGGGCCTCGACACCCAGTCGATGGTGTTCTTGAGCAGTGGTGAGATCGAGCTGTTGTATTCAGGTGAGGCAATCAACAACCCCTCGTGAGCCAGCATGATGCCTTTGAGCCGGGTGGCCTGCTCCGGAGGGCCCTCGGCCGCCTCGAGATCCTGGTTGAAGATCGGCATGGGAAAGTCTTTCAGGTTCAGGACCGTGACCTCCGCCCCGGCCTCCCTGGCTCCCTCCGCCGCGATGTTCACGAGTTTCACATTGAACGAGTCTGTGCGGGCACTGCCCGCGAAGGCGAGGACGCGTGGTTGATCGCTCATGGCGTTAGATTACTTTCATCGAGAGGGTGCCGAAGGCCTGCGCCACACGGGCCTCGCCCGGAAACCCCTAGAAGGTGGCAATGGGATTGATGGGGGATCCGGTGCCACGGGTCGGCAGAGGGGCAGCGGTCAGGAGGAACTCCCACCGGTTCAGGGTGGCGGCCACGTCACCCAGTGCCTCGAGGTCGAGGTTGTCGAACAGGGGCATCCCCAGATAGATCAGAGCGAATCGGTGCAGCGGTCGCGGACCAAGGTCGTCCGCGACGGTCACGGCTGGGTCGATGCCGGCCGGGGCGACGTCTTGAGGCGCTTCGCCGCCCAGCAGAGCGATGTCGCGCTGTTTGAGCCATGGAATGACTGACGCATGCAGGCCGGCCGCATCGTTGGCGATATCCCACGGCCCAACCTCCGCCCGGCGAGCCCATCGGCCAGTGCGGATCACGACCGCGTCACCGGAGGAGACCCGCAGGCCGGTCTCAGCCTCCCACGCCTCCAGGTCTTCGATATAGATCGGCGTCCCCGGGTCGAGATACGGCACGTTCTTGAACCGGGCCATGTCGATGAGCAGCCCACGCGTCACGATGCCGTGCTTCGCGTTGTGCACGGTGTTCCTGGCGTGCCCACCCTCGGCCGCGACCACGGTCGGGTCTGGCGTGTAGCCGTTGTAGGTCACGCCCTCCCCGATGAAGTTGTGATTGAGAAAATCGAGGTGCGTGTGCATGAAGCCGTGGTACGCGATACGAATCTCGTCTGCGGTGATGCCGAGGGGGGTCACCTGATAGGGACGCGGATTGTCGACCGCCGCTTCCGTCTCGGCGTCACGCGCGAGTGAGACCGAAATGCCGTCCTGCACGAGCGCGGTAGCCTGCCTTCGCTTGTCCGGAGTAATCAGGTTGAGGGTGCCGATCTCGTCGTCCGGACCCCACCGGCCCCAGTTCGTCAGTTCCTGCTTCCACCGCTCAACGTCAGCCTTGGTCACCGCCGGCCTCTCGCCGACGGGCCGCTGCGCCGGCTGGACCCCCGAGGCGCCCACGGTGGCGAGCGCAACGCCGATCGCGACGAGACCTAACGGCCGCAGCGGTATTCTTGGCATCGGTCGTTCTCCCTACGGTAGCCGCAGCGCGATCAGTTCTGGCACTTCGCCACCAACGGTCAGCGCAATGTACTGGACGCCGTCGTGCAGATACGTCATCGGGGTGCCGATGGCGCCGCCCGGGAGATCCAGCGACCCGACGATCTCGCCGCTGGCCTTGTCGCGCGCAATCAGTCTGGGGCCCCCGGTCGATCCGCCGGCCGACAACGCACTGACGAGCAAGGTCTTGGTCAGCAACGGGCCGCCGTGTCCTTCGCCACCCAGGGGCGGCAGATCGAGGTCGCGCAGTTGCGGGTGCCGACGGAACCGGTCGCCGTCGCCGTTCGGTCGCATCCAGGCATGGTCACCTTCGTTGAGATCAATGGCCGTCATCCGCGAATAGGGCGGCTTGAGCAGCGGCAGACCCTGGGGGAGCGCGGGCTGCTTGCCGCTGCCGAATTCG
Source organism: Vicinamibacterales bacterium (assembly GCA_029940535.1). Lineage (GTDB taxonomy): Bacteria > Acidobacteriota > Vicinamibacteria > Vicinamibacterales > UBA8438 > UBA8438. Next base: position 7,820 of record JAPYUM010000014.1, read on the forward strand.
GCCTGGGTGAACCGCAGGTTCCCACCCGCCCCTGGGTCCGGCGTGTAGTACTTCAGCACCGACAGCCGGTTTTCCGAGGGTACATACAGAAGGCCCGTCTCCGGGTCGAAGGCCGCGCCGCTCCAACTCGCTGAGCCACCGATTTGTGGTCGTTGAATGGTGCCTTGCAGCCCGCCGTCTCGGCTTTGCATCGGCGGCGTAAACAGGGGGCCGAGCCGGAAGTCCCGCACCGCCTCGATCGCCATCGCCCGGATCTCGGGGGTGAAGTCGGCCAGATCATCGATGGTGACGCCCTGATAGTCGAACGGTGGTGGTTTGGTCGGGAATGGTTGGGTCGGCGACAGCACGTCGCCGTCCAGATCGGTGTCGGTCTCCACCGGACGCTCTTCGATCGGCCAGACCGGTTCGCCGGTGACGCGATCGAAGACGTAGGTGAACGCCTGCTTGCTGACCTGGGCCAGCGCTTTGATACGACGCCCGTCAACGGTGATGTCGACCAGATTCGGCGCCGCGGGGAAGTCGTAGTCCCATACCCCATGATGCACCGCCTGGAAGTGCCACATGCGCTGGCCGGTCTCAATGTCGAGCGCGACGATGCTCTCGGCGAACAGGTTGTCGCCCAGGCGGTGCCCCCCGTAGTAGTCGCTGGTGGGCGTGCCGGTGGGGAGGTAGAGATATCCGGTTTCTTCATCGGCACTCATTGGCGGCCACACGTTGACGTTGCCCGAATAGCGCCACGACTCGTTCTCCCAGGTGTCGGCGCCGAAGTCGTCAGCTTGGGGTACGGTCCGGAACATCCACTTGGTGTCGCCGGTGCGTGCGTCGATCCCTTTCAACCAGCCGGGCGGCGCCTCCTTCTTGACGACAAAGTCCGAAATAATGGTTGGGGCGACGACCACGTCGCGGAGAACGACTGGCGGCGACTTGACCCCGAGCAGGTTGCGTCCCTGGTAATTCATGTCTCCGCGGGTGGCTCGAGGAATGCCCTCGGTGAGATCGACTCGGCCATTGGTGCCGAACGTGGGGGGCGGCTGCCCGGTCTTGGCGTCGACGGCTTGCAGGTAGCCCTCGCTGGTGCCCCAGAAGATGCGCTCGTCCTGTCCGTCGGTCCAATAGGCCACACCCCGCGACCCGTAACCGTGGGTCGGCTCTCCGCCCTCATAGACCCGGGGGTCGTAGATCCAGACGGTCTCGCCGGTGCCGGCGTCGACGGCGGCCGCCTGATACATCGCGGTCGACAGATACAGGGTGCCGCCGACCATGAGCGGCGTGGCCTGGATGCCGTTGATGGACACCCCGGAACGTTGTTCGCGGAGAGCGTCGAGGTCGAGCGCCCCGTCGGCGGACTGCCAGCGCCAGGCGACCTGCAGGTCGCCGAAGTTCGTTGCATCGATCTGGTCGAGCGGCGAGTATTTCGTGCTGCCCTGGTCGCCCGCGTAGGTCCGCCACTCGCCGTCGGTGGCGCCATACTGGCCCACGGCAATCGACGGTGCCAGCGTCAGCGCGCACCACGCTACGCCTGCGAGAAACGGCGTCGAGTTCGTCATGATGTTCTCCTTGCCCGCCGCGGCAGTCGCGGCTCACGGCCTGCCAGCGTGTGTGATTCGATTATAGGGCCGTGCGCGCTCCGGGGCTGACATCCGCTGGTAGAATCGCGCAGGTGAACGACAGCGTCGGCACGGCCTCAACGAGAGTGGCAGTCCAGTGCGCATGTCGAATGCAGCGGGGTTGTGACAACCGGCTTCTGATAAGCCGTATGTTGTGGCGCACGGCTTTAGCCGTGCGATCGCAGGCCTAAAGGCCTGCGCCACAGGGCCTCACCTGTTTCTGCCGGTCACACCTCGCGTGTGACAGGCTGGCGAAGGAAGAGCGATGATTCGACACGGTCGATGGCGGTGGTGTCTCGGGTTGGTGGGGGGGCTGGTGGTTGCGGCCGGGCCCGCCCTGGCTCAGTCCGACGTGACGGGCGAGTGGCGTCACTATGGGGCCGACGGGGCGAACACCAAATACTCACCCCTCGACCAGATCACCGTCACAAACTTCAGCGACCTCCAGATTGCCTGGCGCTGGACCTCGGTCTCTACCGAAGTGGCGGAAGCGCGGGACGAGATCAACCCAGGCCTGTTCAAGGCAACACCGTTGATGGTGGACGGCATGCTGTATGTCAGCACCCCATTGGGGCAGGTCGCGGCGCTCGACCCCGGCACCGGCGAGGCGGTCTGGATCTACGATCCGCACAGCTACGACCGACTCGAGCGTCCGGCCAACATCGGATGGCAGCATCGCGGCGTCTCGTACTGGGAGGACGACACGAGCGACGACGCCCGTATTGTCATTGCCACGCACGACCTGCGACTCGTCGCGCTCAACGCCCGGACCGGTGCGTTGTATCCCACCTTCGGTGAGAACGGCATCGTCGACCTCAGCACCAGCCTCGGACGCGAGATTGACCGGTCGCGTATCACGCATTCGACGCCGGTTGCCGTGGTGCGCGACACCCTCGTCGTGGGGAGCACCTTGACCGACCAGACCACGACCCGCGAGGCGCCGCCCGGTCACGTGCGCGGCTTCGACGCGCGTACGGGCGCCATGAAATGGATATTTCACACCATCCCCCAAGGTGACGACTTCGGCGTCGATTCGTGGCAGAACGGGTCGTGGCGATACAGCGGCCACACGAATGTCTGGGGCAACATGCCGGTCGACGAAGAACTGGGGTACGTCTACTTGCCGGTCAGCACTCCGACGAACGACTGGTATGGCGGCATGCGCCACGGCGACAATCTCTTTGCCGAGAGCATCGTGGCCGTCGACGCCGAGACAGGCCAACGGGTGTGGCACTTCCAGGCGGTGCACCACGGACTCTGGGACTATGACTTCCCGACCGGTGGGAACCTGATCGACATCACCGTCGATGGACGTGACATCAAGGCGATCGCGCAGACGAGCAAGCAGGCCTTCACCTACGTGTTCGACCGCGTGACCGGCCAGCCGGTCTGGCCGATCGAAGAGCGACCGGTACCGGCGGGTGACGCGCCCGGCGAGTGGTACTCACCGACCCAGCCATTTCCGACCCGGCCGGCGGCGTTCGACCTGCAGGGCATCACGGTCGATGACCTGATCGATTTCACGCCCGAGCTGCGGGCAGAGGCGATCCGAATCGCCGAACGCGGCCAGTTGAGCCCGATGTTTACACCGCCCACCGTGCGCGGCCAGGGGCGGCCGATGATTCAGGCCCCCGGCACTGGGGGCGGCGTGAACTGGCCCGGGTCAGCGGTGGACCCGGAGTCGGGGCGTCTGTTCGTGCCGTCGCAAACACGACTCAGGGCGATCGAACTGATCGAGTACGCTCCGCCCGCCACGGTCGGCTACTTCACCGAGACCTGGGCGGTGCCGGTACCCGGGCCGCAGGGCTTGCCACTGGTCAAGCCGCCGTACAAGCGGGTCACGGCGATCGATCTCAACACCGGAGACCACGCGTGGATGAGCCCGCATGGCGATGGCCCAAGGACCCACCCCGCCCTGAAGGATCTGCATCTGCCGGCGCTTGGGGGGCACAGCGGTGGCAATGCGGGTGGTCCGCTCGTGACGAAAACCCTGCTCATTGTCAATTCCGGCGGGCGCTACGTCGCCGACCAGGCCGAAGGCGCGCGTACCCTCGCGGCCTACCATAAGGGCAACGGAGATTACCTTGGGTCCGTGGCCCTCCCGGCCGTACCCTCCGGCAATCCGATGACCTACCTGCACGATGGCCGGCAATACATCGTGGTGGCCGTTGGCGGAGGAGGCGGATCGGCCGCTCCTGAGCTGATCGCGTTGGCGTTGCCGTGACCTGCGTGCGCATGGCACGGGCGCTCGGCTCGGCGCCGAGCGTTCGGACTTCCGCTTCGTTCAGTTGGGACCCGACCAGAATGGTCAAGTTATTCCTGATCGGGTCCTCCGGCCCGTATTACACTTCGCCCGTAGCGGCGGCAGGTCGGTTGACCTGTCGTTGTGCGGATGCCACCGAAAAGAGGATGCCATGAGCATGAAACAGCTATTGACCTTGGTCACGATCACGACCTGCGTCCTGGTGGGCGCCACGGCACGGGATACGGCGGCGCAGGACTTCAGCGCGGATGAGTTTGACTATGGATCACGTTTCGCCCTGCCCGATGGGCAGACGGCCGAGATCTGGAATCCAGCCAAGCGCAAACTGATCGAGGGCGGCCCGATGATTGGCGGGACCGTGCGGGCCACCGACCCGCGCACGTACTGCGCGATGGCGGCCGCCGGCTACGACTTCGTCTGGGTCGAGATGCAGCACGAGGCGATCTCCTGGGAACAGGTGGCGCGGTTCTGGCGCACCTGTCCGGGTCCGGCCGCGCCGGGAGTGCGGGTCGCGTATGCCAACGAGCGTGAAATTCAGCATGCGACCGATATGGGGGCCGCGGTCATCGTGGTACCGACCATCGACTCCGTCGAGGAGGCGCAAGCGGCCGTCGACTGGACCTACTTTCCGCCCATCGGGCGACGGAGTTCCGGTGGTGGTCAGGGTCCCAGTGAGCTGTGGAACGATGTTCCCGGTGGGTATCGCCAGACCTGGAACGACAATGTCGTCTTGTTCCTGATGATCGAGACGCTGGAGGGCGTGGAAGCGGCCCGCGAGATTGCCAAGTTGCCGGGCGTGACCGGGTTGTTCGCCGCGAGCGGCGACCTCGGGAATTTTTCTGGCTTTGGCGAGGGCGATGCCGAGTACGAAGGGCTGATTACCGAGGTGCTGGAGGCAGCACAGGACGCTGGCATCCATGCCTGCGCCCCACTCCGCTGGGCCAACCGCCCAGGGTTCACCTGCTTCCAGGCGGGCACCGAGGGTGCGAACATCCGTCGCGGCGCAGCGGCTGAGATTCAGCAGGCGGAGGAGCGTTTCGGGAGCACTGGCGCCGGTGGCACGCCAGTCACGGGTTCGGGCGCCGCGCCGCTTCTGGCGAACTTGACCGCGGAATGCGGCTCGATCACCTACGAGGCTGATTGCAACGCCGCGGTGCAACAGGCCGCCGCCGGCGCCAGCTCGATGGGCGCCGCCGAGCAGGAGCAGATTGTCCGTCGTCTGCGGGAGGTCATGGGGACCAACCCCACGCATGCCACACGCATCCGCGAAATTGCGTCGCAAGCCGGGTTGACGATCCGGTAGCGGATGCCTGACGGGCGGGTCGTCGGATAAAGACCATTTCGACCATGCCGCAGAAACGGTCGCTTCCAACCGTGCTTGACCTGTCCAAGAGCGAGCTGGAAGCGCTGGTGGTTGGGACGGGCGAAGCGCCTTCTAGGACGGGGCAGCTGTGGCGTGCGCTGTATCACGAGCGGCGAGCATCCTTCGACGGCATGACGTTTCTTTCGCTTCGGTGCCGGGAGGCATTGAAGCGACGTTACGTCATTAGTCCGCTCGACCCGGTCCAGTGCCTGGCTTCGAAGGACGGGTCCACTGACAAAGCGGTGTTCAGACTCCCCGACGGTGAACTGATCGAAACCGTGCTGATGCGGTACGAACCGGACGGACATCGGAAGGTCCGCCGAACCGTCTGCGTTTCTACCCAGGCGGGCTGCGCCCTGGGTTGCACCTTCTGCGCCACCGGGCAGCAGGGCTTCAGGCGCCAGCTCTCGGTCGGCGAGATCGTGTCGCAGGTCATGTTCATGGAGCGACTCGCCGGGACCGACGAGGAGGCGCAGATGGCGGACGGAACGCAGACCAGGTCCGAACGTCAGAGCGTGACGAACGTCGTATTCATGGGCATGGGCGAGCCGTTGGCCAACTACGACAACACGCTGAGCTCGATTCGCACCCTGACCGATGACCAGGGACTCCACATCGGTGCCAGGCACATCACCGTCTCAACCGTCGGGCTTGTGCCGCCGATACTGAAACTCGCGGATGAGGACCAGCCGATCAACCTTGCCGTTTCACTGCATGCGCCCGACAACGTCACGCGTTCCGAGACGATGCCCGTGAACCGCCAGTACCCGATTGAGCGGCTGATCGAGGCGTGCAAGACCTATATCGCGAAGACACGCCGGCGGATTTTCTTCGAATACGTGCTGCTCCACGGCCAAAATGACCACGTTCACCAGGCGGAAGCCCTGGGCAGGCTGCTCACAGGCACGTTGTGCCATGTCAACCTGATCCCGGTCAATCCGACCGTTGACGGGCCGTATCGACGATCGGCTCGGGAGTGCGGCTCCGCATTCCAGGCGAAGCTGCGTGAGTACCGCGTCCCCTCCACGGTTCGGACGGAGAAAGGGATAGATATCAATGCGGGCTGTGGGCAATTGAGAGCGCGTGCGGTGGCTGTAGACGCAGAGGTCCTCTGACATCTACCAACGTCTCGACGGGGTGTCCCATGTTCTGGTCTCCGACAACGCCGTTCGACCGCCTATGACGGAGCCGCGCCGACCGGTCGTGCAGGGTCCTGGGCGACCGCCGCCCGGGGCGGTCGCCGTGCTGGTGGCCTGCGTCGTCGCGAGTCTGGCGTTGCCCTATGTTCCGGGTGGCCGCTTGGCGTGGTGGCCCCTGATGCTGTTGTCGACGCTCGCACACGAGCTTGGCCACGGGGTTGCCGCCGTGCTGGTGGGGGGGGATTTCGTCTCGCTCCAGGTGTTCGCGGACGGGTCTGGTGTCGCCGTGACCGCCCATGCGGGCGGCCGCGCGGCCCGCGCCCTGATCCCGGCCGGGGGCCTTGTCGGCCCTGCGCTGGTGGCCTGCGGGCTTTTCTTCTTCGCACGAACGGCCGGGCGCGCCCGCGCCGCGCTAGGGAGCCTGGCCGCGGTCCTTCTCCTAGTGGTCGCCGTGGTGGTACGCAATCCGTTCGGTGTCGTCTACGTGCTTGTCTTGAGTGCGCTGCTCGCGGCGCTCGTGCGCTTCGGGTCCGCTCGGATCGCGCGGTTTGGTCTCGTGTTCCTCGCCATCCAACTCTCGGTCAGCGTCTTTTCACGAAGCGACTACCTGTTTACACGCGTCGCTCGTACCGGCGCCGGGACCATGCCCAGCGATGTCGGCCAGATCGCAGAGGCGCTCCTGCTGCCGTACTGGGTGTGGGGTGGACTCTGTGGACTCTTGTCCGTGCTGGTGCTCGCGCTCGGGATGTGGCTCTATCTACGGCCGATGCCGGTCCACGAGCGTCAGTAAGTGCGTGGCGCCGGGCTGGCCCGGCGCGTGAGACGGGACACTAGTCGCGCGGTGCGAGGGCTCGTTTTCGCGATAGCCCGATCCGGCGGCGGCGCGCATCGACTTCGAGCACCTCGACCTGTAAACGGTCACCGACTTTGACGACGTGGGTCGGATCCTTCACGAAACGGTTGTCGAGTTCGGAGACATGCACGAGGCCGTCCTGATGGACACCGATGTCGACGAAGGCGCCAAAGTGGGTCACGTTCGTGACCACGCCTTCCAGCCGCATCCCGGGCACGACATCTTCGAGGGCGTGCACCGCGTCCGAGAAACGCACCGGCTCGAACGTCTCCCGTGGATCGCGGCCCGGAGCCGCGAGTTCCGACACGATGTCGCGGGCGGTCGGCAGCCCGGTCCGACTGTCGACGAGGCTCTCCGGGGTCACCGTCCCCAGCGCGGCGGTGTTACCCAGCAGGTCGGATGCTCGACATCCCAGGCCGGCCGCCAGCTGCTCGACCGCGTAGTAGCTTTCCGGGTGAACGGCGGACGCATCGAGCGGCTCCGACCCGTCGTGCACGCGTAGAAAGCCTGCGCACTGTTCGAATGCTCGCGAGCCAAACCGAGGGACGCTCAGTAGCGCGCGGCGTGTGTCGAACCGCCCGTTGGTGTCACGGTGCGCGACGATGGCGTGCGCCAGTTTCGGACCGATACCGGCCACGTAGGAGAGCAGCGGGGCCGACGCGGTGTTCACGTCCACACCGACTCGGTTGACCGATGAGCCGACCACGCGGTCGAGCGCCTTCTTGAGATGAGCCTGATTGACGTCATGTTGATACTGACCGACGCCGATTGACTTCGGGTCGATCTTGACCAGTTCGGCCAGCGGGTCCTGGAGTCGTCGGGCGATACTGATGGCCCCGCGCACGGTGAGATCGAGCTTTGGGAATTCTTCCCGGGCGATGGCGCTGGCCGAGTAGATCGACGCACCCGATTCGTTGACGATCACCGTCGTGACGCCCGGCGGCGTTGGTTCGAACCGCCGGCAGAAGTCCGCGGTCTCCCGCGAGGCGGTGCCGTTGCCGATGGCGATGAAATCGACGTCGTACGCGTGAATGAGCCGGGCGAGCTCGCGCTCGGCGCCGGTCGTGTCGTTCGTTGGCGCGGTCGGATAGACCGTGGTGTGCGCCACCAGCTTGCCAGTGGCGTCAATGACGGCCACCTTGCACCCGGTCCTGAACCCCGGATCGATTCCGAGGATCGTCTTGCGTGTCGCGGGCGGGGCCAGCAGCAGCTCACCGAGATTCGTGGCGAACACGGCGATGGCGTCGTGGTCCGCGGTCTCGCGCAGCGAGGTCAGGACCTCGCTCGATACCGACGGCTTCAGGAGGCGCGTGTAACAGTCGCGGGCCGTGGCTTCCAGTTCGCGCCGGAACAGGAAACCACGGTTGGTGAGCCACTGCCGCTCGAGCGCTGCGATGACCGCCTCGTCGTCGACCGCGATCGCCACCGAGAGCGCGTTCTCGGTCTCGCCTCGCCTCATCGCGAGGAACCGGTGCGACGCGAGCCGTCCAATGGGTTCCCGGTGGTCGTAGAACTGTTCAAAGCGATGGTCGTCGCCGGCGTAGCCCCGCTTCTTCCGGGTCCGGATGACGCCGCGGCTCAGTTGGCCGCGTAGCCACGCGCGGGTCGATCCGGTCTCGGCCCATCGTTCGGCGACGATGTCGCCGGCGCCGTGCAGCGCGGCTTCCTCGTCGGCGACACCCTTCCCCGGATCGACGTAGGGGGCCAGGACCGCCGTGCGTCGGGACCCGCTGTTGACCTGGGACGCGAGAAAGTTGGCAAGCGGTTCGAGCCCACACTCGCGCGCGATCGTCGCGCGGGTCTTGCGCGTGGTCTTGAACGGCCGATAGAGGTCGTCGACCTCGTGCGCGTCACCGGCGCCGACGATGGCCTGCTGGAGGTCGGGTTTCAACGCGCCCTGCTCGGCCATCGATTTCAGAACTCTGTTTTTCCGGTCAATCAGATCCCGGGCGGTGGCGATGGCGTCGTCGACAGCGCCGATCTGCACCTCGTCGAGTCCACCCGTGCGCTCCTTCCGATACCGGGCGATGAAGGGCACCGTGTTGCCGTCGGAGAGCAGCGCCATCACGCCCGTGACGGACGCAGGCGGCAGCCGGAGGGTGGAGGCGATCGCGACGGCCACGACCGGCGGATCGAAGAGGACGTGGGGTCGCGGTGACTGCATCAGACGGCTCCGTGCGATGCGACGATATCACCGCGGCTGAGCCTTCAATTCAGCAGATCGAACAAGGCGCTGTACTTGAGGGTCAGTGTACGCCCAGCCCCGGTCGGGATATTGCTGCCCAGTCCCTGGATGTCGTTGTAGACGATGAAGAGGCCGGTATTGGCGTCCGACAGCAGACCGAACCGGAGGTTGGAGGACCAGAGGTCGGCGCGGTCGTTGTACTGGACGAGCGCCTGAAGGAACATGCGAGTCGTAAAGGAGTACGACATTCTGAAGCGCGCGAGATTGGTTGTGAAATCCCCACCCGGTAACTTCAGGTCATTGTAGCTCCACTCGAAAATCGCATTGACGGTTTCGCCGACACGAGCGGCGATGGACGGGGTGATCGTGACCCGGTCGCCGCCGAACAGACCGCCGACGATGACGTTGATGTTGCCGTTGACCGGTGCGCCGAGATTGGTGTTCCCGGCGAGCTGCATCTCCTTGTGGTCGTACGTGCCCGGCGGAACAAAGACATCCGGGAATATCTCAAATTGCTCCAACACGCCCTCACGGGTGATGTTCATACCGGTGTGGACCTCGTATCCGTTCCGCCACTCGAGGTGGTTGTCGATGTGCGTGAACTGGGTTTCGTGATCACCGCTCACGAAGTCGAACACCGTGTTGTGGAACACGTGTGGCCGCACCTCGTGGAGGCCCCAGAAGTTCTCGGGGCGGAACGTGGTGAACACGCTGCCGTTCACCCGCCGGTAGCTCTCGCGGGCCAGGAACCCGGCCTGCGGATTGAAGTTCGGTGCGACCTCGGTGTACCCCATCGAGAGCCGAGCCTGTTCCGACTCATGTTGGACATTGATCGCGTAGGCATGCGAGTTGGCGGTCGGGTCGTCGGCTTCGCCGGAGGTATCGGTGCCCGCCGCGAAGCCGGAGATCGTGCCGCCCTCCCCGATACCCCAGCGTCCGTCGACCGCGAACGTGCGGTTGTAGTCGTCGCCGGCCAGATCTGTGCCGGCCAGCTCACCGTTGGCCTGCCGGTTCACGAACATGACTCCGATGTTGGAGCGATTCGCGAGGTCCTGTCGAACGCGCCCGACGGTGAAATTCTGCCGTGGGGTTCCGGTGGAGCCGACGGAAGCGGTCTGCATGTTCAGGAAGCCGACGTTCGTGTTCGTCCCCACCTTGCCCGAGAGACGGCCGCCACCCAGGATCGGAATCTGGGCCCCGTCCTCACTCAACCCGATGCGACGGCTGAAAAAGATGTCGACCGCCCCTGGTTGTCCCACTGAGAAGATGCCGGCGTTCTCCAGGAAGAACGGTCGCTTCTCCGGAAAGAACAGATTGAACCGGTCGAGATTGACCTGCTGGTCGTCCACTTCGACCTGGGCGAAGTCGGTGTTGTAGGTCAGGTCGAGCGTCATGCTCGGCGTCACGCTGTATTTGAGGTCAGCGCCGAAATCGCCGGTCGTGACGGTGCGCGAGTCTTCGGTCCGGGTCAGCGACTGGCCCAGCAGGTAGGGTGTGAGTTGAAGGTTTCGCTGGGCGGGGACCTCGATTCCCTGTAGCTCCCCAGCCAGGGAGATCCGGTTGATGTTGTACTGACGCGGCAGCGGCGACCAGTAGGCCTGCTCATTGCGCGCGCGGATGTTCCGCTGGAAATTCATCCCCCAGTTCTGCACGTCGTTCAGCGGATAGCGCAGCGTCCTGAACGGAATTGCGATTTCCGCCGTCCACCCGATGTCGGTCACCGCGGTGGCCACCTGCCAGGCCCCGTCCCAGTTGAGATTGAAGCCGCCGCCTGAGCCGCCCTGCTGTCGGTTGTTGCCGGGTCGTCCACCGCCGCCGAACCCCCCACTGCCCTGTCCCTCGCTATTCACCTGGCCGTCGTACTCGACCCCGGCCGGGTTCGTGCCGAAGACGAAGCCGTTCTGTCGGTCGAGATAGGTATCCAGCACGATTTGAAAACTGTCGGTTTCGGTGAGGTCGGAATCGCGGCGGCTGTCGGCCGCGATGATCGTGCCCACGTCCTCGGTGAAACAGATGACGCCAAAATACAGGGTGTCGGCGGTGTAGACGATACGCACTTCGGTTCGCTCAGAGGCCGGTTCTCCTTCGAACGGTCGGCTCTGCACGAAACCGGTCGCCGGCACCGCGTCGGCATAGGCTGGGTCATTTAGCACGTCGCCATCAACGATCGGGCCCTCGTCGACACGAAGCGACTGTGCCACGGGCACGTCGCCGTCTGGTATCGGCACTGGCTGTGCGTGCGCGACGGATTGAAGGCACCACCCGACTAGGAGCACGGGCACAAGTCGAACGTAGCGGAGAAGTCGTGTCATGGAAGTCGATGTCCCGGGTGTGGACGAACCACTGATTCTACCGGGCTACCCCTTGGGCGTGCGTGCCTTGGGTCTGGTTGTCTTTCCGCGGCCGGCGGCTTTGCCCCCGGTCTTTTTCTGGTCCCACCATTTTGGTTCGCCAGCGACTTTCTTGTGCTTGTGGCGTGCCTTGGCCGGCCCGGTGGATTTCGCAAACCTGTGAGATGCCTTGGTGTGGTCGCCGTTCGGCCGTCCCGGTCCGGCGTCGGAGACGTCTCCGGTGTCGAGCTGAATCGCGAGTGCCTGCTGGAGGACCCGGACCCGTCGTAACCGCAGGAGCACCTCTCCCGGCAGGTTTGCCGGCAGCTCCACCGTGCTGTGGGTCTCGTCGAGTCGGACGCGGCCGATTGACTTGCCGGTGAACCCCGCCTCGTTGGCGAGCGCCCCAACGATGTGGCGTGCGGTGGCACCGTGCGCGCGCCCCACCTGGATTCTGTAGCGTTCGACTCCGGTGTCGTCCGGGTGCGAGGACGACGATCCCCGCGGGCCCTGATGTCGCCTTTCTCGGCGCGGCGACGATGGCTTCGGCGGCGGCCCCTTGTCCGGTGGCGGTTGGAGCGGCCGCTCGCGTTGCAGTTGGAACGCCAGCACTGCCGCCGCGTCCTCAGTCGAGCACGCATTGTCGGCCGCGAAGTCTCGGATCAGTTGCCGAAAGAACTCGAGCTCCTCGTCGCTGGCCAGAATGGCCTGCATCTTTTCCTTGAACGCGCCTATTCGCCGTTCCGCGAGCTGCTTCCGGCCGGGCACCTCGAGCCATGCGATGGGCGACCGTGTCGCTCGCTCGATGGCACGCAGCAAGTGGCGCTCGCGTGAGGTGACGAACGTGATGGCGGTGCCGCCGCGACCGGCCCGGCCAGTACGTCCAATGCGATGGATGTAGGCCTCGGCGTCGTAGGGGATGTCGTAGTTGATGACATGGCTGATGCGCGGCACGTCGATGCCGCGGGCCGCGACATCGGTCGCAATCAGAATGTCGAGTGTGCCGGCCCGGAACCGGCCGATGGTTCGCTCACGCGCCTGCTGGTTCATGTCGCCGTTGAGCGCGTCGCAGGCGAATCCCCGCGCTTCGATCCGTTCTACGAGTTCGACGGTGGCGGTCTTCGTCCGTACGAAGACCAGCATCCCGTCGAAGTCCGCGGTTTCCAGCAGTCGGGTGAGGGCGTCGAGCTTGTCTGGTCCGAGCACCAGGCAGGCCTGCTGCTCGGTATCGGTCACGGTCGCGGTTTCCGAGACGATGCGGACCTCGGCGGGCTTCCGCAGATACGTCTCGGCGACCGTGCGAATCCGGGTCGGCATGGTGGCCGAGAACAGTGCGGTCTGACGCGTGTCCGGGGTGTGACGCAGGATCCACTCGACGTCGTCGAGGAATCCCATGCGCAGCATCTCGTCGGCCTCGTCGAGCACCAGGGTGCGCAGCTCGTCGAGCACGAGGCTGCCCCGGTTGAGGTGGTCCATGACCCGGCCCGGGGTGCCGACCACGGCGTGCACGCCACGACGAAGCTGACGGAGCTGTCCCGAGTACTCCTGTCCGCCATAGAGCGGCACGACGTGGAAGCCTTTCATCTGGCTGGCGTAGCGTTGGAACGCCTCCGAGACCTGGATGGCGAGCTCGCGGGTCGGGGCCAGCACCAGGATCTGGGGCTTCGCGAGGCTCAGGTCGACACGCGACAGCAACGGCAGCGCGAACGCCGCGGTCTTCCCGGTGCCGGTCTGGGCCATGCCGATCAGATCGCGTCCGGCCAGCAGGGGGGGGATGCTCTCCGCCTGGATCGGCGTGGGCTGTTCGTAGCCGATTCGCTCAATGGCGCTCAACACGGCTGGCGCCAGATCCAAGGCGGCAAATCCGGCTTGAGAGGTCGTGTCTTCTTGGTGCACTGGGGCCTCGCGAGAACTGACGGTGTGCGGGTGTGAAGGGACCGAGGGCGGGAGTGACTCTGTAGTTTAGCACTGCGCGGGTCCTTATCGGCGTGAACGGGTCGTCCGTTCCTGCTGCGCCGGCTTGTGCCCCACGAAGATGGTGTGCTTGGAGCCACCCTTCTCACGGCGGGCCCGGACGCGGTCGGACTGTGCGTTGAACCCGTGGAAGCGTAGACGCTGCTCGAACTTCCTGTCATCCCAGGCCGACCAGACGGCCAGTGTCCCGCCGCGCTTGAGCGCCTGGTAGGCGGCGGCGACGCCGGCGTTGTCGTAGAGCCCGCAATTGTTGAGGGAGGTAAACGCGGAGGGACCGTTGTCGACATCAAGCAGAATCGCATCGAATTTGTCGGAGTTCGCACGGAGTGTGAATCCGACGTCCGTCACGTCGATGCGCACGCGTCTGTCGCTCAGCGGGCGGTCGGCGAGCGGCGCGAGCGGTCCACGGTTCCACTGCACCACGGCCGGCACGAGTTCTGCCACCGTCACCACCGCGTCCGTCGGGAGCAGGTCCAGGGTTGCTCGCAAGGTGAACCCCATGCCGAGGCCGCCCACCAGCACGCGGGGCCGTTCGACGGTAGCCAGCCGGCCGCAGGCGCGGGTCGCCAGCGATTCTTCGGACCCGTGGGCGCGGCTCGACATCAAGGTCTGCCCGTTCACCAGGATCACGTACTCTCCGTCACGCTCCGTCAGGCGCATGTCATTGCCGTCCGGCGTGTCAGTCTGCCCGAGCTCTTTCCACGGTTTCATGTCTGGGCGCCGAACTTTTTCACTACGCCGATGACGATGGGCGAAGGAACGGAGGAATGGTACGACCCGCCGCGGAGTCGTCGGTCAGCCGCTGGAGTCTCCGGGTTCGGGTCGCCTCGGCGTAAATCGGATGGTGTATCTGGCCCCGTCCACCCGTTTGCGTTTGCCGTCGATCCATCCGTAACTGAGTGCTTCGTCGACTGACTCCGGCCAGGTGAGACTGGGGGTGCCGGTCGCCTTCTTGTAGTAGCCGACCCATAACTCCTGTGAGGTGTCGTGATGGGTGTCGAGCCACCGTCGGAAGGCGTCAGGGGATTCGAAGTAGGTCGGTTCTTCGAGCACGCCCTAAGAGTACGCTAGCGGGGTAGAATCCAGACGATCATCGGCCACCTCTGGTTACCTGGAGTCTCGCGATGGACCTACACCGTTCCGTGTTCCGACCTGCCTCCGTGTCGCTTGCCGGAGTCGTGTTCTTGGCGCTGAGCGGCGTCCACGCCGTGGCCCAGTCCGCGGCACAGGAAGGTCAGTTCGTTCCTGTCACGGACGCCATGTTGCAGAACCCGTCGCCTGACGATTGGCTCATGTGGCGCAGGACGCTCGACGGCTGGGGGTACAGTCCGCTCGATCAGATCGACCGCGACAACGTGGGCGATCTGCAGATGGTCTGGACCCGGGCGCTGGCGCCCGGGGCTCAGGAGGGCACGCCCCTGGCCTACGGCGGCACGCTGTATATGCCGAATCCGAACGAAATAGTGCAGGCAATCGACGCGGTTACCGGCGACCTGCGGTGGGAGTACCGACGCGACATTCCGGACGATGTCGCCGAGGTGATGGGTGGGCTGACCGAGAATAACCGGAACATCTCGATTTACGGCAACCTCATAATCGACACGGCCAACGACGACTACATCTACGCCCTCGACGTGGGCACCGGCGAACTGGTCTGGGAAAATCAGATTTTTGACTATCGTGTCCATCCGGCGCGGCACTCGGCGGGCCCGATTGTCGCCAACGGGAAAGTGATCTCCGGGCGGAGCTGCCGGCCTCGAGCCGGGCCGGTGTCCTGTGTGATCCTCGCGCACGATGCGGTCACTGGCGAGGAGCTCTGGCAGACTCGCCTCATTCCGCGCCCGGGTGAGCCGGGTGATGAAACCTGGGGTGGCGTGCCCTACGAGGAGCGGATGCATGTCGGGTCGTGGATGGTACCGAGCTACGACCCCGAGTTGAATCTCGTCTATGTCGGCACTTCCGTCACGTCGCCGGCGCCGAAGTTCATGCTGGGCGGCCACGAGAACCGTCACCTGTATCACAACTCGACACTTGCCATTGACGGCGACACCGGCGAGATCCGGTGGTACTACCAGCACCTCAACGACCACTGGGATCTCGACCATCCCTACGAGCGGTTGTTGGTCGATACCGCGGTGACACCGGACGCGAGTGCGGTGTCCTGGATCAACCCGCGGCTGCGGCCGGGGGAGACTCGAAAGGTGATCACCGGCATTCCCGGCAAGACCGGCGTGGTCTACACGCTCGATCGGGAGACGGGGGAATTTCTCTGGGCGACGCCGACCGTTCCACAGAACGTCATCAGCAGCATCGACGGCGCGACCGGCGCGGTGACTGAGAACGCCGAGGTCGTCTTTACCGGGCTGGGGCAGGAGGTGGTGTCCTGTCCTTCCTGGGCTGGCGGCAAGAACTGGCCCGCCGGCGCCTATAGCCCGTTGACCAATACCATGTATTTTCCGCTCAAGCAGACCTGCGCACGGGTACTGTCGACGATGGACGGGGGGCTCGCCATCTATCGTCTGGCGGCCAGATTCGAGCTGCCACCAGGCGTTGAAAATCTTGGCACCGTGCGAGCGATCTCGGTCGAGACGGGGAAGACGAGCTGGTTGCACGAGCAACGCGCCGCCACTCACTCGTTGGTCGCCACCGGCGGGGGACTGGTGTTCGGGGGCGACGGCAACGGGCGGTTCCGCGCCTTTGACCAGGAGACGGGCGAGGTGCTGTGGGAGATCAATCTCGGCTCGCCCGTCACTGGGTTTCCGATCACCTACGCGGTCGATGGACGGCAGTACGTGGTGGCGAGCACCGGGACTCGCACCGAGGGGCTCACCCCGGAACTGCGGCCGAGCGCCGGCAACAACCTGTTCGTCTTCGCCCTTCCGGACTAGTAATCGGCGGCTTCGACTCGCCGCAGGAGATCGATGGCCGTGGTCGCCGCCGCGCGCTCTCCGGAGCGAAGTTCGCGAGCCAGCACGCCGGTGACGTTCGCCACCGCCAGGCTGAGACCACTCAGCTCGTTCGTTGGCGCCACTCCCGGCATCGGTCTCGGGTAGCCGGATGCGTGACACGTGGGCGGCCCGTCGTCACGGTCGTCGACCCTTACGTCCAGCCGCGGACATCCCCAGTCCAGTTCGACCGGGACGACGCCCGGCAGGCTCCCCGGCAGATAGTCGACGCCATCATGCGCTCGAGCAGCGACGAGGAGCGCGCCGGCGCGGGACGCGTCCTCGACCGCCTGTCGCAACCGGCGTGCAGGGCCCGGCACCGTGGTCCCGAGACTGAGATTGATCAGGTCGACCTGTCGGCGAGCGGCCCAGACAATGGCCGAGACCAGGGTCTTCACCGGTGCCGTGAGGGCCCAATCGAACACCTTCACCACGAGCAATTCGGCCCCCGGCGCGCGCTCCTGTATGGCCGCGGAGACGGCCGTCCCGTGGCCGAGCCGATCGAAGTAGTCAGGAGAGGTCGAGCCGTCCGGTCTGATGGTCACGCCCATGGCGACCGGCCCGATCTGTGGGTGAGCGAGGCTCACACCACTGTCGATGACCGCCACGCGAACTGGCTCGTCTGGCATCACGGTCAGACGATGCTGGCTCCGGCACCGGCGAGAGGCGTCGGTCCCAGGGTGACCGGTGGGTTACGCGCCGACGAGCACGCCCATGCTGGCCGCCCGGCGCTCGAGAAACTCCGTGTAGGTGTAGTGGTGGTCCAGGAGGTCGTCCTCGGTGATCTCGATGACCCGGTTGCTCAGCGACTCGATCAGCTCGACGTCGTGCGACCCGAAGATGAGGGTGCCGGTACGTTTGGCCAGCGCGGTGTTCAGCGACGTAATCGATTCGAGGTCGAGGTGGTTGGTGGGGCCGTCCAGAATCAAGCACTGCGGGTCTTCGAGCATCAAGCGGGAAATCATGCATCGAACCCGTTCACCGCCGGACAGCACAGTCACGGACTTTCGTGACTCTTCACCGGTGAACAGCATGCGGCCCAGGAACTGACGGATGAACCCTTCGTCTTTCTCGTCGCTGAACTGACGCAACCAGTCGATGACGCTGAGGTCCTTCTCGAACAGGTGTCCGTAGTCCTTCGGGAGAAATGAGCGTCGGATCGAATCACCCCAGAGTACGGTACCGGTGTCCGGCTCCTCCACCCCGGCGAGAATCTCCAGGAATGCCGTCACGGCCACGGAGTTTCGCGACACCACCACCACGCGTTCGTCCCGGCCGATCGTGAGGTTGACACCCTCGAACAGCCGTTGCCCACCGGCGGACTTCGACAGGTTCTTCACGCTCAGCATCGCCTTCCCGTGGACCTTGGAGGCGTCGAACACGATGTGCGGGTATTTTCTCGATGAGGGCGCAATGGCCTCCACGTCGAGCTGGTTCAGCATTTTCTTGCGCGAGGTTGCCTGCTTCGACTTGGACGCATTGGCGCTGAACCGGGCGATGAATTCTTTGAGTTCGCGCGCCCGATCCTCGTTCTTGTCTTTCTTGGCCTGTCGGTGCCGAAGTGCGATCTCGCTGGCTTCGCGCCAGAAATCGTAGTTACCGGTGTACATCCGAACCTTCTGAAAATCGATGTCCGCGGTATGGGTGCATACCTTGTTCAGAAAGTGGCGGTCGTGCGAAACCACGATGACCGTGTTCTGAAACGAGAGCAGAAATTCCTCGAGCCAGAGAATCGAGTCGACGTCCAGGTGGTTCGTCGGCTCATCCAGCAGGAGGATGTCGGGGTCCCCGAACACCGCCTGAGCCAGCAGCACCCTGACCTTGTCACCGTCGTCGAGATCGCGCACCAGGACCTCGTGGCGAGACACCGGAATGCCCAGTCCACCCAGGAGCTCGCCGGCCTGGGCTTCGGCCTCCCAGCCGTTCAGCTCGCCGAACTCCGCCTCCAACTCGGCCGCTCGCATGCCGTCGGTCTCATCGAAGTCCGACTTCGCATAGAGGGCGTCCTTTTCCTGCATGACGGCATACAGGCGCTCGTGCCCCATCAGCACCGTCGTCAGTGCCTCGACGTCATTGAAGGCGAAATGGTCCTGCTTGAGGACGGCCAGGCGTAGACCCGGCGGGACGATGACCTGCCCGGCGAACGGGTCGACGTCACCCGACAAGATCTTCAGCAGCGTGGACTTGCCGGCGCCGTTGGGCCCGATCAGGCCGTAGCAGTTGCCCTCGGTGAACTTGAGTGACACATCCTCGAAGAGGACGCGTTCCCCGTACTGGAGACATAGCCCTTGCGTACTAATCATGATTTTCTGCCAGCTGTATCGAATGATGCCCGACGTCTGGGTTGACCCGCGTCCGGCGTGACCTACGCCTCGCCGTACGAGCGCTCGAACAGGTCCTCGATCGCCTGTCGGCCAGCATCAGTCAGAAACCGGGTTCCCGTGCCGGCAAAGCGAGTCCGATGGATCCGCAGCGCCTCCACCTCGGTCCAACGGTCGCCGGTCCAGCTAAACCACTGGAGCTTGGTCTGGTCATAGACAAACAACCGCTTCCGCAGGTGCTTGGCCAGCTCCGCTCCCCAGCCGGTCCCACCCTTGACCGTGTCGTCGTCGAGAATCTCTCCGATGACGAACACTTCTCCGGCGGTCGACACTTGATGCCAGATCGACTTCAACAGCCGCTGAAACGTTGGAGTATCCGGAAACGACCGATGCAGCTGCGCGGTGATGTAGGCCTCGCTGACGCTGCCTCGCTCGAGTTCCGCGTCAGACAGTTCGACGAGCCCTCGGCGGCGGGCTGGATCCCGTCCGGCAAACGAGAAATTGATCTCACTCAGCCCTCGGCGCTCCGCCGCGGCGCCAAACGCGGCCTCGGCCCCGTTGGCGCCGCCGGACAGGAGCGTGAATGCCCGAGGCGGTAGGGCAATCTCTGTCTCGGCCGCGCCATCCTCAACGAGACGCATCGTATCGGTGTGCAACTGCAGTGACGTATCCGCCGGCGGGTCCGTCTCGTGATCCTTGACGAGCCGCACACTGACATGCGTGCCCTCCGGCTCCAGAAAGACCCCGATGTCGATCACCTCGGCGTAGGCGGCGCAGGGTGGGGTGAGTGACGTGGGGTGCGCCGGGGTGACGTCGCGATGGGTCTGGGCCGACAGCCACAGCACCGCGCCCAGCCGCTTGGCCACGAGCTTCAGTGCGCCGAGTTCGGCGGCTCGCTCGACGACGGCTCCGGACTCCCAGTCCAGGCCATCGATGATGATCACGGCCGGCTTGAACCGTGCCCGGTCGTACAGCGTGACGATGTCCTCGAGACGCGCGTGGCCAAAGTCCGTGTCGGCCGATGCCTGGATCACCCGGTGCTCGTTGATCACCGCTCGTACCTGCTCACGGTCCTCGAGCTGGGTGGTGTGAGCCAGATCATCGAACAGCGCGTCGTACCAGGACCGGACGTGTTCCAGGTCCTGTCCCAGGGCCACGTGGAGCACGGGCTGCTTCCGCATGGCGGCATCGAGTCCGACCTGCACCAGGAAGGCGGTTTTGCCGACACCGGCGCGCGCCATGACGACGCCCAGTTCGCCGGGCACCAGACCCCCGCGGCAGCAGCGCTCGAGGATGCGGATGGGACTGTTGTTGCTGACTTGTTCTGCGTACATCTGATTCTGCCCTCAGGACACTAGCTGGCTTTCTTGCTCGCCACGGCGGCGACAAGCTCGGTCTGAACTGACACCGGCACCGGCCTGTAGCGCGAGAACTCCATGGTGAACTCGGCTTTTCCCTGCGTAGACGAACGCAAGGTCGTGGCGTAGCCGAACATCTCGGCTAGCGGCACCTCCGCTTCGGAGATCGTGATGCCGCCAACCTCTTGCTGTCCGATGACCGTGCCGCGTCGCTGCAAGATGGTCGTCAGGACACTGCCCGCGAATTCGGTCGGGGCTTCGACCCCCACCCGCATGATCGGCTCGAGCACTTTCGGTGCGCCTCTGTCATAGGCTTCCCGCCAGGCGGCTTTTGCCGCTTCTTGGAACGCGACGTCCGAGGAGTCGACAGAGTGACTGGCGCCGTCGTTGAGCACGACCCGCACGTTGACCACGGGCGCCCCAATCTTGCGCCCCTGGGCCAGCATGGCCTTCATCCCCTTTTGCACCGCCGGAATGAACTGGCGCGGAATCACGCCGCCCTTGATCTCGTCCACGAATTCGAAGTCACCATCTGGATTGGGCTCGATATATCCCGCGACGCGGCCGTATTGTCCGGAGCCACCGGTCTGTTTCTTGTGCGTGTAGTTGTACTCGACCCGCCGGCTGATCGTCTCGCGATAGGCGACCTGCGGTGGCGAGATTTCCACGTCCACCTGATACTCACGCTTCATGCGCTCGATATAGACCTCGAGCTGCAGCTCGCCCATCCCGTGGATGACCGTTTCGCCCGACTCGTTGTCGGACCCGGCCCGAAACGTCGGGTCTTCCTTGGTGAAGCGCTGCAACGCTTTCGTCAGGTTGACCTGCGACTTGTTGTCCACCGGTTTCACCGAGAGCGAGATGACCGGTGCCGGCACGTGCATCGAGGTCATGCTGACGTTGATCTTGCCATCGGTGAACGTGTCGCCGGAATGACAATCCAGTCCGAAGATGGCGACGATGTCGCCAGGGCCGCACGACTCGATGTCTGCCATTTCCTCCGAGTGCATGCGGACCAGACGTCCGACCTTTGACTGCCGGCCAGTCCGGGAATTCGTGATCACGGTGTTCTTGGTGAGGTGCCCCTGGTAGACCCGCATGTAGGTCAGCTGTCCATAGCGGCCGTCCTCGAGCTTGAAGGCCAGCGCGACGGCTGGTCGCTCGGCGTCCGCGTCGAGCACGATGGCGGCTTCGTCGTCGGTATCGAGATCGATGGCCTCGTTGATGACGTCTCGAGGATTCGGTAGGTAGTCACAGATGGCATCGAGGACGGTCTGGACCCCCTTGTTCTTGTAGGCGGAACCGACGAGCACCGGTGTGAGCTGCAGGGAGAGCGTGCCGTTGCGGACGGCGGCGCGGATCAAGTCTTCGGTGACATGCCCCTCCAAGATGGCTTCCATCAGCTCATCCGAGAACATGGACACGGCGTCCAACATCTCCTCACGGTAGTGCTCCGCGTCCGCCCGCAGCTCGTCCGGAATCTCCCGGTCCACGACCTCCTCCCCGAATGCGCCCTCGAAGTAGATGGCCTTCATTCGAACGAGGTCGACGACGCCCTGGAACTTATCCTCCAGGCCGATCGGGAGCTGGAGCAGTACCGCGTTGTGGTCCAGTTTCTCGCGGAGCTGGTCTCGAACCCGGACCGGATCGGCGCCCACGCGATCGCACTTGTTGACGAATGCGATGCGAGGCACCTTGTACCGGTTCATCTGTCGGTCTACCGTGAAGGATTGGCTCTGGACGCCGGCCACGGAGCACAACACCAGCACCGCACCGTCGAGCACCCGGAGACTTCGCTCAACTTCGATGGTGAAATCGACGTGCCCCGGCGTATCAATGATGTTGATGTGGTGATCGCGCCACGTGGTGTGGGTGGCGGCGCTCGCGATGGTGATGCCGCGCTCTCGTTCGAGCTCCATCGAGTCCATCTTGGCCCCAATACCGTCCTTGCCGCGTACATCGTGGATGGCATGCACGCGGTCGGTGTAGTACAGAATCCGCTCAGACAGGGTCGTTTTTCCGCTATCGATATGGGCGGAGACCCCGATGTTTCGGATGGTTTCAAGATCCTTGATCACGCTCTCTTACCTTTCGACACACAACGGTCGCATTCGCGAGTGCGATGAGCAACGGCACGCTGGCCGACCTGACGGCCGCCAGCCCTGAGGGCACTTTTCTGAGCCGTGTCCTCAGCACATCAGCGTCCGCCCACCGAGTGGGCAACGCCGGGGCAATTTCCGATGGATGCGGGGCCCTCGAATTCAACCGGCGCGGGACGCGCGGCACGATTCACGGGCGAGGGCCCAAAACTCACATGCGGGGATGCGGATCACCGTCGCACAGTCTCACAGTGTACCTCAATCAGAGCCGAAGAGGTAGACAGGTGTTCAGCCATCACTCCGGCAAGGCGAACGCCCAGAACCCCAGACCAGACGCGATCGCGACATACTGTCGCCCGCCGACCATGTAGGTCATCGGCGACGCCTTCCAGTCTTGATTGGCTTGGAAGTGCCACAACGGTTCGCCGGTGCGAGCGTCGAGCGCGGCAAACGCGCCGCTGTCTTCCCCGAAGAACACCAGGTCACCAGCGGTCGACAGCACGCCGGAATACGTCTGCGCCTTCCCCGTCTGCGCGTAGCTCCAGGCGACATCGCCGGTCTGGATGTCGATGGCTCGGATGAACTTCTGGTTGGGCGAGCCCTCCGCGAGGCGCACCGACCCACCCAGCCAGCTTCGGCCGCGTTGCCAGTCCTGATCGTTCTTGGTGTAGGTCATACACGACTCGTGGGCGAGCAGGTAGAACAGCTTGGTCCCGGGGTGATAACTGGTCGCCCACCAGTTGGTGGCGCCGCGAATGGCGGGGCAGACGTCCGACCCGGTGTCGGTCGGGTCCGTCCCCGGCAACACGATGGGGCGGCCGCTGTCGTCCATGCCCTCGGCCCAGGTCTGATTGACGAACGGCTCACCCAGCAGGAACTGCCCGGTGGTACGGTCGAGCACGTAGAAGAACCCGTTGCGGTTGCCTTGCACCAGCAGCTTGCGCGGCCGGCCCTGGAACTCTTCGTCAATCAGCAGCAGCGGTTCCTGGGCGTCCCAGTCGTGGGTGTCGTGGGGGGTGAACTGGAAATACCAATCGAGCGTACCCGTGGCTGGCTCCAAGGCGAGCACGGAATTCGTATAGAGGTTGTCCCCCGGGCGTCGCTCGCCGTTGAGATCCGGACAGGGGTTGCCGGTCGACCAGTAGAGCCGGTCGAGTTCGGCGTCGTAGCTTCCGGTGAGCCAGGTCGCGCCGCAGCCGCGCGCCATCACCGCCGGGTCACCCCAGGTCTCAGACCCGGGTTCGCCGGGACCGGGGATGGTCCAGAACCGCCAGGCCCGCTCGCCCGTGTCGGCATGATAGGCGTCGAGGAAGCCCCGGAGGCCGGTGTCGCCGGCGCTGACTCCCGCAATGACGAGGTCGTTCACCACCAGCGGGGCCGCCACCGCGCCATAGTGGTCGTAGGAGTCGGCCATTTCGGTGTCCCAGACGAGCGCCCCGGTGAACCGGTCGAGGGCGATGACGTGCGCGTGGTCGGTGACCGTAAACAGCAGGTCCCCGCGCACCGCGACACCGCGATTGAGCCCGATGGCAGGATCACCGACCAGACCCTCGGTGCGGGGCTGTGAATAGCGCCAGAACTCGCGGCCCGTCGTGGCATCGAGGGCGTAGACCTGGTTCGGGGCGGTCACATACATGACGCCGGCGATCACCACCGGGGTGCCCTCGATCATCGGCATGTCCGGAATCGGAAAGAACCACTGGACGGCCAGTTGGTCCACGGTGTTGCGGTCGATCTGATCGAGGAGACTGTGTCGATTCGACGTGTCGCTCCCGTTGTAGGATGCCCAGTCGACGGACGGATGGATGTCGTCCTCTCGGTATGCCTCTCCGGCTCGCCGAAGCAAGTGGAGGCTGCCATCGTCCGTCCGAATCTGCGCGTCGAAGCCGCTTTCGTTCAGGATGGTGCCGCTGAGGGCGGTGCCGGCGATCAGGCTGAGGGTCCCCTGCCGTGGTCGTGGGGCACGCGGGTCGAGAGCGCCGGGGGAAGCTGCGGCGGCCAGCGTCTTCAAATAGGTGACGAGCGGGCCCAATTCCTCGACCGGGACCTCGATCGCCGGCATCCCTTTCGAGGCGACACCGTCCGTGATGATGGTGGCCAGTCGGTCGGTCGCGCTGGTCTGCAGCGTCGGGATGATCGAGGGGGCTCGGTCCGTGCCCTCGGCGTCACTGCCGTGGCAGAGTGCGCAGCGGGTCTGATACGACTCCGCGCCTTGAGCCGCGGTCAGACCTGGTGCCGACAGGAGCAGCAGCGACGTAACAGTCACCGTAGCGGAGAGTGAGGATTTCATCTGCCGCTATCATCCCTCGAATGGTGGAGCCTGAATCAATATGTATGCCGAATCCCGTGTCTTCAAGTACAATGTGAGCGGATCTATTTTCGCCGGAGGCCACTCCGGCTTTGGGGGACGACTACATGGCACGGACAGGCAGAGTTCTTGGCCGCTTGGCGCTCGGCGCGATCGGCGTGACCCTGGTCTTACCGGGGCTAGCGCTCGCGCAGGATGACGCGACGCCGACCTATTCGAAGGACGTGGCGCCGATTTTTCGTGAGAGCTGCGAGGCCTGCCATCGGCCGGGCTACATCGCGCCGATGTCGCTGCAGAATTACGCGGAGTCGCGGCCCTGGGCCCGGTCGATCAAGAACCGGGTCGAGACGCGCCAGATGCCGCCCTGGCACATCGACCCGGCGGTTGGGGTCCAGGAGTTTCAAAATGATCGGTCCCTGACCCAGGTCGAGATCGAGACGATCGTCCGCTGGGCGGACGGCGGGGCACCGCAGGGTAATCCGGCCGACCTCCCGCCGGCCGCGGTGTTCGCCGACGACGACGTCTGGAACTACGCCGACCGGTTTGGCGGACCGCCCGACCTGATCGTCACGTCGACGCCTCACACCATGCCGGCGCTCTCGCAGGATCACTGGTGGAAGCCGCTTGTCCCGACCGGTTTGACCGAGGACCGGTGGGTCCGCGCCATCGAGATCCGCCCGTCCACCACGGAGGGGCGCAAGATCACCCACCACGCTCTGGCCAGATTGCAGCAGGAAGAGGACGACGTCGACAAGGAGTCGCTCGTGGCCGCCGGCGGCGCCGGACTGCTCATGGAATGGGCGGTCGGCAAAGAAGGCGAGATCATGCGGGAGAACAGCGGCAAGCTGATCAAAGCCGGATCCGAGATTCTCTGGGACATCCACTATTCATCCGCGGGCGAAGAGGTCACCGACTCGGTCGAGCTGGGGCTCTACTTCTATCCGAAGGACGCGCCGCCGAAGCATCGCCAGGTGCTGAACATCTGGATGGGCATCGAGGGTGGCCCCAACAACCTGCTGCTCCCGCCAAACACCGTGACGACCACATCGCAGCACCATGTGATGCGGCAGAATGGTCGGCTCGAGAACTTCCAGCCGCATCAGCATCTGCGGGGCAAGGGGATGCAGATGACCGCGATCACGCCGGACGGCCGGAGCCGGGTGCTGAGCCGGGTGAGCGACTTCAACTTCAACTGGCACAACAACTACGTCTACGCCGACAACGCCGCGCCGTTGCTGCCCAAGGGGACGGTGGTCGAGATCACGTCGTGGTGGGACAACACCTCGGCCAATCGTGCGAATCCTGATCCCAACCAATGGGTCGGCTGGGGCGACCGCACGGTGGACGAGATGGCTCACGCCTGGGTCAACGTCACCTACCTGGACGATGAGGACTTCGAGGCGGCAAAGGCGGAGCGTGAGGCCGCGCTGGCCGAGACGACTGACGGCGGCGAACAGTAACTGGCCGCGATCGGCGTTGGAGATTCACTATTGGCACTATCTGGAGCCGCTCCGTACTTCGGGGCGGCTCCGTCACGTACGAGGAGGTTGGGCATGCGGTTGTTGCGGGCTGGCGCGGTCTGCGCGCTGATGGCCATCGCGGTCGGATCGGCGTCGGCGCAGCCGCCGGGAAGCCTGCGCGCGTTCGGGGCCCAGGTGGCCCCGATGTTCGAGGGCTGGTACGAGAATGCCGACGGCACAGCCACCGTGCTCGTTGGATTCTTCAACGCGAACTCGGAGGAGACAGTCGAGATTCCGGTCGGCGAGCTGAATCGGTTCGAACCTGGTCTTGAAGATCGGGGTCAGCCTACACATTTTCCGCCGGGACGCAGTTGGGGAGTCTTGAGTATCCAGGTTCCGCGTGACTTCGACGGCGACCTTCGCTGGGTGCTGAGCGCCAACGGCCAGCCGACCTCCATGCCGGTGCATCTACAGCCGCCGTACTTCATCGAGCCGCTCAGGGACGCCGCGGACGGCAACGAGCCGCCGACGATCCGCTTCGCATCCGCCGGGGCCGGGGTCACCGGCCCGCCCATCGGCATTGCGCACACACTGTCAGCCAGTGTCGGCACCCCCATCGATCTGAGCGTCTGGACCTCGGATGTCAAGCCGGAAGGCGGCGGTGAGGGCGGGCCGGGTGGCTTTCGACGGTCAGCATTGACCCTGCGCTGGCACCATCATAGCGGGCCGGGTGCCGTCGAGTTTGGTGAGACCTCGCAACGATTCACGGACACTGCCGATCAGAATCCGACGACGACTGCGATCTTCAGCGCGCCCGGCGACTATGTGCTGCGCGCCGAGGCGCTCGACGAGACCGGCGCTGGCGGCGGCGGGTTTCAGTGCTGCTGGACCTCCGCCCTGGTCCAGGTGACCGTCTCGCCCTAGCCGCACGACCGCGGTCGGACCGGCGGCGTGGGACGAGGCGTATCCTAGTCGCTCGCGATTTCGGATTAGGAGCGGCGAGCATAGAGACGCGTGATCAGGGAGAGTGCAGATGCATGACCAGAAGGAGCGGGATTCACACATTGGGGTCGGGACCGTCCTGGCCGTCATGGTCGCCTCTGCCGTGTTCTTCGTGACGGGGGAGCAGCCTGCGGCGGCTCAATCTTCTGCGCCGCGCACCGCGTGGGGGCAACCTGATCTGCAAGGCGTGTGGGATTTTCGCACCATCACGCCGATGCAACGCCCAGAGAGGTATGGCGATCAGGAGTTTCTGACTGCCGAGGAGGCCGCGGCCTTGGATCAGGCCGCCGTCGACCGGGAGGCCCGCCTGTGGAACAAGCCGCCCGAGCGGACTACGAGCGGCGAAAATGTGGACCGGAGGGGAGCGGGCGAAGCCCCGGGCTCCTACAACCAGTTCTGGATTGATTCGGGCACCAGGAGCATCGATACGCGGCGTACAGCGCTCATCGTGTTCCCTCCCAACGGCCGATATCCGTCCTTGACCGCGGCTGGCCAGCGACGGGCGGACGAGCGGCGGGCGTATGCGGCCGAGCATCCGGCCGACACCTGGGAGAACTTCAGCTCCGGGGTGCGCTGCATTCTGGGCTTCAATGCCGGCCCTCCGTTTACCCCGAGCGCCTACAACAACAATATGCAGTTGTTTCAGACGCCGGACACGGTTGTCGTGATGACCGAGATGGTCAATACATCACGGGTCATTCCGCTGGATGACACGCCCCATCTCGACCCCGACGTGCTGCAGTGGTCTGGCGACTCGCGTGGTCACTGGGAAGGGGACACGCTCGTGGTCGAGACCCGGAATTTCGACGCCAAGCGGAAGTGGAGAGGCACCACCGCCAGTGCCCGGCTCGTCGAGCGGTTTACCCGCGTTGACGCCGACACGCTGGAGTACACGTTCACGGTGACCGACCCCGAAACCTGGACCAGCCCCTGGACCGCGTCAGTGCCGTTGCGTTTGAACCCCGAGCCGATGTTCGAGTTCGCCTGCCACGAGGGCAACTACTCGATGCCGGTCATGCTGGGCGGCGCGCGGGTGGAGGAGGCGGAGGCGGGGCAATGACCAGCATGCGTCGTGCCACGGTCACCGTGCTGGTTACACTGCTCGGGCTGAGCGCGCCGGCCTCGGCCCAGCTCTCGCCACCCAACGACGCGGGCGTGGCCATGGGACACCTGCACTACTACGTGCGGGACGTCGAAGCGAACCAACGGTTCTGGGAGTCGCTGGGCGGCGAGGCCGCGTCCTTCGGTCAATCGGTGGTGATGAAATTTCCAGACGTGCTGGTGTTTCTCAGCGAAGGCGAACCGGAGGGTGGCACCGAAGGATCGATCGTGAACCACATGGCGTTCAGGGTGCAGTCGCTCGACACTATTGTCGCGGCTGGGTTCGAGTTCGAGCCGCCGCCGTCCGGCGTCACGAACGTGTTTTCGCCGGAAGGGGAGCGGATCGAGCTGTTCGACGACACCGCCACCAACCTGACGTTCACCCTGGATGATGATGAAGATGCCGGCGTGGCAGCCCAGGTCGCGTCGCGACACAACCGCCGGCTCGACGTACCGGTCATTGCACATCATCTGCATCTGTACCTGACTGAGGGCGCTGACGCGGTCGAGATGGCGCAGGAGTGGTACGCGACGATGTTCGGCGGTACGCCCGGTACGCGCTGGCGCTACGACGCCGTCGACCTGCCCGGCATTAACCTCAACTTTTCCTACAACGCTGACGCCGGGGGCGCGCCGACCAGGGGCAGGATGCTCGACCACATCGGATTTGAGATTACGAATCTGGAGGCGTTCTGCCAGCGGCTCGAAGCGCAAGGCGTGACCTTCGACGCACCCTATACGCTCCACTCCTCCGGCATCGGCTACGCCTTCCTGACCGACCCATGGGGCGTCTACATCGAGCTGACCGAAGGCCTGCGCGGACTGTAGGAGCCGGTGCGGTCTCAGTTGCGTTCGACGATGGCCTGGTAGGCCATGAGCCGGAACTTGTCCTGGATATCTGACGTGCCGGGAAACACCTGGGTCATCAGGACGCCGATCAGCTGCTCCGTCGGGTCAATCCAGAAGACGGTGTTGAAGAAACCACTCCAGTAGTAGGCGCCGGACGAGCCGAGCTCGCCGTCCACGCTGGGGCCGCCGCGGATCGCGACGCCGAGCCCGAACCCGGCGCTGCCAGGTTGCACGATTGAGCCGGCCGGAGCGGTCCCGATCTGGTTGCTCGTCATCAGGTCGACGGTCATCGGGCTGAGAATCCTGGCGCCGTCCAACTCGCCGCCATTCAGCAGCATCTGGAGCAATCGCACGTAGTCCTGGGCGGTGGACGAGAGACCGGCCCCCCCGGAGAAGTTACGGCGCGGCTCGCCGGTCGAGTACGTGGAGGAGTAGATGAGGTGGGTGCCCTCGACCGTCCCCTCGACTTCCGCGAGACCGCTGCTGGTCGGCGTGTAGACCGCGGCCATCCGGCTGGCTTTCGAGGCCGGCACGTAGAACGAGGTGTCGTCCATCCCCAGCGGTTCAAACAGGCGGGTGCGAAGGAATTCGTCGAACGACACGCCGGACACGACTTCGACCAGCCGACCGAGGACGTCGTCCGACAGCCCGTAGCTGAAGGCCGCGCCCGGTTCGTGCAGTAGGGGAAGCGTGCCGAGGGCGGTGACGAGCTCCTCGATGGTGCCGTCATGCTCGGCCAGACCATCCCCGATGCCCGCCTGCCCGTAGAGCTCAGCCAGTCGCCGCAACTTCGCGCCGCCACCAAGGTCGCCCAGAAATCGGTAGCCAATACCGGACGTGTGGGTCAACAGATGACGGATGGTCATCGGTTGTTGCGACGCGGTCCGCGTAAAGGAGGTGCCGTCGGCGGTCGCGGTCAGCACGTCGAGCGACGCGAGTTCCGGAAGAAACTGGCCGACGGGGTCGTTGAGCTTGAAGTGCCCCTCTTCATACAACATCAGCACGGCCACGCTGGTGACAGGCTTCGACATCGACGCGATCCGAAAGATCGTATCGGCGGTCATTGGCGTCCCGTCGTTGCGGTCGGCCATGCCGTACGCTTGGAGATGCGCTTGCCGGCCCCGGCGGGCAATCAGGGTGACGGCGCCGGCGATGGCCTGTTCATCCACGTACCGCTGCATGACAGCCTCGAGACGGTCGAGGCGTTCTTCTGAGAGCCCGACCGCGGCGGGGGCGGTGGTGGGCAACCCCTGCGCCCACCCGGTCGTGGCGACCAGTCCGGTGAGCAGGCAGGCGAGGAATGTGCGTGTGTGCATCGATACGTCCCCTTAGTTGGTGTGCCGATTGTCCCTCAAATTGGCTCCAGGCGCCCAGCCTGGGTGAGCTGCTCCGGAGGACGGCCGGTCGAGACCGGTGTATAACTGCGTTGAACCGGGCCGTTGGGGGGGACTCCGGTGGGGAGACTGATGAGCATGACACGATGGTTTACGGCGTGTGTTCTGGTCGCGATGCCGACGGCCGCGGTCGCGCAGGCAGACTTCGAGCTCGGTCCAGACTCGCAGCGGCACGCCGGCGTGCCACGAGGTGAGGTGACCGCGCTTCGGTGGGTGGACAGCCGTGTGTACCGGAATACCGAGCGCGACTGGTGGATCTACGTGCCGGCGCAATACGACGGCGAGACACCGGCCGCGTTGATGGTGTTCCAGGACGGCGGGAACTATCTCAGGGAGGACGGACAGATCCGGGTGCCGGTGGTGTTCGACAACCTGATCCACGCGGGAGAGATGCCGGTCACGATCGGAGTGTTCGTCAATCCGGGTCGTTTCATCGGCGACAACCCCGAGGGACCGGCCCGCAACCGCAGCACGGAATACGATTCGATGACAGAGCAGTATTCGCGGTTTCTCCTGGAAGAGATCATTCCGGAGGTCCGGCGGACGTATCGGATTACCGACGACCGGGAGGGGTGGGCCATCGGGGGCATCAGCTCGGGCGGCATCTGCGCCTTTACCGTGGCCTGGCAGCGTTCCGACCAGTTCAGCAAGGTCGTGAGCCACGTCGGCAGTTTTACCAACATACGGGGCGGGCATGTGTATCCGGATCTGGTCAGGCAGAGCGCCGCGAAACCGATACGCGTGTTTCTGCAGGACGGGTCGAACGATCTCAATATCCGACCTGGGAACTGGTGGCTCGCCAATCAGCAGATGGCCGACTCACTCGATTTCGCCGGCTACGACTATCGGAAGGTGTGGGGCGAGGGCGGGCATAGCCTGGAACACGGCGGCGCGATTTTCCCCGACACCATGCGCTGGTTGTGGCGCGACTATGGGTCGGGATCGTGAGCCCGCAGGAGACGAGATGACCAGCAAGAATGTTCACCGCGCGTTGTTCGCGCTGTTGTTCGCGAGTGTTGCGGCGGGTCCACGAGGGGCCTCCGGTCAAGATGTGGCGGCAGGGCAGACCGCCTATCAGCAGTCGTGCGCCGAGTGTCACGGAAGCCGGCTGCAGGGCGGCGCGCATGGGCCGGCGCTGACCGGGGTCGGATTCAGCAGCGTGTGGGGCGATCGCAGCGCCGAGGCGTTACTCGAATTCGTGCGGCGAGAGATGCCGCCCGGGCAGCGACGGCTGCAGGACGCCGTGTACCCGAACATCGTCGCGTTCGTGTTGGAGACCGGCGGTCGGGCGTCGGGCGAGGTGATCGAGGCGGCGGCCGATGTCGAGATGCCGGCGCCCGGGGGGAGCACGACCCGATACGGAGACCGAGAGGCGACCGGTCTGAGCCGGGTGACCGACGCGATGCTCCACCAGCCTCCCGCCGCCGACTGGCTCACGTGGCGGCGCACCCTGGACAACCACGGCTACAGCCCCCTCGACCAGATTTCGCGCGACAACGTGGGCGAGCTCCGGCTGGCCTGGGTGATCTCGATGCGGAACGGTGTCAACCAGACCACCCCGGTCGTGCACGACGGCGTGATGTTTCTGGCGAATCCCGGCAATGTCGTGCAGGCGCTCGATGCCGCTGACGGCGATGTCATCTGGGAATACCGCTATGAGGTTCCGCCCGACGCGGTGACCGGCGTCGGCGCTACGCGTGGTCTGGCGCTCTACGACGACAAGGTGTTTCTGTCGACCTACGACGCGGCGATTGTGGCGCTCGATACCCGCACCGGCGAACAGGTCTGGCGCACTGTCAAGGCGGACTACACGCAGGGATTCACCCAGACCAGCGCCCCCGTCATTGCGAACGGCGTGGTGGTCAGCGGCATCAATGGCTGCGAGCGGTTCACCGATGACGGCTGTTTCATTACCGGGCACGATCCGGCGACCGGCGAGGAACTGTGGCGCACATCCACCATCGCCATGCCGGGCGACCCGAACAGTGGATCCTGGGGCGACATGCCGCCGCACTTGCGCGGTGGGGGCGATACGTGGATTCCTGGTAGCTACGATCCTGACCTCGACCTGTTCTACATCGGCACCGCCCAGGCGAAGCCCTGGGTGGCCGACAGTCGTGGCCTGTCGACGGGCAATGACGCCCTCTATACCAACTCGACCCTGGCGTTGAAGCCGTCTACCGGACAGGTCGAATGGTATTTTCAGCACGTCCCGGCCGAGACGCTCGACCTGGACAGTGTCTACGAGCGGGTGCTGATTGACGTTGACGACCAGCCGCTGCTGTTCACCACCGCCAAAGACGGTCTGCTCTGGAAGCTCAACCGGCGGACCGGGGAGTTTCTTGACGTCAGAGAAACGGTCTTCCAGGACATCTTCGAGTCGATCGACAAGCAGACCGGCCGGGTGACGTACCGGCAGGACATCCGGGACGCCAAGGTCGGCGACACCGTGCCCGCGTGTCCGGGACTCTTCGGGGGGCACAACTGGCAGGCGTCGGCATACAGTCCGGAGACCGGCGCGCTGATCATCCCGCTCCAGCAGATGTGCATGACCATGACCGGTCGACCGGTCGACCTGGTGGCGGGCAGCGGCGGCGTGGCCGGCATTCCCCAGATTCTTCACATGCCGGGGACGAACGACAACGTCGGCAAACTCGCGGCCTACGACGTGCGCACGTTGGAGGAATTGTGGAGTCGCGAGCAGCGGGCCGCGTTTTTGACATCGGCCACGACCACAGCCGGCGGGGTGGTGTTCATCGGCGACGTCGACCGGTACTTTCGAGCCCTGGACGTCCGCACCGGTGACGTGCTGTGGGAAACGCGCCTGGGCCACGCGGCGCACGGGTATCCGATCACCTATGAGGCTGGTGGCACCCAGTATGTGGCGGTGCCGACCGGGCTCGGACTCTTTCGGGGGGTGTCGGCGACGCTGAGCCCTGAAATTTTTACCGCCGAGACCGGCAACGCGCTCTATGTCTTCGCGCTGCCAGACTAGTTCCCGCCTACCTGGAGGACGGGGGCAGCCGCCCCAGACGCCTGATACTCCGGAATCACGCGGGCCAGAGTCTTGAAGATCCCTTGGCGTCGCTCGTCGTCACATTCGAGCAAGGTGATCCGGAACCCGTGCCGCTCACAGCAGAACGAGGACAGCGGGACGACGACAATGCCGGTCGCGCCCATGAGGTAGTAGACGAATCGGAAATCGGCCTCGGCAGGTGCGGCGGTGAACTCCTCGACCACGCGCTGCACGCGCCCATCGGGGATGGGCAGAGACATCGACTGGGTCAGGGCCCCACGGTCGAACAGTACCGTTAAGTAAAAGGCGCCCTGCGGCTCGTTCACCGTGATGCCCGGGACGCCGGACAAGACAGCGCAGGCCTCGGCCGCCCGATGTTTGAACTCCGCCGCCCGCCTGGCCAGATGCGCGGCGTAGCGCGCGTCTCCCATAATGCGAGGAATCGCGCGTTGGGGCAGCGTGGTCGAGCAGACCTCCAACATCTTGGCGTCTACGAGACTCTTGGCGAAGCGAGCGAAGATCGGGTCCGCGTCTTGGTTGTAGAACTCGACCCATCCGCATCGAGATCCGGGCCACGGGACCTCCTTGGAAATGCCCTTGAGCGACAGACCGCATACGTCGCCGATGACGTCAGACAGATGCACGGCGGGCGCGCCGTTGTAGGTGATGTTGATGTAGACCTCGTCGCACATGACGAAGAGATCGAACTGCCGCGCGATTTCGACCACGCCTTCGAGCGTGCTTCGTGAGTAGACCACCCCGGTGGGGTTGTCGGGGTTGATCAGCAGGATGCCGGCTATGGACGGGTTGTAGCGCACTTTCTGGCGAATTTCGTCCAGGTCCGGCTGCCAGCCCTGGTCGGGATCCAACGTATAGGTGAGGGGACCGTCACCGGCGTGGGCGCCCTCGGCTGACGAGTGTGTCGAATAGGCGGGCGAGGGGCCGATGACCCGCGCTTCACGCCGCAGAAACCCCAACGCCTTCGACACCGCATCACCGAGACCGTTGAAGAAGAGGATGTCGTTTGGGCCGATCTGGGCGCCGCCGCGCGTGTTGACCCGCGTGGCCAGAAACTCGCGGGTCGCCGGCTCGCCTCTGGTGGGGCAATAGGCGTAGGACGCGTCATCCCGCACGAGGTCGGCGACGATGTCCTTGATCCAGTCCGGAATCCGTTCACCCTTCTGGACGGGGTCTCCGATGTTCTCCCACGACATCGTCACCCCCAGGGCTTCGAGACGTCCGGCCTGTTCGACGATTTCTCGGATGGCGTAGGTGAGCTCGCCGGCGCCGATGTGGACAATGTTGCGTCGCACGTGTCTCCTAGACCCTGACCGAACGGCGCAGGGGCTCCTCCCGGGCGGAGGCTACCACCACCACGTAGTTGCTGGGATTCCGGGAGTTGGCGACCACGACCCGATTGGTGCCCGAGATGAAGGCGACGCCGGAACTGTCGTCGGCGAGGCGGAGCGGCGTGTCGCTCAGGCTGCCTGACAGATCAGCCGGGTCGAACAGATAGAGTCCTGCCGTGGCACCGATCACGGCCCCGCGCGTGCCGGCGTCGTTCAGAGCCAATCCCTCCACGAATGGCGCCACCTCGACCCGCTCCACTTCCTCCAAGGCGGCCAGATCGTAGACGGCCACGCTCCCATTGGTCTCGGCTTCGCCGAAGAGACTGACAAAAGCGTGGCCGAGGCGTTCGTCGATGGCCACCATGATCGGGAGGTCGTCGGTTGGGAACTCGGCCAGCACCTGTCGAGTGGTGAGATCCAGAATCACCACCCCAGACCCGGTGTTCGGGAGCGTGTCGGTGTCGACCCCGAGTCGTTCGCCGACAAACGCCAAGACTCCTTGCGATAGCAGCACGACGGCTCGCGTGCCGTCGGCCGTGATGGCCATGGTCAATGGGCCCTGCTGGTCCGCGGGCGCGAGCTGCAGGCGTTCGACCAACGCGCTGTCGCGCGTGCCGTCGGAGGCGACCAACGCGTCTAGATCGAAGAACGAAACGCTGCCGTTGAAGAGGTCGGCGGAGATGGCCAGCGTGGTCGGGGCTGTTTCAGCCGAGGGTGACTCCACCGAGGCGGGGGGCTCCGCGTCCCCGGAGCAACTGGCGATCAGGAGAGACGCCAGGACGGCCGGAAGCATCGACCAGCGTGTCCGGCGTTCAGTGGTCAGCGACATTAGTGTCCTTCTGAGTCGTGTGGCAGCGCCCGGAAGATCGGGGCTCATGTGCCCGCATGCCCGGGTCGTCGAGGGCTGAGCCGCCGCTACGGTGAGAGACGGCGAACCTTGATGTTCCGGAACGCCACCGGGTCCCCATGGTCCTGGATGGCGAGATGACCGCTCGTTTCTCGGCCATACCTCGGGATGTCGGCGAACTTGCTGGCCAGGACTCCGCGCTGCCAGTCGGCGCTGCCCAATTCGTATTCCAGCAGCTTCACGCCGTTCATCCAGTGTTCGACATGGGTGCCCTTGACGAAGAGGCGAGCGGTATTCCATTCGCCGACCGGGCGGGTGACGTCACGGACCGGTGGGTGCACGGCGTAGTTGCTGCCGGCTGAGGTGATGGGCGCCTCGCCGTCACGGTGCCCGGCGTTGTGCAGTACCTGGAACTCTGGTCCGGTGTGCCATGGCGGCCCGTCCGTCTCGGCGACCCGGAACATGACTCCACTGTTGCCGCCCTGCTGCACCTGCCAGTCGAACCGGAGCTCGAAATCGTCAAACTGTTCGACGGTGACGAGGTCGCCACCCTGACCCACACGTGCGAGGGCCCCGTCGACCGCACGCCAGCCCTCGGGTCGGTCTTCTCGTTTGTAGCCTCGCCACGACGCCAACGACTCGCCGTCGAACAGCAGCCGCCAGCCCGCCGCCGTCTCTTCGGGAGTGAGGGTGTTCTGGACGGTCTGGGTGGTCAGGGACGCTCGGTTGCCCATCGTCCAGTTGATGCCTTCCAGCAGGTGTCGCTGGAACCGCGCGTCGTCCCAGACCTCGGGACGATGCCCCAGCGCGGTGTAGAACACCCGACCGGCCCCTTCCTCTCGGGTCCAGGCCAGCGCAAAGTCACCGTCGTTCCGCTTGATACCGCGCGCGGTCATGTCGACCGAGCTCACGTCGAGGCTCAGCAGCACGTCAACCGTGTCGCGCGACCAGTCGCGGTGTTGGTATATCTCGTCGTGAATCCGAAACGATTCACCCAGATGCTGGGTGGACGGGTGGGCCCCGTCTTCCACGCGGACGGTGACCTCCTGGTGCCACGGGTGGCCATCGAAATATCCGCCGATGAGGGCGAGGTACCCGGGCCAGTCGTAGAAGGTATCGGTGGCGCTATGTACCCCGACGAACCCGCCGCCAGCCCGCACGTAGGAGAGGAGGGCTGCTCGCTGTCCGGTATTCATCGGGAGCTCGCCGGTGGTGAAGAACACCACCGCGTCGTACTGCCTGAGCGTGTCGGCGGTCAGCACTGAGGCGTCGTGCGACACCGTCAGATCGAGCTGATCCGATTCGGCCGCGAGGCGCGTCATGACCTCCTCCGAATGGGGCAAGACAGGGTGCGGGAACGCGGCCGACTGGGTAAGGTAGAGCACCCTCGCCGGCGCGGCCTCCAGACCCGATCGTTGTCCGTGGCTCAGGAGTGAGACGGCAAGCATGCCAACGAACAAAGTGGTGTGTCGCACGGTGTTCTCCCTCACTCGGTCAGGTGCGCCCGCGTCAGACGGTAGGCTCATTCTACCCCTCCCGCCGGCTCATGCTACAGTCTCGCCCATTCGCTATGGCTGTACTCGGCATCGATATTGGCACCGGCGGCTCGCGAGCGGTGATCGTGGACGATATGGGACGGGTCTTGGCGTCATCGACCCAGGCCCACGTGCCGTTCGACTCGCCCCAGACCGGCTGGGCCGAGCAGGATCCGGACGACTGGTGGCACGCCGCGCAGGTGGCGATCCGGGCGGTCCTGACCGACGGTCCCGTCACCTCGGCTGACGTCCGGGCCGTCGGGCTGTCGGGGCAGATGCATGGCGCGGTGCTGCTCGACGAAGCCGGCGTCGTCGTGCGCCCCGCCATCATCTGGTGCGACCAGCGCACCGACGCGCAATGCCGCTGGCTGACGGACCAGATAGGCGCGTCCCGTCTGAACGATCTGGTGAGCAACCCGGCGTTGACCGGGTTTACGTTGCCCAAGCTCCTCTGGGTCCGGGAGCAAGAGCCGGCGCGCTGGGACCGCGTGCATACCGTGCTGTTGCCAAAAGACTACGTGCGGTGGCGTCTCACCGGCGAGCGTGCCACCGACGTGGCGGATGCCTCCGGCACGTTGTTGTTCGATGTCGCTCACCGGTGCTGGTCGTCCGCGATGCTGAGTGCGGTGGGGATGGATGCGGCCTGCTTGCCACGCGCCCACGAGGGGCCGACGGTGACCGGCCTCGTCACCGCTCAGTCGGCCGACGCGACCGGGTTGCGGCCAGGGACACCGGTGGTGGCCGGTGGCGGCGACCAGGCCGCCGGCGCGGTGGGGATGGGTGTGGTCAGACCCGGCACGGTGAGTGCCACGATTGGGACGTCAGGTGTCGTCTTTGCCGCAACCGACCGACCGGCGCTCGACCCTCGCGGTCGCGTGCACACCTTCTGTCACGCGGTGCCCGGTCGATGGCACGTCATGGGCGTGACGCAGGGCGCGGGTCTGTCGTTGCGGTGGCTCAGAGACATTTTTGGCATCAGTCGTGGCCCGGCGCATGCCACCGGCGATCCCTACGACCAGCTTTGCGAGGAAGCGGCGCAGGCCCCACCCGGGGCGGACGGCGTCATGTGGGCGCCGTATCTGATGGGAGAGCGGACGCCTCATCTGGACCCGCACGCCCGGGCCGCCCTGGTCGGCCTGTCGGCATCGCACACCCGGGCTCATGTGACGCGGGCCGTGCTCGAGGGGGTGGCATTCAGTTTGCGAGACACGTTCACCATTCTTGAAGAGATGGGCGTGCCCACCACACAGATTCGTCTCGGCGGCGGCGGGGCGCGGTCCAGGTTGTGGCGGCAGATACAGGCCGACGTGTATGGCCATGACGTCGAGCTGTTGGCGGCGGAGGAGGGGGCAGCGTATGGGGCGGCGCTGCTCGCTGGCGTCGGGGCGGGGCAGTGGGCGACGGTCGAGGAGGCCTGTAGTTGTGTCGTGCGGGTCACCGAGACGGTGACGCCAGTGGCGGCTGACGTGGAAGTCTTGCGCACACGTTACGATCGCTTCCGCACGCTCTATGCGGCGCTGCATCCAGCGAGTTGAGGAACTTCCACCATGGCGAGTGATGCGTTTGCCTCACGGCCCGAGCACAAGTTCTCGTTTGGCCTGTGGACCGTGGGGAATCCGGGTCGCGATCCGTTCGGCGAGCCGGTGCGTCC
The DNA here is from genome assembly GCA_029940535.1 of Vicinamibacterales bacterium. GTDB lineage: Bacteria > Acidobacteriota > Vicinamibacteria > Vicinamibacterales > UBA8438 > UBA8438. The sequence continues at coordinate 46,769 of JAPYUM010000014.1, forward strand.
GCGTCTGTCACCTGTACAACTGGTGGCGCTGCTCGGCGAGGTCGGCGCCTGGGGCGTCAACCTGCATGACAACGACCTGGTGCCGATCGACGCCACCGCGGCCGATCGCGATCGGATCGTGCGCGACTTCCGGCACGCATGCCGAGACCACGGTCTGGCGGTACCAATGGTGACGACCAATCTGTTCACCGATCCGGCATTCAAGGATGGGGCGTTCACCGCCAACGACCCGGCCGTGCGGGCGCTCGCGGTCCAGAAGGCGATGGGCGCGATGGACCTGGGCGCCGAGCTCGGGGCCAGGATCTTCGTCATGTGGGGTGGTCGTGAGGGGACGGAGACCGACGGGTGTCGTCGGCCCGATACGGCCATTCAACGGCTGCGCGAAGCGGTCAACTACCTGTGTGAGTATTCGCTCGACGCGGGGTACGACTACCGGTTTGCGTTGGAGGCGAAGCCGAACGAACCGCGAAGCGACATCTACATGGCGACCACGGGCGCCTATCTGGGGTTCATCGCGACACTGGAGCACCCGGAGTTGGTGGGGGTCAATCCCGAAGTCGCGCACGAGCACATGGCGGGGTTGAACATGACCCACGCCGTGGGACAGGCCTGGGAAGCGGGCAAGCTCTTTCACATTGATCTGAACGACCAGGTCATCGGCCGGTACGACCAGGATTTCCGTTTCGGCGCCGCGAACCCGAAGGCGGCGTTCTGGCTGGTCAAGTTTCTGGAAGAGGTCGGCTACGACGGCCCCCGCCACTTCGACGCGCACGCCTATCGGACCGAGGGGCCCGAGGGGGTCAAGGACTTCGCGCGGGGATGCATACGCACCTATCTGATCTTGAAAGACAAGGCAGCCCGCTGGGCCGCCGATCCGGAGATCCGCGAGCTGGTGGCTGGTTTTGCGGGGAGCTCGCAACCGGCGCCCCCGGTAGGTCGGTACTCTCCGGCCGGGGCGTCCGCGATCAAGTCACACCGGTTCGACCGAGTCGCGCTCGGTGCCCGGGAACTGTTCTACGAGCGGCTCGATCAACTGACGACGGAGATTCTGCTGGGGGTACGCTAGCACCGGGTGACGTATGTTCCCAGTGCCTGGCTGGGCGTGCGCCTGGTGCGAGGACGACACACCGGGTGAACGGGAATGTAGAATTGGGCCGGTCTCGACGACATTCGTGTCGAGCCGGGCACGGAGAATGCGGAGATCGCTGGGTCTTACGGGTGGCCCGCGTCTTGCTCTCCATCAAGACCATTAGAATGACCTGCGCCCGGACGGCGCGCGTGACGAACGACCTGGAGAGGCTTTTTTTCGGATAGACAACCGGTACAGACGGACAGGGAGGAACACGAACAATGCCAAGCAAATTGGAATACATCTGGTTGGACGGGTACAAGCCCACCCAGAGCCTGCGATCGAAGACCCGCGTGCAGCGAGATTTCGGCGGCACGCTCGAAGAGTGCCCGATGTGGTCGTTCGACGGCAGTTCGACCGAGCAGGCGGCGGGCAACAACTCGGACTGTCTGTTGAAGCCGGTGGCGATTTTCCCGGACCCTGAGCGCACGAACGGCTATCTGGTCATGACTGAGGTCATGAACGCGGACGGCACGCCGCACGTTTCGAACGGGCGGGCCACGATCGATGACGACGATGACGATTTCTGGTTCGGATTCGAACAGGAGTATTTTCTCTGGGACGCGATGACGCACCTGCCCCCAGGGTTCCCGCCGGGCGGATACCCGGGGCCTCAGGGGCCGTACTATTGTTCCGTCGGCGCGAAGAAAGCCTACGGCCGCTCGTGCGTCGATGAACACCTCGACGCGTGCCTGGCCGCCGGCATCAACGTCGAAGGGATCAACGCCGAAGTGGCGTCAGGCCAGTGGGAGTTCCAGGTGTTCGCCAAGGGCGCCAAACGGGCCGGTGATGAGACGTGGGTCGCTCGGTATCTGCTCGAACGCATCGGCGAAAAGTACGACTACGCGATCGAATTGCATCCGAAGCCACTGGGCGATACCGACTGGAACGGTTCCGGTATGCACGCGAATTTCTCCAACACGGTGATGCGAACGTCCGGCAAGGAAGAGACGTTCACCAAGATTTGCGAGGCCTTCGGGGAGCGGATACCACGGCACATCGACGTCTACGGCGCTCACAACGAACTGCGGCTCACCGGTGCCCACGAAACAGAGCGGTTGGACTCGTTCAGCTTTGGGGTGTCTGACCGGGGAGCCTCGATTCGCATCCCCGTCGGCACGATTGATGACGGCTGGAAGGGGCGTCTCGAAGATCGTCGGCCGGCGTCCAACGCCGACCCCTACAAGGTCGCGTCGGCCATCATCAAGACGGTCAAGGAATCGGGCGTCTAGGCCGACGACGTCTCGCGATACGCACGACCGGGCAGGCCCTCGATACGTGACGAGGGCTTGCCCGTCTTTTTGTACCGCGTCCATCTTATCGGCGAGCGGGCGGTTGTGGTATGACTGTGCGATGGCGCGACACGTCACGTTGTTCACTGGACAGTGGGCCGATCTACCGCTGGCGGAACTGGCCCCGAAAGCGAAGGACTTCGGGTTCGATGGTCTGGAGCTCGCATGCTGGGGGGACCATCTCGATGTGGACCGCGCGGCCACGGACCAGGCGTACTGCGACGGCCAGCGTGCGCTCCTCGACGGGCATGGGCTAGGGTGCTGGGCCATTTCGCATCACCTGGCTGGCCAGCTGGTCTGTGACCTCAATGATGATCGGTCAGACGCCTTCGCGCCCGAGACGGTGCATGGCGACCCGGAAGCGAAACGGCAGTGGGCCATCGACACGATGAAGCAGACCGCGCGCGCGGCCCGGAATCTTGGTGTCGACGTCGTGTGTGGATTCACGGGGTCGCCCATCTGGCATCTGATCTACTCGTTTCCACCGGTGTCGGCCGAGATGATCGACACCGGCTATCAGCGGTTCGCAGACTTGTGGCACCCCATCCTCGATGTCTTCGACGAGTGCGGCGTCCGGTTCGCGCTGGAGGTGCATCCGACTGAGATCGCGTTCGACATCGTGAGCGCGCATCGGGCGCTCGAGGCAATCGGACGCCGGGAGGCGTTCGGGTTCAACTTTGATCCGAGCCATCTGCAATGGCAGGGGATGGAACCGGCACGTTTCATCACGGAATTCTCGGACCGGATCTATCACGTGCACATGAAAGACGCGGCCGTCACCCTGGATGGACGGACCGGGATCTTGGGGTCGTATCTGGCGTTCGGCGCGGCCGAGCGTGGGTGGGATTTTCGGTCGGTGGGTCGTGGCGACGTCGACTTCGAGGCGATCATTCGGGCGCTCAACCAGAGTGGCTATCGTGGGCCGTTGTCGGTCGAGTGGGAGGACTCGGGGATGGATCGGGAGCACGGCGCCCGCGAGTCGTGCGAGTACGTCAAGGACATCGACTTCGAGCCGTCCCACGTCGCGTTCGACGCTGCGTTTGAAAAATGATGAGTGACGAGCCAGCGATGACCGGTCCCGTGTCACGTGTGTTGCGGATGGGGATGGTCGGTGGCGGCCCTGGCGCCTTCATCGGCGACGTGCATCGGCGGGCGGCCTGTCTTGACGGCGATGTCCAGCTCGTGGCCGGCGCGTTTTCGACGAGCCCGACTCGGTCGCGGCGGAAGGGGAGCGACCTCGGGCTCAGCCGCCGCCGCAGCTATGGGTCGTACACCGAAATGATCGAGCGAGAGCTCGGGCTACCGGCCAGCGAGCGTATCCATTTCGTCTCTATCGTGACCCCGAACCATGTGCACTTCCCGGTGGCGACTGCGTTTCTGGAAGCTGGGTTCCACGTGGTGTGCGACAAACCGATGACGCTCACCGTCTCCGAAGCTCGATCGCTGAAGCAGACCGTGCGGAAGACCCGTCGAGTGTTCGCCCTCACGCACAATTACACCGGCTATCCCATGGTGAAGCTTGCGCGCGACATGGTAAGTCAAGGAGACCTGGGTGCGCTCCGCAAGGTCGTCGTGGAGTATCCGCAGGGCTGGCTGGCGACCCGGCTCGAGGACACGGGGATGAAGCAGGCCGCCTGGCGGACCGACCCGGCTCGCAGCGGGGGGGCCGGGTGCATGGGTGATATCGGCACCCACGCCGAAAACCTGGCTGAATACGTCACGGGCCTTCGGATTGTCGACGTGTGCGCCGACTTGACGACTTTCGTGCCGGGGCGTCGACTGGACGACGACGGCAACGTCTTGTTGCGGTTGCAGAAGGGCGTGCGGGGCGTCTTGCACGCCAGCCAGGTGTCGGTGGGCGAGGACAACGCGCTGTCGATCCGCGTGTATGGCGAGCACAAGGGGCTCGAGTGGCACCAGGAAGAGCCCAACGTGCTCCGGGTGAAACCGGATCGCGCTCCGGTCCAATTGTGGAGCCGCGGGCACGACTACGTCGCGGCGAAAAGCCCCGCCGCCGCTCGGGCCAGCCGGTTGCCCGCGGGGCACCCGGAGGCGTTCCACGAAGCGTTCGCGAACGTCTATCGCAACGCTACCGACACCATGCGCGCGCGGCTGACACGCACGCGTCCGGACCCCCTAGCCCTGGACTACCCGACCGTGGACGACGGCCTGCGCGGCATGCTGTTCATAGAGGCGCTCCTGAAGAGCGCCCGCTCGACCCGCAAGTGGACGCGCGTACCAGCGCGGTAAGCCCGCTTGGGTCTTCGTAGGCGCGGGTCTTCAGACCGACCATCCCGACTATCTAGCTCGACCCCCACTAGCCAGCCCCATCCTCGGACCCTACGGCAGGCGCAGGGCCACCAACTCGGGGACCTCGCCGCCGATGGTGAGGGCGACATACTGCGCGCCGTCGTGCATGTAGGTCATCGGGGTGCCCACGGCGCGGGCGGGAAGGTCGACCGAGGCGACGATCTCTCCGCTGGCCTTGTCTCTCGCGATCAGGCGTGGACCATCATCGGTCCCACCCGCCGTCAGCGCGCTGATGAGCAGAGTGCTGGTCAGTACCAGACCGGTCCGACCGTCTCCACCCAGAGGCGGGAGGTCGAGGTCGCGCAACATCGGATGATTGCGAATGCGGTTGCCGTCGCCATTTGGCTGCATCCACGCGTGGTCGCCCTCGTTGAGGTTGATGGCCGTCGTGCGCGTGTACGGCGGCTTGAGCAGCGGCAGCTCCTGTGGCATCCGGGGCTGGATTCCGGCCGCCAACCCACGCATGGTGTACCGGAGATTGCCCCCTTCAGCCGGGTCCGGCGTGTAGTACTTGATCACCGAGAATCGGTTCACGGACGGCACATACAGCAGTCCCGTCTCCGGGTCGGCGGCCGCTCCCGCCCAGCCGGCGCCGCCGCCGACGTGCGGGCGCTGAATGGTGCCCTGCAGCCCATCGTCGTAGCTCAACATCGGCGGGGTGAACAAGGGGCCGAGTCGAAAATTCGCCACCGCCTCGACCGCCATCGCCCGAATCTCAGGGGTGAAATCGACCAGATCGTCCACCGTCACACCCTGGTACTCGAAGGGCGGCGGCTTGGTCGGAAACGGCTGGGTCGGCGACAAGGCCTCGCCCTCCATGTCGCCGTCGGTCGCCACCGGACGTTCCTCGATTGGCCACACCGGGTCGCCGGTCGCCCGGTCGAACACGTAGGTGAATCCCTGTTTGCTGACCTGCGCCACCGCCTTGGTCGTCCGCCCGTTGGCGTTGATGTCAATCAGGGTCGGCGCGGCGGGGAAGTCGTAGTCCCACACCCCGTGGTGCACCGCCTGGAAGTGCCACATGCGCTGGCCGGTCTCGATGTCGAGCGCCACCAGGCTTTCGGCAAACAGGTTGTCGCCGGGCCGGTGTCCCCCGTAGTAGTCCCCGGTCGGCGTCCCGATCGGCAGATAGATGTACCCGAGTTCGTCGTCCACACTCAGCATGGACCAGACGTTGGTGTTGCCCGAGTACCGCCACGATTCGTTCAACCAGGTCTCGGCGCCGAAGTCGTCGGCTTGCGGGACGGTCCGGAACATCCATTTGGTGTCGCCGGTCCGGGCGTCCACACCCTTGAGCCAGCCCGGGGGCGCCTCTTTCGTGGTCGTGCCGTCGGAAATCACGCTGGGGGTGACCACGATGTCGTGCGCGACGATCGGCGGCGAGGCGACGCCGAAGCGATTGCGTCGGTTGGCGCCAACGCCGCGTACGGCGCGCGGAAGCCCTTCCATCAGGTCGACGCGGCCGTTGTCGCCAAAGTCGAGTACCGGGGCTCCGGTGTCGGCATCGAGCGCGATCAGGTAGCCCTCGTTGGTCCCGAAGAAGATGCGCGTGTCGGTGATTCCAGGTCGGTCGTCGGACCAGTAGGCGACGCCGCGCGAGTTGTAGAAATGGGTCGGACGTCCGCCCAGATAGGCTTCGGGATCGTGTAACCACAGGGTCTCGCCGCTGGCGGCATCAACCGCCGCGACCTGATGCAGCGCGGTGGAAATATACAAGACGCCGTCGACCATCAGCGGGGTCGCCTGGAACATCCGGAACTGGATGCGCGGCACCGTCTCTCGAATGGTGTCGAGGTCGAGCGAGGCGTCGGCTGTTTGCCAGCGCCACGCCACACGCAAGTCGGCGAAGTTGGTGGCGTCGATCTGATCGAGCGGAGAGTATTTCGTGCTCCCGAGGTCGCCCCCATAGCTGCGCCACTCGCCGTTCGCCGCGCCGTATTGCGCCGCCGCGGTGACCGGCGCGGCGAGTATCGCAACGCCACTCAGGATTCCGACGATGGCTTGAGTCACCAGGTTGTGCATGATTGTCTCCCCACGGCGGCCGTGCATTAGTCCGGAAGCGCGAACACGAACAGTCCGTTTCCACCGACGGGGCGCTTCACTTCCGGAGTGAGCTGCTGAGGCAGCATACCGCCCCAACTGGCCCCGCCCGCGCCGGTCGGCACCGCCAGATACTGTTTGCCGTCCACGGCGAAGGTGATCGGGAACCCTTGGATCGAGGTGGGGAGCTTGGTGGACCAGACCGTATCGCCGGTGTTGACGTCGAAGGCGAAGATGTCGCGGTCCCAGCCGCCTGCGAAGGCCAGCCCCCCGCCCGTGGTCAGGGCGGCGCTGGTGATCGGCGTGCGGAATCGCCGTCGCCATTTTACCGCACCGGTGCGCATGTCCATGGCCAGGAACTCGCCCAACTGTTCGCCACTGTCAGGATGATGGTGGTTGGTCCGCCGGACTGGCCCAGTGCCTCCGCCTCCGGCCACCCGGTCGACCGGTCCGAACACCGCGGTTTCGCAGTTCAAGTTGATCGGAATGAAGAAGGTCTCCAACTCCGGGTAGTACGACATCGCCCGCCAGCTCTTGAAACCGGCCGTACTGGGACACCAGTGCACCTCTTCGCCGATCACGGGGATGGTGCCCTCGAGATACGTCACTTGGCCGGTGGTCGGGTTGATATCCGCCACGGTCTGGTAACCCAGGTCATGGGCGTTGCGGAAGCGACCGGTCTGGAGCGCCATCTCCCACAGGACACCGATCTTGCCCATCGTGAATACCGAGCGCCGGTCGTCATAGTCAACGAGCACGCGCTCGAACACTTCGTCCATGTCGAGTGTCTCGCCGGGCAGGTGCTGGTAGTACCACTTCATTTCGCCGGTATCCGGGTCGAGCGCCAGGGTCGAGTTGGTATAGAGCGCGTCGCCATCGGTCCCACGTACGGCGCGCGCCCACGGTTTGGCCTGCGAGGTGCCATGAAAGAGCGTGCGCGTCACTGGGTCGTAGCTGCCGGGAATCCAGGAGTCGCTCCCGGCCCTGAACATCGGAGGCAGGTCGCCCCAGGAGTCGCCACCGCGTGTGCCAGGCAAGGCGACCGTAGACGTGCGCCACAGCTCCTCGCCGGTGCGCGCGTCGAGTCCGACGATGTAGCAACTTTCTTCACGGTAGCGCCCGCAGCCGGTGAGACCGGAGACGACCTTCCCATCCGCGACGATTGACCCGCTCGAGAACTGGTAGCCGACGCCCTGGTCAATGTCGGCATCCCAGATCTCTTCCCCCGTCGCGGCGTCAACCGCGACGACGTGCGCGTCGGCCGTGTTGAGAAAGATCTTGTCCTCGTACATCGAAATGTTCCGGGTCATGCGGCCCGGCGGCGGTCCGCCGAAGCTACTGCCGGGGGCGTCCGCTCCACGTTCGTACTCCCAGATCAAATCGCCGGTGGCGGCGTTGATGGCGTGGATGATCTCACCGGGATTCGCGATATACAGCACCCCGTCGTGCACCAGTGGTGTCGTCTGCTGGGGCCCGGTTCGCAAGGCCCAGCTCCAGACCAGACGCAGGTCGCCGACGTTGTCGGCCGTGATCTGATCGAGCGGGCTGTGAGCCTGGGCATCCAGGGTGCGGCGCCAGTTGAGCCAATCATCAGGGTCCGGATTCTGGAGCATGGCGTCGGTGACCGCTACATAGTTCTGAACCTGGGCCGTGGCCGCCGAGGCGGTGAAGGTGGAGACCAAGGCCAGCGCAACGACCGTTACACAGCAACGTGTCATGTAGAACTCCTGTTGGCGACCAGTGTCCATGGAGTCGTCGCGCCCCGAAGGGGCACCGCGACCGAGGACCAACTACGTGAATGCAGAGATTATAGCCCCTGGCACCTATCTCGCCGTTTGTGTGCCAAACCGCGTAAACGACTCGATCGATTGGTCGTATCCTTAGACGGTGTGACTATCCGTCGTTCGACCCAACCTGACCGTCTCGGTGTTCTCGGAGTTGAACTGAGTATGAGGCTTGCCCGCGTCCCCCCGGTCGTCGCGTTCGTGGGGCTGCTATCACTGTTGGGTCAGGTTCCGGCGTCGGCGCAGCCCGGCCAAGGCGTGGTCGAGCCATCGTCCTCGACCGTCGTGGTCGTCCCCTTTGCGAACCTGACCGGCGAAGCCGTCGACGCCTGGATCGGCGCCGGTATCGCCGAGTCGCTAGCCACTGGGTTTCCCCCAGGTTCGGCGGTCGTTGCGTCCTTGCCGGCCGGTGTCGCGTCGCTCGGCGAAGAGTCGGTAAGGGTTCAGGCGCTGGAAGTCGGTCGCGGCCTGGGGGCCCAGTTCGTGGCCAGCGGGGCCTACCAACGGCTCGGGGAGTCGATCCGGATCACCGGCCGGCTCGTCGACCTGGCGGACGGCTCGGTCGTGCGCTCCGTGAAGGTCGATGGTGCGGTTGGCGATCTCTTTACCTTGCAGGACCAGGTGGTCGCGGAGATGTCCGGCCCGCTGCCGACTCCGGGCCTGCCAGCCGTCGCGGCACCTGCGGCCACGAGGGCAACGACCGCAACAACTTCCGGTGTTGCGCCGGCATCGACCACATCCGGCTCGGCGCCGCCAGCCTCTGCCGCCGCCGGGGTCACCTCCACTGGGTTTTCGGTTCAGCTTCCCAGCGCGATGCTTGCCGCCATTGACGGCCCAGCGCCCCCCGTGGCGCCGGCCGTCATGAACCGCGACGAACAGGGCCGCACCACGGTTCGCGCGATCAGGTTGGCGGCGGGCATCCGGCTCGACGGCACCCTCGACGAAGCGGTCTATGCGAACGTGCCGGCCATTACGGACTTCATCCAGCAGGTGCCGGTGGAGGGGGCGCCGGCGACCGAGAAGACCGAGGCGTGGATCATGTTCGATGACACGAACGTGTATGTCTCGGCCCGGGTCTGGGATTCAGCCCCGGAGAGCCAGTGGATCGCCAACGAAATGCGCCGCGACACCAACCAGTTGCGGCAGAACGACACATTTGCCGTGTTCTTCGACACCTTTTACGACCGACGCAACGGGTTCAACTTCTATACCAACCCGCTCGGCGCGCGCGCCGATCAGCAGTTCACGAACGAAGGGAACCCGAACGGCGACTGGAATCCCGTCTGGGATGTGCGAACCGGACGGTTCAACGGTGGTTGGACCGTCGAGATGGAGATTCCATTCAAAACGCTCCGCTACCGGTCCGGACCGGCGCAAGTGTGGGGCGTGCAGCTTCGCCGTGCGATTCGTCGGAAGAACGAGTGGGTCTACCTGACCCGTCTCCCGATCTCGGCCGGGGGCGGTGGTGGTTCGTCCGGCATCTTCCGGGTGTCGGCGGCCGGCACGCTGGTGGGCATCGAGCCCCCGGTGGCCAGTCGGAACATCGAGGTCAAGCCGTATGCCATCGGCGGTATCATCCGTGACGAGGTGAACAATCCGGACGGCGGTGACGTGCGTGATGGCGACTTCGGTCTCGATGTGAAGTACGGCATTACACGGAACCTCACGGCGGATATCACCTTCAACACCGACTTCGCCCAGGTCGAAGTGGATGAACAGCAGGTCAACTTGACCCGCTTTAGCCTCTTTTTTCCAGAGAAGCGGGAGTTTTTCCTGGAGAGCCGCGGGGTGTTCGATTTCGCGCGCGGCGGCATCGGGGGAGCTGGTCCGGGGGGCGGCGGCGGCGGATTCTTCGGTGGCGGCAACGCGCCGACGCTGTTCTACAGCCGGCGTATTGGTCTGGACGCCGGGGAGGTGGTGCCGATCCTGGGCGGCGGCCGGGTGACCGGCAAGATTGGACAATTCAACGTGGGCGCGCTGAGTATTTCGACCGACGACCAGGCCTTGGGCGCGGCCGAGTCCACGAACTTCACGGTGGCGCGGGTCAAACGTGACATCTTGCGCCGCAGTTCCATCGGCGGCCTGTTTTCGAACCGCTCGGTCTCGGTGTCCGGCGATGGCGCCAGCCAGACCTATGGGGTCGACGGGACGTTCGCCTTCTACGAGAACATTTCGATGCTGGGGTACTTTGCGAAGACCGAGACACCTGACGATCCTGACGCGCCGGCCGCGGTCCGTGAGAACACCAGTTATCAGGGTAAGTTCGGATACGGCGCCGACCGCTACGGCATGCAGGTCGACCATCTGCTTGTCGAGCGCGATTTCAATCCAGAAGTTGGCTTCGTGCGACGCGACAACTTCCGACGGACGTTTATCGAGGGGCGCTTCAGTCCTCGGCCCAGTGCGATCGACGCGGTGCGGCAGTTCCGGTTCATCGGGAGCGTGGATTACATCCTGACCGCCGATCAGAATCTGTTGGAGACACGCACGAACCAGCTCGCGGTGCAGACCGAGTTCGAGAGTAGCGACCGGCTCGGCGTCACCCTCAGAGACAACTACGAGTTGTTGCTGGACACGTTCACGCCGTCCGGCGCGGAGTTCGACATTCCGGTCGGTGGCTACTCGTTCAACGATGTCGAGGTCGCCTATTCATTCGGCCAACAGCGGCGGGTGAGCGGCGGTGTCACGTTGCTGCGAGGCGGTTACTTCGGCGGAAACATCACGACACTGTCGTTTCGTCGGGGACGTATTGCAGTGTTGCCGCAGATGTCGATCGAGCCGAGCTTTTCCCTGAACTGGATCGACACACCGGTGGGTGAACTCCGAACCACGCTCGCGGTGACCCGTATCAATTACGCGTTCAATCCCCGCATGTTCTTCAGTGGTCTGGTCCAGTACAACTCGGCCGCCAACAGCGTGAGCAGCAACATGCGTTTCCGCTGGGAATACAGTCCCGGGAGTGAAGTGTTCGTGGTCTACTCCGAAGACCGCGACACCGAGACCCTGCGGCCCAATCGGTTCACGGACCTGCGCAACCGCGGTTTCGTCGTCAAGTTCAACCGCCTGTTCCGCTTTTAGGTTTGCTGGCGATCCGTCCGCCTGGCGGCGTTACTGCGTCGGTCACCCCCGCCCGGCCGGGGCGGACGCCTGGGCAGGAAACGGTCAACAGTGGTTCTGTGGCGCAGGCCTTCAGGCCTGCGATCGTAGGGCTAAAGCCCTGCGCCACAATGAGTTCTGTGTCCGGTCGAGGTGGCCGGCTCCTACGTTTCCTCAGGAGACGAACGGCTTGCCAGGAAACCGCTCCTTCGTCAGAAAACCCCCTCTGACATCTTGTGGCGACCGGCGTGGGCTGGCAGGTCTGGCGACCCGCGGCTACGAGAATGGCGGTCCGTGAGTTCGAGGGGGATTCACCGACTGGTCGTGCTGTCGGGGTCGGTGGCGCCGAGGCGTTTCAGCAGTTCTGCGACGGGGGGGCCGGTAGGCTGCACGTACCCGCCGCGGAAAGGCTGGGCGCGGTCGGCGAGGCTCAACGGAGTTTGTCCCCGCTCGTTGGTGGCGTTGAGGTCGGCCCCAGCGGCCGCGAGTAGCTCGATCACTGATCCGTAGCCCTGGCGCACCGCATAGTGCAGCGCCGTATCACCCCGGTCGTCGGCGGTCGTGACATCGACCCCGAGGTCGAGCGTGATCTGGGCGAGCCGATAGGCGAGCTGTTCGGCTTCGGTTGGATCGGGTGGTGGGATGCCGACTCGATTGCGCCGATCCTCGGTGGATTGGGTGATACCCATCGCAGCCTGGAGCGATGACATGCCGTTGGCGGGAGTGGACAGCGAGTCTGCTCCGCGTTCCGCCAGCAGACGCAGGATCTTGAGTTCGCCGTATTTTGCGGCGAGCCAGAAGACGTTCGCATCGATCCACTGATAGCGCAGGCTGTAGTCAGCGCTGAAGCGACGACCGGGGGTTCCGTGCTCGAGGACGGCGTTCATATCGGCGCCGTGGTCGAGGAGCGCGCGCGCGAGATGGACCTGGCTGCGGAGCACGGCCGCATGCAGCGCGGTGTAGCCGGCGCCGCCCGCGTTCGGGTCGGCTCCTTGCTCGAGCAGATAGATGCCGAGCGGTCCGTGACCGCTATGGGCCGCGACGACGAGCGCGCTGGTTCCGGCGGCCGAGGTGTCGTTGACATCGGCGCCCGCGTCAACGAGGACCCGGGCGGCGTCGAGGTCGCCCTGCCGAGCCGCGAAGAGCAACGGTGTCGACCCGCCATGCGACATCCGGTAGTTGCCGATCGGGTTCGTGTTGCCGGCCGTGTTCTCCAACTGATCCCAGACCGCGGTCCGGGCGTGAATGTTCGCCCCGTGGTCGATGAGGACCTGCGCCACCCGCGGGTGCTGCTGGGCGGCGGCCCACATGAGGGCGGTCTGCTGCCGCTCCTGCTCAACGGCATTGACGTCCGCGCCGTGAGCCAGCAACAGCTCCACCGTCTCGAGGTCACCGCTGCGGGCGGCCGTCATCAACGGCGTTTCTCCCATCGTGAGCGCCGCGTCGACATCGGCACCGGCGTCCAACAGGCGCGACACCATCGAGGCGCTACCGTTCATCGCGGCCAGCCACAGGGGGGTGGCGCCCAGGTCGTTGGCGGTGCCGACCGTGGCGCCGGCCTCTATCAGCAGCTGGACCGCGTCCAGATCGTCTCGATGCGCCGCGTGGTGCAGCGCGGTCGCCCCGTCGCCCTGCGTCGTGTTCGGGTCGGCGCCGTTGTCGATCAATGCCCCGGCGACGTCGAGCCGGCCGTCCCTGACCGCCTGGATCAGGTCGGGTGCGGGTTGGGCGACCGCGGCGACCGCGCTCAAGAGTATGCCGAGTCCGCCGGTGGCCACCGCGCGTCGGCTCAGACGGGCGAGACGCATGTATTGCCGCATTTCGCCTCATAGTAGCGCACGCGGTTACGGATTGACACTCTTCGATGGGTCCGCCACACTACGGTGATCTGCAAGATCTCAGACGCACAGGAGGGCCGAAAGACGATGTCACGAGGGTCACGGTTGGTTGCCGGACAGGGAGTGTTCCTGGTGGCCGTGGCGGCGCTGACCATGTCGTCCCGTCCGCACGTAGCCACTCTCGCGGCGCAGACGCGTACCGACGCCACCGCCGAGCTTCTGAACAGCACGGTCGAGCGGTACTGCATCACTTGCCACAACGACCGGTTGCGCACGGCTGATCTCAGTCTGGCGGACCTCGACCTGACTCAGGTCGGCACGCACGGCGAACTCTGGGAGGGCGTGGTCGCCAAGCTGCGGACACGGGCGATGCCGCCGGTCGGACGGCCGCGTCCCGAGACCGCCGTGTACGACCAGTTGGCTGGCTGGATCGAAACGGAAATTGACCGCGTTGCTGCCGCGCGGCCGAACCCCGGGCGCACAGAGGCGGTGCATCGCCTCAACCGGGCCGAATACGCCAACGCCGTGCGCGACCTGCTCGCACTCGACATCGATGTCGCCGCCCTGTTGCCGGCGGACGACTTCGACGAATTCGGCTTCGACAACATGGGGAACGTGCTCAGCGTGTCGCCGGCGCTGATGGGGCGATATTTGTCGGCGGCGCGCAAGATCGGCCGCCAGGCGCTGGGCGAGACGCCGCTGGGGCCGGCCATCGACACCTACGAGGTGCCGATTCTGCTGGTGCAAAACGACCGGATGGGCGACGACCTGCCGTTCGGGTCACGCGGTGGGATCGGCGTTCGTCACTATTTTCCGGTCGATGGTGAATACGATCTCCAGATTCGCTTGCACCGCAACTATGTCGACTACGTTCGCGGCATGGGCTCACGACATGAACTGCACGTGCGGCTGGATGGCGCCCTCGTGCGCACGTTTACCTTCGGCGGCGAGGAGCCGGACGTGGTGCAGGCTCCGGCGAGCTACGGGGGTAACCAGTTCGGCGATCCCGAGTGGGAAGAGTACATGCTCTTCGCCGACGCCAACATGCGGGTGCGTTTCCAGGCCGAGTCCGGTCCGCATGTGGTGGCCGTGTCGTTCGTCCGGAGATTCACCGAGCCGGAAGGCGTGCTGCAGCCGCGGCAAAGCGTCTTCGCAGTCGCCATCAACGAGATGCGCGACGGAGACGCGGCGGTTGAGCATGTAGCGATCGGCGGACCCTATTCAAGCCGAGGTCCCGGCGACACGCCAAGCCGTGACGCGATTTTTGTCTGTCAGCCGGCCAGCGATGCTCGGGCTGAGGAAGAATCCTGCGCCCGCACCATTCTTGGGTCGCTGGCGCGCCGTGCCTATCGTCGCCCGGTCGAGGGCGGCGACGTGGATGTCCTCATGGACTTCTATCGCGCCGGCCGCGATGACGGCAGCTTTGACGCCGGCATTCAGCTGGCGCTCGAGCGTCTGCTGATTGCGCCGGATTTCCTGTTCCGCGTGGTCCGTGACCCGACGGATGCCGAGCCGGCGACCGCCTATGCGTTGAGCGACCTCGACATGGCCTCGCGGTTGTCGTTCTTCCTCTGGTCCAGTGGTCCGGACGAGGAGTTGCTGACCCTGGCCGAGGCCGGACGCCTCAACGAGCCCGAGGCGCTGGAGCAGCAGACGCGACGGATGCTGGCCGACCCACGCGCGACAGAGTTGGTTCGCAACTTCGCAGGTCAGTGGTTGTATCTGCGAAACCTGCGGGCCGCCGTGCCGGACGCGATCGCGTTCCCGGAGTTCGACGAGAACTTACGTGATGCGTTCCAGCGGGAGACGGAACTGTTCGTCGAGAGCCTGATCCGGGACGACCGGAGCGTGTTGGACCTGCTGGGGGCTGACTACACGTTCGTCAACGAGCGGCTCGCCACCCACTACGGCATTCCCAACGTCTACGGCAGCCACTTCCGGCGGGTGGCGCTCGACGCCGAGACGGCCGAACACCGGGGCGGGATCTTTGGCCACGGCAGTCTGCTGACGGTGACCTCCTATCCGAATCGTACGTCGCCGGTCCTGCGCGGCAAGTGGATGCTGACGAACGTGCTGGGTACCCCGCCGCCGCCGCCGCCGGCCAACGTCCCGGACTTGCCGGAGCGGGGCGAGGACGGCCAGGCGGCCACGGTGCGCGACCGATTGGCGCGGCATCGTGAGAGTCCCGCCTGTTCGGTGTGTCATGCGCCGATGGATCCGCTGGGCCTGGCCCTGGAGAATTACGACGCCATCGGTCGGTGGCGTACGACCGGCGAGGCGGATCTACCGATTGACTCGTCCGGACAGCTTCCCGACGGCACGGCGTTCGAGGGGCCGATGGGGCTGCGGTCGCTCCTGCTGGAACGGCGCGACCAGTTCGTCGGCACGTTGACCGAGAAGTTGTTGGCCTATTCGCTCGGTCGGGGGCCAGAGTACTTCGATCGACCGACGGTGCGGGCCATCACGCGCGCGGCTGCCGTCGACGACTACCGCTGGTCGGCTATCATTGTGGGTATCGTGCAGAGTGCACCGTTCCGGATGCGGAAGGCAGAGTCATGATCATTACCAAGAAGGCAATTCCTCGTCGCACCATACTCCGCGGGCTGGGGGCGTCGTTGGCGCTCCCCCTGCTGGACGGCATGGTTCCCGCGTTCGCGGCGGTCCGCAACACGGCGGCCAACCCGACGCGTCGGCTGGGGATTGTGTATGCCCCGAACGGAATGATGATGGACCACTGGACCCCGACGACCGAGGGGATCGGGTTCGACTTCCCGACGATTCTGCAGCCGCTCCAACCGTATCGTGATGACATCCATGTGTTGTCCGGTATGCACGGCGTGGAGAGCGAGGGGCCACACGCCCGTGCCTCCACCCGGTTCCTGACCGGCGTGCCGTCCAAACCGGACGACGGGTCCGACCTGCTGGGCGGGGTGTCGATGGACCAGATCGCGGGGCGCGTGCATGGTGGCGAAACGCAGCTCGCCACGCTCGAGCTGGCGCTCGATGGTCGCGATTTTGCCGGGTCCTGCGACGATGGATTTAGTTGTGCGTACACGAACACCATCGCCTGGGCGAACGAGTCGACGCCGCTGCCGATGGAGAACAATCCGCGCGCGGTGTTCGAGTTGCTGTTCGGCGATACCGGGAGCACCGACCCGGCCATCCGACAGGCGCGGCTGTCGAAGGATGCGAGCTTGCTGGACTCGGTCACCGAGCGTGCCGCCGAACTGTCACGACAGCTCGGGGGAAGCGACCAGGCCAAGCTGGGTCAGTATCTCGACGCCGTACGGGACATCGAGCGCCGGATTCAGATGGCTGAAGCGCAGAGCGACCGTGAGCTGCCGGTCGTCGCGCAGCCGGCCGGCATTCCCGGCACCATGGCTGAGCACGCGAGGCTCATGTTCGACCTGATGGCGGTGGCCTACGAGACCGATCTCACGCGCGTGACCACGTTCATGCTGGGTCGCGAGATCACGGGACGGACCTACGCCGAGATTGGCGTGCCGGATGCGCACCACCCGATCTCGCACCACCAGAAGGACCCGGAGAAGCTGGCCAAGCTCACCAAGATCAACCAGTACCACGTACAGCTCTTCGCCGAGTTCATCGAGCGTCTCAGAACCACACCAGACGGTGACGGTTCCCTGCTTGATCATTCGATGATCGTCTACGGCGCCGGGATGGGCGACAGCAACACCCACGCGTCCCAGAATCTCCCGATTCTGCTCGCCGGCGGGGGCGCGGGTACCGGTGGCCGCCATACCAGGTATCCGGAGGATACGCCGCTGGCGAACCTGCACCTGAGTCTGCTGGACAAGATGGGCGTACCGTTGGACCAGCTCGGGCACAGCACTGGGCGGCTTCCGCTGGATCCGCTGTTGAACGCGTAACGCGTCCCGCAGTCGAAGTTCGGAGGGCCGGTCCCGGGGTGGGACCGGCCCTTTTTCGTGTGGACTGAGGACCCGCGGTCCGGGTGGAGGAGTCATGGACACTCACGACGCGCTCATTCGGCAGGAGTTTACGAAGCAAGCCGATGCCTATGCCAGTAATCCGACGATTGTCGACAGCGACTGGTCGGGACGACTCGTCGAATCGCTCGGCCCAACGTCCGATGATCGCGTGTTGGAGGTAGCGACCGGACCCGGCTATGTGGCACTCGCCTTTGCCACGGTGGCCCGCGAAGTGGTCGGGGTCGATCTGACCGACGCCCCGCTGGCGGTCGCCCGGAGGAACCAGGCCGACCGGGGTGTGACGAATGTGTCGTTTCAGTCGGCCGATGCCAAAGCCCTCCCGTGGCCCGACGGGTCATTCGACATCGTCGTCTGTCGACTCGCGTTTCATCATTTCGAATCCCCGGCCAGGGTCCTGGCCGAAATGGTCCGCGTCTGCTGCGACGGCGGGAAAGTCGCGGTCGAGGACATGATCGCCAGCGAGCAGGCGGTCGGTGCCGACTACTACAACCGCTGGGAGCGACTCCGTGACCCGTCGCATGTTTCCGCGTTGTCCCTTGGTCAACTCGTGTCCTTGTATCGCGATGCGGAACTGGAGATCGCCGGACTCAGGCTCGAAGAACGCACGCAGGATGTGGAGCGATGGTTGCGCACGACCGAGACGGCTTCCGACACCGGCGAGAAAATTCGGCGATTGATCCGGGACGATGCACGCCGTCAGATCAGCGGGACGCCGATCTTCGACGACCTAGAGGGACGTTTGTGCTTCAGTCATCGAATGGTGACGATAGTGGGGCTGAAGCGTGGTGAGGACGCGATCGCGATGTCAGATGATGTGACCCACCCAGCGGCCGGCGAAGATGACGCCGATCCAGAGGAGCAGTGACGCGGCACCGGCCACCCGGGCGGCCGGTGGAGGCGTTGCCGAGGTGTCCCATTGGTCGACGCCGCGCAGCGTACGGAACTGGAACCACGCCATGTTGACGCCCGCCAGCATGAGCAGCAGGAGCTTGATCTGAAACGCCGGGTTCTCGATGTAGGCGCCCGCCCGCGTCATGAACATCCCGGTGCCCGTGATGACCGCGAGGACGAACGCGCCCCACGTCCAGCGGATCATCTCGCGGGTCATCCGGCTCGCGGGGACGGTGAGCGCGGTCTTGCCGAGCAGTCGTAGATCCACCATCAGGATGGAGCCCACGACGAGGCCGACCCCCAGCACGTGCAGTGATTCCAGGAACGGAAACCACCAGGTAAACCCGATGTATTCGGAGAGCGGGAGCGCCTGCACCCAGTTCCAGAATTCGGGGAACGGGACGGAGGTTTCGTCATTCATAGAGGAAATAGAGATAGTCGGTGTAGGCAATCCAGCGTCCGCCGAGCACGACACCGACCCAGAGCACAAGGGACACTGCGGCCATCACGCGGGCCGAGAGCAGACGGGCGGCCGTCTGTTCCCAGTAGCCGGGCTCACGCTTGCTCATCCGGTAGATGATGAGGGCGATGGTGACCGCCGGCACCAGACACATAAATTTCCAACCGAACACCGGGTTGAAAAAATACCGATTCGGGCGCGCCACCACGAAGAGCAGACCGGTGATGGCGTTGGTGAGCAGCGCCCACCAGGTCCACGGCATGAGACGGGCGATCATCTCGCTGACGTTCTGGCTTGGCGCCGCGAGTCCGAGCAACCGGAGATGCACCATGACGGTTGAACTCATGACCACGGCGATGCCGAGAATGTGCAGCGACTGCGCGATCGGGGGCAATCCGGGGACGTTGCCGAGCAGATATACGGCCGCCTCCTGGGCCGGGCTCCCGGAGAGCCACGCGGCCACGACTTCCTGCATGGCGGTATGATAACGCACCGTCCGCGGTGCCTCCCGTGGCGACCTGGCTTGGCGGCTTCCCATGACTGACACCCACACGTTCGATACGCCCGTCGGCGCGCGACGCTCGGTGTGCTGCGCGGCGCGGCTCCTGAGTGCCGGCGTCGCGCTGGTGTTCGCGCTTCTGGCGCCGGCTCAGGCCATGGCCCAGGCGGAGCCGCAGTTGATCGGGCTGTTGCCGTCGCTCATCGGGGGTGACGCCGCCAACGACTTCAACTCCGCGATGGTCAGTCAGCTCTCGACCTACCCCGGCGGGTCGTCCGCGGGGGGGTTCACGTTCACCTTCAACCCGACGAATCAGACATTCGCGCGCAACAGCGACAGCTTCGGACCGTCGTTCGCGGAGCGCGCGATGACGATGGGGCAGGACACATTTAACGTGGGTGTCACGTTTCAACGCGCCACCTACGACACGTTCGAAGGGTTGAATCTGAGCAACGGCGACGTGCGATTTCGGGCGGAGGGTCAGCCGAACCCCGGTGACGTGGTCGACGCGCGGTTGGCCATCGATCTCAGCACGGACATGATGGTTTTCTTCATGAGCTACGGGCTGACGGACCGGCTGGATGTCGGCACCATGGTGCCGATCATTCGCGTGGGCTTCGATGCGTCTATCACCCCGACGCTGGTGCAGACGGCGGCCGGACCGCTGCCGATGGGTCAGCGGGTCAGCCTGCCGGTTCAGGCACGCTCGGATACGGCCTCCGGGGTCGGCGACGTCTCGGTGCGCACGAAGTACAACTTCGTCAAGCGTCCGGGTGGAGGGGCCTCGGTGATGGTCGACGTGCGGATGCCGACGGGTGACGCGGAGGAGATGCTGGGGACGGGGGCCGGGGCGGCGAAGGTGATGTTCGTGGCGTCGAGTACCCTCGGTCGGGTGGCACCCCACTTCAACGCCGGCTACACCTTTGTAGGCGCGAGGGCGAACAACACGATCGCGATCGACGATGAATGGAACTACGTGGCTGGTGTCGACACGGTGGTCACGAACGATGTGTCTGCGTCGTTCGATATCGTGGCCAGAACCATCACCAACATCGGGCGTCTGCGGTTGGGGCCCGCCCCGAACCAGACCGGCGATCCGGCCAACCAGCTGAACCGGGAAGCCGGCAATCTGAACCTGCGGATGGCGGGAGTTGGGCTGAAGTGGCGGGTGGTCGGAACCTGGCTGGTGTCGGGGAGTGTCCTGATGCCGCTGACTGACGCCGGGCTGGTCGACCACGCGACCTGGTCGCTCGGACTCGATTGGACGAAGTAGCCGGCTAGCGCTCCATTCGCGTCATATCGATCTGCGCGATTTTCCAGTCGGTTCCCCGTTTGCGAAGCTGGAATGTGGCGGGGCCGGCGGCTTCCGCGGTTCCTCCGGCTTTCATGCGTATCGAAAAAGACAAACGCGTCTCGACGGTCGCCGTGTCGCCGTTGATCACCGGCGGTTGCCCGGTCAGCTCCACCTCGTAGCTCGAGTAGGCCTGGAACGCCTCGATGGTATCTCCAGGCACGTCCGGATAGACAGCCCGAAGGGCGTCAGTGTCGAGTGTCTGATACGCCGCTCGGTATCGACCAAGCGCCCGCGCGATCGCGGCGGCGGCGTTCTGGGCGGCCGCCGTGTCCACACGTTCAGGCGGTGCGGTCTGGGCCACGGACGCGGGCGGATCCGGCACATCGGCGATTGGATTGTCGACGAGCGGGGCCGCCGCTGGGGCTCCTGGGGCCGCGTCGTCGAGGTCCGCTCTCGCCCGCCGAAAGTCGTTGTCCGCATCCCACAGTTGGCGGGTTGCCGCCGCAAGCTGACCGGCGCCGCGGAGCTCGATGGCGCGGGATGACGACCGCGACGCTTCCTGGTAGAACAGTGAGTCTGCCGCCCCGGCCGCGGCCAGGCGTGTCGCCTCCGACGTTTGCAGCGCGTCGCCGTAGAGCTGTTCGAGCAGGCGTTGCGCGGGTGCATCGTCTGGCACGAGTTGGACGACCGCCGCGGCCGCATCCAACGCCGCCTCCCGATCGCCACGGCTATACGCGTCCCTCGCTTCCTGGCGGGCTGTCTCGAGCCGCGCTGCGGCCGCCGCGTTGTTGGCGGCTCCGGTGGTGTCGGCGGTGGGGCCTGGCTCGCCGAGGGTAGCGGTGGACTGCGGCGCAGACGGCGGTTGGGAAGAGCGCTCCTCGTCGTTGCTCTGGTCCCGCCCCTGCACCTCGTTGGCTGGGAGGGAGGAGACGGCCGGTGGATCGGTTGTGACCGGCGTGGTCTCCGGCGCCGGGTCGGTCGCCTGGATGATGCCGGAGGGGACAGATGCTGTCTGCGTCGGAGCGGGGGCGTCCGGCGTCGAACGACCGGGGATCACCGACACGAAGATGGCGACGGCGGCGATGGCGGCCGTGGCGCCGGCGGCCCACACCCACCAGCGTCGGGCTGGTTCCCTTCCGGTGGCCCCGCCGGCCGGGCTGGTGGCCGTACTGTCCGGAGAATCGTGTTTCCCGGGTGGCGACACGAGTGGCAGAGGGCGCGCTTGCCCAGCACCGGTTCCGCCCGACGATGACGACGCTGGTGTCGGCGATGTCCGGCGTTCGGCGCCAGACGTCGGCGAGAGCACGGTTTGCGGCTCGCCCGCCGGGGTGGTGTCAAGAGACCCGGACGGATCGACTCGCTGGCGGATGTCCACCAGGGCATTGGCCATCTCGTCGAGGTCCTGGTAGCGTTCGTCGGCGCTTGTCCGCATCGCCCGGGTCGCCATCTCCGTGATGGCGGGGTCGAGATCGGGGCAGGCCTCCCCCAGCGAAGCCGGCTCGCCGTGCACGATGCGATACATCAGCCCATCTTGGATGGTGCCCGGAAAGGCCTTCCGGTAGGCCAGCAGTTCGTGGAACACCGCGCCAACGGCAAAGACATCGCTGCGGTGGTCGACGTCCTGGCCGCCCACCTGCTCCGGTGACATGTAGTTGAGCGTGCCGATTGCCACCCCCGTCGCTGTCAACCCGGAACCGTCGATGCGTGCAATACCGAAGTCGAGGATGTGGAGTGCGCCCTGGTCGTCGACCATCAAATTTGCCGGCTTGATGTCGCGGTGAACCAGGCCGGCCCGGTGGGCATGCGCGAGGCCGCGGCAGAGCTGCTCCGTCAGGTGCAGCTTGGTCCCGAGCGCCATCGGCTCCGCGCGTTCGATCACCGCGCCGAGCGTTTCGCCGGCCACGAACTCCATGGCGATGAACGGGTGGCCCTCGTGCTCGCCGACATCGAACACGGTGACGATGTTGGGGTGCTTGAGACTGCCGGCCGCGCGCGCCTCCTGCATGAACCGCGCGCGGACATCGCCGTCCGCAAGCTCGTCGCGAATCAGTTTGATGGCGAGCGGGCGCCCGAGCATGGGGTCCTTGGCCAGATACAGGCGGCCCATGCCGCCCTGGCCCAGGAAGCGCTCGATCTCGTACCGTCCAACTCGCGCCGGGAGCGCTTGAGGGTCTGCCACCATCATCGATTATAAGCCGCGGACGGTGGGCAGTTGGGTCGACCAGGTGGTATCCTTCCCCGCAAAGTATCGAGGCCGTTCCCACTCTGAGGAGGGTGCCGTGAGTAGACGATCCTGCATTCCGGTCTGTATGGCGCTGCTGGTGTTGGCTCTCGGTGGCGCGACGGCTCAGCCCGCCGCTGGACAGACCTGGACCGCGCCACGCACGCCGGATGGGCATCCCGACTTGCAAGGGGTGTGGGCGAACAACAATGTCACGCCGCTGGAGCGACCGGAGGTGCTGGGTGATCGGGCGACGCTGACCCCGGAAGAACTGGCGGCACTGCAGGCGCGCGCCGGCGAGCTGTTCAACAGCGAGTCAGGCGATGCCGCCTTCGGCGACAGTGTGTTTTCCGCGGTCCTGGAGGAGGCACAGACGTTCTCGTCGCGAGACACCGCCACCGGTAACTACAACCAATTTTGGATGGTGGACCGCGACTGGAACGCACGAACCTCGCTGGTGACTGACCCGCCGAACGGCCGGCTGCCCGGTCGCACCGCCTCGGCCGACGCGGTGCTGGCCACTCGGGCGGCGGCTCGACAGCGACACGCGCGGGGGCCAGAGGACCGGAGTCTCGGCGAACGATGCATCAGTTGGGGCGTGCCTCGACTGGGGGCTGGTTACAACAGCTACACCCAGGTGTTTCAAAGTGCCGATCACGTCGTGCTCTACATGGAAATGGGCGGTTCGCGTGTGATTCCGCTGGACGCGGGGCCGCATGTGAATGACGGTATCCGGCAGATGCACGGCGATTCGCGCGGACATTTCGAGGGCGACACCTTGGTCATCGATACGACCAACTATTCAACGACCGGTGCGTTCATGGGGACCAGTGACGGACTCCATTTGGTCGAGCGGCTCACACGCGTGGCCGAGGATTCGCTGCAGTACGAAGTGACGGTCACCGATCCGAAGACCTGGGACGCATCGTGGAGCGCGATGGTGCCATTGAAACAGTCGCCCGACCCGGTCTTCGAGTACGCCTGCCACGAGGGCAACGTCGGCATGGACGGCATCATGTCCGGTGCCCGGGCGCTGGAGAAGATGGAAACCGCCGCGGGTGGCCAGAACTAGTGCCTGTAAGGTTACAGGACACTGGACGATCTCAGAGGACTTACAGATGACACATCTGCGAACGACTGCCCTTTCATTCAGCGCCGCGGCGGCGCTTGCCGTGGTCGCCGCCTGCAACACCGCGTCGACGATCCCCATGCCTGAAGCCGACGTTGGAGCGGCTGCCGCCGGCAGCCCGGCAGTGTCGTGCGACACGTTGGCCTCGTTGTCGCTGCCCAACGTAACGATTACCGCCTCCGAAGCCGTCGCCGCCGGGACCTTCGAGCCACCGATGCCCGTCGGTCGGTCGCTGTCCGAGGGACAGGCCCGGCAGTACGGCGCATTGCCGGCGTTCTGTCGAGTGGCGGCCACGCTGACCCCGTCCACGGACTCTGACATCAAGATGGAAGTGTGGCTGCCGGCCGAGGGCTGGAACGGCAAGTTGCAAGCGGTCGGCAACGGCGCGTTCACCGGAAGCCTGCGTCAGGGTGGCGGCCGGTCGATGGCGTCCGGTCTGGAGCGGGGGTACGCCACCGCGTCGACGGATACGGGACACGTCGGCGGCAGCGCCGAGTTCGGGTACGAGCACCCCGAGAAGGTGGTCGACTTTGGCTGGCGCTCGGTGCACGAGATGACGGTGACCGCGAAGGATGTCATCGCTGCCTTCTACGGTGGCGGTCCCGAGCACTCGTACTGGTTCGGTTGCTCGGCCGGCGGGCGCCAGGCGATGAAAGAGGCCCAGCGGTTTCCAGGGGATTTTGACGGCATCATCGCCGGCGCCCCCGGCAACGACTGGATGGGACGCGCGGCCGGGTCGCTCCGGGTCGCCAAACATCTCGAACAGCATGAAGATGCTCGGCTGCCGGAGGCGAAAGTGCAGTTGCTTCACGAGGCGGTGCTGGCCGCCTGTGACGCCGTCGATGGCGTCGAAGACCGCGTGGTGGGCGACCCTGAACGATGCGACTTCGATCCGGGCGTGCTGGAGTGCTCGGGCGGGGCTGGCGATGACTGTTTGACGGCGGCTCAGGTAGCGACGGCCGAGATGATGTATTCGTCTCCTGCGAATCCGAAGACCGGTCGGCTCATAACCGGCGTGTTGCCGGGCAGCGAGCCGAATTGGACCGACATGGGCTGGACGCGCTCGGCCCGCGCCACCGGCATCGACCAGTATCGCTATCTGATCAACGGCGACCTCGACTGGACCATCGACCAGTTCGACTTCGACACCGACATCGTGGCGGCCGAGGAGACCGACAACGACACGTTGAACGCGCTCGACCCGAATCTGAGGCCGTTCCTTGACCGAGGCGGAAAATTGCTGGCCTATCACGGGTGGGCTGACGCGCAGATCTCGCCGGCCAACGCCACCCAGTACTACAATCGCGTGGTCGAGGCCGTGGGCGACGAGGCGATGGTCCGCGATGGGTTCCGGTTGTTCATGGCCCCCGGAATGGGCCACTGCGCCG
>JAPYUM010000088.1 GCA_029940535.1 Vicinamibacterales bacterium
GCCCAACCTGGCGAGGCGCAAACGAAGTTCAACAGCGGGCAGAACGTGCAGCCGGTGTTCGAGGGTTGGGAGAAGAACCCTGACGGGTCGTTCAACCTCATGTTCGGGTACCTGAATCGCAACAATCGGGAACGCCCTCACGTCCCCGTCGGTCCGAACAACAACTTCTCACCGGGCGCGGCGGACCAAGGGCAGCCGTCGCACTTCTATACCCGGCGACAGAACTACGTGTTCAAGGTGCGAGTCCCCGCAGACTTCGACGATCAGGATCTCGTGTGGACGGTGACGCACGCGGGACGTACTGACACGGCGACGGGTTCGCTGTGGCCGGTGTGGGAGGTCGACGAAGCGGTCATCAAGGCGAACCGCGGGATGGGTATCAGCGGAGCCTATGTCGACAACCACGGGCCGAGCATCGGGATCGACGGCCCCAACACCCACACGGTCTCAGTCGGCGACAGCGTGACCTTGGTCGTGGTCGCTGGCGACGACGGTATTCCCGGCCCCAATCCGGAATCGGCCTCGCGACGAGGGACCCGACGCGGCCGCCCTGGCCCAGACCAGCAGAACGTGCTGAATCCTCGAGCGGCGGTCGCCACTGGCCTCGCCGTCACCTGGCTCCACCACCGGGGTCCTGGCTCGGTCCAATTCGCCCCGACGATGCCACCACTGGAAAACGGACGGGCCACCACGACCGCCAGCTTTAGTGCGCCTGGGACCTACGTTCTCCGAGCCGTGGCCGATGACACGGTGTTGACCGCCACGATCGACGTCACCGTGGTCGTCGAACCGGCTGAATAATCGGGTCCTCAGACGTCGTCGCGAGAATCGAGAACCGGCTACGAGCCGGCGGGAGGGAGTGCGGAGCCGCTGGCCTTTTTTCGGGCGGCGCGTTCTTCTCGACGACGCAGCTCGGCCGCGTAGGCATCCGCCGCCGCGCGCGACCCGAGAATCCACCCGGCGACCAGCCCGAAGAGCAAGATGGCAGGAACGTAAACGAAATGTCCGGCTGGCATGAGTGAATCGCAGAGGCGTCGGCCCGGTCGTCAGGCTCCGTCGGTCTCCCCGACTCGTCGCAACGCCTCGGCGAGTTCCTTCTCGACGCTGCCAAGCCGGCGCCAGATGGTCCAGAGATACCCGATAGCCAGCACCCACACCACGATGTAGGCCGCCGCCAACAACGGCGCCGCCGGCAACTGTTCCTCGGCCGGCACGTCGTCCATCGGCACGAATCCGTCTGGGACCGACTGCTCCGCTGGCTGCGCGGCATCGACGGTCTGGCCCGGCCCGCCCAGACCCGCGATGAGGATCAGCACCAACGCCACGCGGCGCCAGCGGCGTGCCTCCTCCCGCGAGACACCGGTCAGGTCATCCAGATGCACTATTCGTCCTCCAATGCGAGATACAACCGATCCAGCGTCGCACGCTGCTCTTCCAGTCGTACTCGGGCCGTGAGCAAGGCCAGACAGAGCACGATGAAACCGGCAAACGACCACCAGAGCGGAATACCGAAATCCACCGGCAACGTCGGCACGACCGATGTTGGCGGATGAATCGTGCGCCAGATGTTGGTCGAGACATACAGAAACGGCAGGTTCGCCATCGCGAACATGCCAAGACCCGCGGCCAGCCGGTCCGATCCAGGCCCACCGTACGTGCGCAGGATCAGATAGGCGACCAGAATCAACTCGAGGATGAGAGCGATAGTGGTTCTCGCGTCCCAGTTCCACCACACGCCCCACGACTTCACGGCCCAGATTGGCCCCGTGATCAGTCCCATCAGTCCGAAGACGATGGCCGCCTCGGCCGCTGACACGGCCAGACGATCGGCGGCGGGCTTCCGTCGGAACAAGAACAGCGCGCTGGAAATGCCAAGGATACAGATGCCCAGGTACATCGCCATCCAGGCTGAGAAGTGAAAATAGAAAATCTTCTGGATGAGGCCCATCTCCTGTTCGAGCGGGGCGCGGACGATGAGGATCGGCGCCACCACAAAGAAGACCAGCGACAGACCAATCAACCAGGGAAACAGACGCCTGTTCATAGAGGGTCCTTGAGGTTAGGACCCGTCCCAACCGGCCATCATTCTGTCATGACGGGCTCGAATGTCCATAACGCCAAGGTCACGAACACGATGTCGAAAAAGAAGAGCAAGCTCACCCACACCCGCGCCAGGACCAAGTCGGGCTCCGGCTGCACCAGCGCGAACGTACCGCTCACGCCCATGATGAGCACCGGGATCGTGACCGGATACAGCAACACCGGCAACAACACGGCCCGACTCCGCGTCCGGAGCAGCATGGCGGAAAACAGTGTCCCGACGCTGGCGAACCCGATGGTGCCCAAACTCAACAGCGTGAGCAGCCACCAGCCATGCCGAAAGAGCGGGGCTTGAAATAGGAACGCGACCATCACGACCACCAGAGCCTCGACCACGGCCAGCAACAGCAAGACGCCAACCAGCTTGCCGACATAGATGGCCGGGCGATCCACCGGCGCCATCAGGAGCCCGCGAAGCGCGTCATGATGACGTTCCCGTTCGAATGCGCGCCCCAGCGCGAGCGTCCCCGAGAAGGCGATCGTGATCCACAGGACCCCCGAGGCCGAGCCTTCGATCGCTTCCCCGCCCCGGACGAAGCCGAACGAAAACACCAGGACGCAGGACACGGCAAAGAACAACGTCGTGAGCAACATCTCCTTGTTCCGGGACTCGACGCGGAGGTCCTTGCGGACCACCAGCCACGTCACCTGGAGAAATCGCCTCATGCCGGAGACTCCCCGGGCCCGGACCCGGACGGACCGGATGGCACCGGCCGCCGCCCCCGCGGCGCTTCCGCCAGCGCAGCCCGGTATCGCTCTCGGAGCGAGCCCTTGGACCCGAGTTCACTGAGCCGGCCCATCCGCAGCAACACCGCGCGATCGAGCAACTGGCTGACGACGTCCAGGTCGTGGGTGGCCAAGACAACAATACGGCCTGCGGTCCGCAACTGCTGTAACCGAGTGACGAGGGTCCCGCACGACGCTTCATCAAGGCCCGTAAATGGCTCGTCGAAGAGCACGAGCCGCGGCGCGTGGAGCAGCGTGCGCTCGAGCGCCAGCCGTTGTCGCATACCACGAGAGAAGCCCTCGACGAGGTCGTCGGCTCGCTCGGACAGACTGGCCCTGGCCAGCGCCTCATGGGCTCGCTCGGCGGGGCGATCCAGCCCATAGAGCCCGGCAAAGAACTCCAGATTTTCGCGTGCGGTGAGCTCCGGGTACAGCTGCAACTCGTGGGAAAGGAACCCGACCTGGGCGCGCAACGGGGCGCCACCCGCCGACGCGGTGAGATCGCCGTAACGCACGTCTCCATTGGAAGGCTCCGCGAGGGTTGAGAGCACCCCGAGCAACGTCGACTTCCCGGCGCCGTTCGGCCCCAGCACCCCGATGATCTCACCCGCTGACAGGACCAGGTTCACACGAGACAGCGCTCGTCGACGACCGTAGTGTCGAGAGACGCCGGAGAGGGTGACTTGCGTGAAGTCAGTGATCTGGAGGGGAGGCACGGCAGAGGTCAGTTAGGTCATCACCGCCGGCGTGGAAGGGGCGGACACCGCGGTGTCGGGCGACAACCCTTCATCGAGGTCACGCAACACGGACTGCAACTGCTCGGTCAACTCGGCCCGGCGCGTGCCGTACCGCGTCTTCCCGATCTTGCCAAGACGCTGCTGTCGTTCCACCTTGACCAGCTCTGTGAACAAGTGCTCCCGACGACCCTGCAGCGTGTCGACCCGCCGGGATGCCGGGTCGTGCCCACCGATGCCCTTCGAGGTCCAGACGCTCACCCCAACGATGAGCCCGGCCAGCGACAAGGCGATGATTCGCGGCCACCCGTTGTGGTGGGGCAATCCGGTGACCTCCAATGTCACCAGACGACCCGCCGGCACCGTGCCGCCGGATCCCCACAGCATCGGCGCCCCGCCGGTCTCATCCGCCCCCATCTCCCCACGTCGGTCAATCAGGGTCGACGCCACATCGATCGCGCCCCACTTTTCCGTGAATACGAGCAATTGCGCAAAATCAGCCGGGAACGACTGCGACAGCGCCAGCGTGCCACCGGAGTAGGGCAGGATATAAGCCACGAGCACCGGGGTCACGCCCGGGGCAAACCCGCCGGATACCCAGACCCGCGGGCCGTCTATGAGGGTTCGGGGACTCGATCCCTGCAGAATGGTGGCCCCCTGGGCACCAGTCGGAAGGAAGAATTCGAACGGCGTCTCGGGCTCAACCGGCGAGTCCTCCACATTGAGCACGTCCAGCCAGTAGTAGACCTCGACGTTTTCCTCGCCCAGCTCGATCAGAATCCGTGAATCCTGCGCGAACGCGACCCGTCCGGGCCGAGCCGGCACCTCCGGCAGTGCGTCGGCGGTGGCATCCCCCACGTCTCCACCGCCCGCGGCGCCAACCAGCAACACCGCCACCCCGCCCAGGCCGGGGGCGGCGAACGGTTGCGACACCAGCCGCGCGCCATCGAGTGTCGTCGCAACGGTCACGTCCACGCCAGGGCTCGGACTGGTAAACGTGGCCCGCCCCTCACCATCGGTCATGGTCGTGGACACGTCGTCCCCGGCCAGAAGCTCGACCGGGTGCCCCGTGACGTTGTTGGCAAACGATCCGCGGATGACCCGCACCGTGATCGCTTCGTCTGCCAGGTTGGCGTCCGGCCGGGGAATGCCGGACATCTGGATCGGATTCGGCTGGGCGGAGACCGTGGCGGCCAGACCGCACAGAGCCGTGCTCAGGATCACGCGCGCGAGCGAGGCGTATCTCACAGCGGCTTCCCACACCCTTTGCAAAAGCGAGCGTCACGGTCATTCGACGTCTCGCAGCTTTCACAGACGAGGTCCCCAGACGACCGCGGCGCGGAGGACGCCACGGCGGCGGCCTCCGGGTCCTCCCCCGCGGCTTCCAGACGACCCCGTAGTTCCCGCTTGATGAGGGGCAGAAAATCCACCTCCTGGACATCCAACTGCTTCATGAGGCTGATCGCACGGGCGCGAAGCCGGCCCCCCATCTCGTCGAAATCGTGACTGGACACCTTCCCCATGGCGCGGTCGAATTCGAGTTCCTTGAGCGATCGCAGCACGAGCGTCTTCTCCCGCTCAACCGCGGCCCGCGTGCGCGAACCGGCCATCGTCGTCGCTTCCACGAAGTCCCGTTGGGTCAGCGGCTTGATGGTCCGGTAGGTCATCAATCCGACGAATCCGCCAGCGCCAATGGCCAGTGTCAACAGCACCGCCACGACCGGATCAGACGGTCGCGCCACCAGGATGACCACGGTCGACGCCGCCAGGGCGGCGAGCACGAACAGATGCCAGGGGCGAAACGAGGAGACAGTGGCGGGAGTCATGAGTACGGTCAAGCACCGCGGGCGGCTACCCGGCTCGCAAGGCGCGAGACGCGCGCAGACAGGTCGTGCTCGGGCGACGAGCAACGCGATGCGGCAGGATGCGTCGGCGGCCGAATGCGGCCGACATCTTGCTAGTCGAGGTTCCGGAGCTCATCATCCAGACGCGCCTCGAATTCGGCGTCGGCCTGCGCGTTCCCAGTCGTGAGCTGCGGCTCTCGCCCATGACGTGTCCAGCGAACGAGCGCTCCGCCCAGGGCCACCGCGGCCGCGGCGGCGAGCAAATAGGGAAACAACCACGCCAGGCGGTTGAACCCCTCGTCGAGCGGCATGGCGAGCGCTTCCTGGCTTCCATGCTTGTCAACGTAGAACCGCAGCACCTCGTCACGGGTCAGGCCCTCGGCCACCAGCCCCTTGAGTTCCGCGCGGGTGGCCGCCGCCTCGACACACGTGCATTCAGCGAGAATCTTCTTGCCACAGCCCGGGCTGCCGCACATACACACGAGCGACCGACGTAGATCAATCTCGAGCGCGCTGGCCGGGATATTCACCTCCTGTTGCGCGCCCTGGAGTCCGAGCGGCTGGGCGGCGACTGAGGTTGGGCTCGACAGCGTCAGGGCGGCTGCGAGCAGCGCCGTCGAGGCCGTCGCGGTCCCGGCTGGTACCGTCGCCGCGGCATACGCGAACGCACTCTCAGGCAGCAGGGCCAGACCGGTACCCAGCGCCAACACGGTGAAGCCGAACCAGATCCAATTCACCAGCGGATTGACCGTGACCTGAAAGCTCCCGGCCTGATCGCCAACCTCATACCCGGCCAGCACGACATACAGATCCTCGGACACCGTATGCCGGATCCCCACCTCTGTCGTCGGCTCACTCTCGTGCTTGAAGAAGTACCAGCGCGCCGGCGTCAGGCCTCCGACGTTGACACCGTCCTCGAACACGGTCATATGAGCCGTGATCATCTGTTTCCGGTCGTCGGTGTTCGTGCTGAGTCGGTCGTACTGGATGCTGTAGTGGCCGATCTCGTGTGTATCGCCTGGTCGCAGCAGCACCTGCGAGTCGAGCTTGTAGCCGGAGCCGGCGAACCCCAGAAACATCAGCACGATGCCCACATGCACGATCATCCCGCCGTATCGTCGGCGCGACCGCGCCACCAGCCCCACGAGGGCGGTGAACAGATCCGTACCGGTCGCCTCCCGCCGTACCATCGCGCCTCGAATAAACTCCTGCCCGATCGTGCCCACCACGAACCCGCACAGCGCGAAACAGACCCCCGACACCCAGACTCGAAACCCCAACGCATAGAGCCCCGCCCCGGTCGCGACCGCCACCGACACCGGCCACGTGAACTGATACACCAGATTCGAGGTGCTCGACCGGCGCCACGCCAGGAGGGGACCGATGCCGGTCAGCGTCAAGAGGATGAGACCGATCGGCATCATCCACTTCGTGAAGAACGGCGGCCCCACGGTGAGCCGCGCCCCGGTCACCGCTTCGCTCAACGTGGGGAACATTGTCGCGAAGAGCACGAAGACGGCCGAGAACAGCAACACCCAGTTGTTGACCAGGAAGGCGGCCTCACGCGAGACCCATGATTCCAGCTCGTTACGCGCCCGCAACAGCGGCAGCCGGTAGATCACGAGACCGAAGCTGAAGACGAGCAGCAGCACCATGAACACGGTGAACATGATGGCCAGCGCCGTGTCCTGCCCGAACGCGTGCACCGACTGCACGATACCGGACCGGGTCATGAACGTCCCGAAGATCGTGAGAAAGAACGTGAGGATCACCAGCGTCATGTTCCAGACACGGAGCATGCTCCGTCGCTCCTGCACCATGACCGAGTGCAAGAACGCCGTCGCCGTGAACCACGGCAGCAGCGCGGCGTTCTCCACCGGATCCCACCCCCAGTAGCCGCCCCAACCCAGTTCCTCGTAGGCCCAGATCATCCCGAGCGTCAGCCCCAGCGACAGAAACAGCCAGGCCATCATCGTCCACCGGCGTACCGCGCGCAGCCAAGAGTCGTCCACGTGGCCCGTGATCAGCGCCGCCATGGCGAACGCGAATGGCACCGTCATCCCTACGAAGCCGATATAGAGCGACGGCGGATGAATCGCCATGTAGAAGTTCTGCAGCAGCGGGTTGAGGCCGCGGCCGTCGACCGGCGTCTGCGTCAGGTAGGTCGCGAACGGGTTCTTGTGCACGATCATCACGAACAGAAAGAACATCTGTACGACGGAGATGACCGCGACCACGTACGGAATCAACTCACGGTGCCGTTCTCGGTTCGTGTACACGGCGCAGGTGCCAAAAATCGACAGCAGCGTCACCCAGAACATGATGGAACCATCCAGGCCACCCCAGTACGCCGTGATCTGATAGAACAGCGGCTGAGCCGAGTCCGAGACCATGTCGACGTATCGGATCGAATAGTCGCCAGTGATGAAGGCGTGGATGATGACGGCCGACGCCAGCAACATCAGCGCCATCACGAGGTAGAAGGCCCCGACCCCGCTCTCGACCAACCGAGGCGCACGACGCCGAGCCCCGGCTACGCAGAGCGCGGCCGCGTAGCTACAGACGACAAAAGCCGCCAGCAGTGTGAAATAGCCCAGAGATGCCATCGTCTTCGACCTCGACTTGTCCGGGGCGTACGCGGCACAGTCGGCTTACAACCACCGCCACCCCCAGTACGACGTGGTGGGGCTACTCGCTAGTTGGACACCGCCAGATCGGAGCCCAGGGAGGGCTTCGCTTCGTACTTCGACGGACACTTCGCCATCACTCCATTTGGAGCCACGGTGAAGCCCCCATGCAGGTCGAGTTCGCCGGAAATGACCACTTCCGAGCCGTCTTGAAACGTATCTGGAACGATGCCGGTGTAGGCCGCGCTGATGACCTTGCCGTTGTTCTCGACCTGAAAGACGTAGTCCAGCGACTCGGGCTTGCGGAACCGAGACCCCTCGACGACGAAGCCGTGAATCTGCAGCTTCTTGCCGTACCACGACTCCGGTTCGGCCATCACCTCGTCGACGTGCATGTAGTACTCGGTACCCTCGGCCAGGGTGCCCCAGAGCAACCCACCCAGGGCGGTGATCAGGACCAGGGTCGTGATGAGCAGTTTCACGGTCTTGGCTGGCATAAGTGCTGGTAACCCCTAATGTTGGTGTCGACTACAGGTCTTCGACGACTCAAGGATATCGCTCATGGACTCGTCTGGTCAATGTGGTGTCGTACGAGATACCGGCGTGGGTCTGCGAGACGACGGGCGCGTCCAGTCTCAGCGAGTTCTGGGTACTTCGCCCGATGGTGGCCTGCTAGGCAATCTCGTGATCGAGCCCGGCCAGTTCCCCCGTCCGACAGAAGAGTTTTGCCCGCACCGTCTTGGAATTGATTCTTTGTGATGACCGCCACCGTGTCAAACGATGCGGCGGGCTGAGCCGTTGGCGTCGAGCGTCCCCAACAAGCGGTCGACCACGGCGATTGGCAACCCCACGACATTGCTGTAGGAGCCGTCGATCCGCGTGACGAAGCGCGACGCGCGCCCCTGAATGGCATACGCGCCAGCCTTGCCGTCAGGCTCTCCACTGCCGACGTACCAGGCGATCTCGGCGACTGACAACACTCGAAAGTCAACCTGCGTCCGTGCCACCTCGCAGCACCCGCGCCCGACCGCGTGCAGCGCGACACCGGTCAGCACGTCGTGGCGCCGCCCTGACAACCGCCGGAGCATGGTGCCCGCGTCCACATCACCAGACGGCTTGCCGAGGGCGACCCCGTCGATCACGACGATAGTATCGGCTCCGATCACGATCGCGCCGGGCACGCGCCGCCCGACCATGGCGGCCTTTTCCTCTGCCAAGCGGGCAACATAGGCTGACACCGGTTCTCCGTCGTGCTGTCGCTCGTCGATGTCAGCGGGCGCCACCTCGAACTCGTATCCGGCCGCCCTCAGCAGGTCGGCCCGACGTGGGGATCGGGACGCCAGAACCAGTCGCACGGGCCGGATGATACATTAGGACGCGCTGCAGTAATCTGGGGTGACAGGTCGATCGTCGGCCCGTCACCATCGATTTCACGACACCATGATCGCCGCCCACGAGTGCGTGACCTCCGCGTTGCAGACGTTGCTTCGAGACCAGCCGCTCTCGACCGGCAAGGTGACGCTGGCGTGGGAAGTCGCGGTGGGGCGGGCCATGGCCCGCGTCACCAGCGTGTCGCTCTCGTCTGACGGCACCTTGGCCGTCGGAGCCGAGAACCGGCACTGGGCTAAAGAAATCTATCGTTCAACCGGGTTGATCACGTCGCGAGTCAACCGGCTGCTCGGCGACAACGCGGTGCGACGCATCGAGGTCACGATCCCGACGCCACGCTGAGGACGGGCGACGCCGTCGGCGTGCCTGCCGGCACAACCACTTCTGGAGAACGCAGCATGCGAGAGTCTGTCATTGTCAGCGCCGTCCGGCTTCCCACCGGCAAATTTCTCGGCGCCTTGAAGAGCCTGCCGGCGCCCGAGCTCGGCGCGAAAGTGGTCCGCGAGGCGGTGGCCCGCGCCGGCATCGATCCGAACCTGGTGGACGAGTGCATTATGGGGAACGTGGTGTCGGCGGGCGCCGGACAGGCGCCGGCGCGACAAGCGGCGCTCAAGGGCGGTCTGGGGGATCACGTCGCCGCGCTGACGATCAACAAGGTCTGTGGGTCCGGCCTGAAGTCGGTGATGCTCGCCTCGCAAGGTATCGCGACCGGCGACATCGACATCGCGGTCGCGGGGGGCATGGAATCGATGAGCTGCTGCCCCCACATGCTGCTGCACGCCCGCGACGGGCTACGGATGGGAAGCGCCGAGATGGTCGATTCGATGATTCACGATGGGCTCTGGTGCTCGATGGAAAACTGGAGCATGGGGTTGGCATGCGAGGC
Organism: Vicinamibacterales bacterium; assembly: GCA_029940535.1. GTDB lineage: Bacteria > Acidobacteriota > Vicinamibacteria > Vicinamibacterales > UBA8438 > UBA8438. The sequence continues at coordinate 10,307 of JAPYUM010000088.1, forward strand.
CGTGGTCGACCGCTACGGGGTGTCGCGTGACGACCAGGACGCATTCGCAGCGGCCAGCCACCACAAGGCGGCCCGGGCCACTCGCGACGGCTCGTTCGCGGCCGAGCTCCTGCCGGTCGAGATACCCCAACGCAAAGGCAACCCGATTCGGTTTGAGCATGACGAGGGCGTGCGCCCCGATACCAGCGCCGAAGCGCTCTCCAGGCTGCGGCCGGCGTTCAAGCCCGACGGAGGCAGCGTGACCGCCGGCAACTCACCCGGCGTCAATGACGGGGCGTCAGCCCTGGTCATCATGGCCGCCGAAAAAGCGCGCGAGTTGGGCGTCACGCCGATGGCGCGCATCGTCGGTCAGGCCGTCAGTGGCTTGCCGCCGAAGTGGCTGCTGATGACGCCGGTCCAGGCCGTCCAGAAACTGCTGACGAAGATCGGTTGGTCGCTCGACGATGTCGAACTGGTCGAGCTGAACGAGGCGTTCTCGGCTCAATCGGTGGCGGTGATCCGCGAACTCGGACTCGATCCTGACCGGGTCAACGTCAACGGCGGCGCGGTTGCCCTCGGCCACGCGATCGGCTCGAGCGGGGCCCGGATTCTCACGACGCTGCTCTACGCCATGCACGCGCGGGACGCAACGCGCGGCATCGCGACCCTGTGTCTCGGTGGAGGGAACGGACTGGCCCTGGCGATAGAACGGGACTAGCACTTGGACGGGGCTGCGCCCCGAACCCCCACGCGGCCACTCCGCGGGGACCCCGAGTGCCCCACTCCGTAACCGCGGGGCGCGCAGGTGCGCGCCGCAGCGTCACCGATGCGGAAAACCCTAGTCTTCCATTTTCCAGAAGGCGATCCCGCCGGCCTGCTTGCCTATGTCGACGGCGGCGACGCGGTCACCCGTGGCAACGTGGTAGACCTCTACGGTGCCGGCGTCCGAGCCTACACCCTCGAGGGTGACGAAGGCGTATTCGCCGTCGGGCGTGAGGGTGACGCCGTGGGGAATGGTGCGACTCGTGGTGGTGCGCGCGGTTTCCTGCCCGCTCTGCAGATCCCAGAAGCCGACGGCGTCGCCCCCCTTGTAGGTGACGACCAGCATCGTCCCATCCGGTGTCACATCGAGGTTGTAGGGCCCGGCACCGGTCTCGAACGTACGACGCACCCTCCACGCGGTGAGATCGACTTCGAAGATCTTGGCCACGTTGCTGCCGGTCACGTAGACCAGGCCGGCACCGGTGGGCCTGGTCACCCAGGTCGGCATCACCCCCTCGCCCAGCGAGAGCCTGCGGGTGATCTGAAAGGAGAATGCGTCCAGCTCGACCAGCTCGAAGTCCATCATGTTGACGGAGAAGAAGGACGACCCGTCCGCACTCAGCCGCCCCCCGTGCGGGCGGATGCCGGTCTCGACGCGGGCGACCTCGGTCATCGTGTCGACCTCGACCACCGAGATACTGCTGGGCTCAAGCGGACCGTGCAGATTGAAGTTCACGGCGTAGAGCAGTCCGGTGGACGGCGATACATCGAGAGTCGCCGGGAACAGCCCGAGGCGGACATCGGCCACCCAGGCGTTGGTCTCCGTCTCGTATTTGTGCACGCTGCCATACGGAAACCCATGCGCGATCGACACATACCAGTACCGCCCGTCCGGGTCCACGTTGAGGCCGTGGGGTCCTTCGACCTCGGCCGGAAAGCTGCCCACGGCAATGGTGTCCACCACCTCGGCGCCGTTGGGGCCGTACCGGACGATGGCGACCTCGTCGTCCGATTCGGCGGCGGCATAGACGTAGTAGGTACGCGCCGGGGGATCGGGGGCCTCCGAAGCCCTGGCCGGAGCGACGGAACAGGCGAGCGCCAATGCGACTCCGACGAGAGCGGATGGAGGGCCCGGAACCATCGTCTTGGTGAGTGGGACTACTGGGGTTCGCCGATGATGCGACTGGGGCGGGAACGCGGGTTGAGTTTCACGGCCCACAAGCCGGTGTTCCAGTCGGTGAAGAAGACGTGTCCCTTGTAGGGTTGCGGTCCCCACACGAATGGCGCGTTGGCGATGAACCCTTCCGGGTCGCCCGGCACGAACATGGCGATCTCGCGGCCCTGCTTGTACAGGTCGCCCATCAGCTCGCCCGAGACATCGACGACCCGGAGACCGCCGTTGTAAAAGGCGACATACATGATGTCGTCCTCAATCCACAGGTTGTGCGAGCCCGCCTCCGGCACCTGATAGCGCGCGACCTCACGGGGATCGTCCCAATCGCTCCAGTCGATGACGTGGATCCAGCCCGCCGCCCGCGACGGCGCGCCGCCGGCCTGCGGACTGAAACCACCGTAGGGGAACGACTCGTCACCGGCGAACAGATAGAACGCCCCCGTGGATTGGCTCCGATACGGAAACGCCGCATGGTTCCACCCGCTGGGGTAGGCATAACGCCCCAGTTCGACCGGCTGCTCCGGCGTGCCGCCGCGTCCCCCGCCACCAACGTCGACCGCGACGACGCCGTCGGTCCAGTTCGACGAGAACGCCACGCCATCGCTGACCCACACATCGTGCACGCTGTGCCCGGGGGTGCCGAGCTCGAAGCGACCCACCCGCTGCGGATTGCTCGGGTCTTTGATACTGATGACGTCGTACCGGCGACCGGCGCTCAACGCGAACACATGGTCCTCGGAGATGAACACGTTGTGCACGCCACCCGTCAACTGGTCGGTGAACTCCGCCAGTACCGGTACGCCTTCTCGCGGGTTGCCGACACCCAGCACGACAATCCCGTTCTTGCGGTCGGACGCGCCCTCGCGGCTGATCACGGCGATGTCCCCATCTTCAGAGACTTTGACGTCGTTGATCGTCCGAGCGTCGACCTGCACTTCGTGCAGCTTCTCGATGTCGGCCGGGTCGGTCACGTCCCACACAAAAGAATGTCCGTCGGCGCCCCACGTGCCGGTGATGGCGTAATCGCGTCCATCCGTCCCCTCCCAGATCCACAGGTCGGACGAATGCCGGTCGAGCACCTTGCCACGTCCCACCACCTCGACGTCGCGACCGACGTCACGGGGCTCGATCGACACGGTGCGGGCCGCCGAGTGGAGACCGGTGGAAGCCACCACGGTGTAGATGCCTGATCGCTCCGCGACAAAACGTCCATCGTCAGTGACCTGCACGGCCGCCCCAGCGGCGATGATGGTGGGCGAGGTCTGTCCTCCGACCCCGAACTGGACGGGCACGCCACGCACGGCGAGCCCGCGAGCATCCTTCGCGCGTGCGGTGAACCGCACGACGTCGCCGGTTCTGGCGTGCTCCACGCTCGCCTGCAGTTCGAGAGACGTCACTGGATTGGGCTCGACCTCGATCGATAGCTGGTCGCTGACCCCTTCGGCCGTGGCCGTGATCTCGAACGTGCCGGCCCGCTCCAGAGACAGGAACCCGAAGGAATCGACCGCAACGGCCCGCGACCCGTCCGTCGAGAAGGTGACGGGCACATCCGTTCGTCTTTCGTCAATCGAATCGACCACCTCGACCGCGAGTTGCGGTCGGGTACCAACGTAAAACTTCGGGGGCACCTGCGTAAAGGTCACCCGCTCGACCGGCGGTTGAGGCACCGACACCACGACCTCGGTCTCCGCCCGGGCCTCAGGGCGACGACGGTCATCGTCCGGGTCCTTGGGCACCAAGACGACGAGCGTAAAATCCCCGGGGCGAAAGGCCTCAACCTCGCCGTCGGAGCTCACCCCGACGCTGCGGCGAGCCCGGGAGAAGTAGATGACCGCGGCGTCGTCGACGATCTCGCCGGCCGCGTCTCGCACCGTGGCCACCAGGGTCGCTTTCTCGCCGACCCCGAGCGTCAGGCGGTCCGGGCTCACCTCGATGGACACTCCGGAGGCCGGCTCGACCGGCTCTTGCCCGGCGGCCCCAGACGCCATCGCGAGGCACGCCGCAACGCCAAGAACCCGCATAGTGGTCACTCGCATCTCCTCATGCTCGCGCGAACAGCCTGTTCGTGATTGCCGCGTATTCGTCCGGTGCTCACCTGGCGCAGTCATTGTAACGCCGACCCTGCTGTTGGGTTCCGCCGGTTCATCGAACATCGGACGGCACACCGGCGTGGTCGTGGCTCAACCGTCTCCGGCGGGCACGCAACGGGCCAGCGCGTCGTCCGAAGATATCTGGAGCCGCAAGACGGGCAAGTTCTGCGCTAGTATCTGGTGATGGAGTGGGCAATTTCGTAAACATTCGCGTTGACCGAGTTGAATTATAATTTCAACTAACACGTTTATTAACATGTAGATACAAGGCATACAGTAATTTACTTTCGCTTGACATTCGCCTGGCACGTTCCTAGAATACAGCTCTAGACCAGACACCGCCGATTTCGAGTCAGACCCAGACCGCGAGGATCACCACGTGATACGCCGAACAACCGAGAGGAAATCGCCAATGCCAGAGGACCGCAGCACCCGCGACCGCCAGAAAGCCATTGAGATGGCGGTGGGCCAAATTGAGAAGCAGTTCGGTAAGGGCGCCATCATGCGTCTCGGCCAGAACGCCGCGACCTCCATCCCGAATATCTCGACTGGGTCCATCAGCATCGACCACGCGCTGGGCATCGGTGGCGTGCCGCGGGGACGGGTCGTCGAGATCTACGGTCCGGAGGCATCGGGCAAAACCACCCTGGCGTTGCAGGTGATCGCCCAAGCGCAGCGCAACGGTGGCACCGCCGCGTTCGTCGACGCCGAGCATGCGCTCGACCCGACATACGCCCGGAAGCTCGAGGTTGACCTCGACAATTTGCTCGTCTCACAGCCGGACAACGGCGAGCAGGCGCTCGAAATTGTCGAGATGCTGGTGCGATCGGGCGGCGCCGACGTCGTGGTGGTCGACTCGGTGGCGGCCCTGGTGCCCCGCGCGGAAATAGACGGCGAAATGGGTGACGCGCAGGTCGGTCTACAGGCCCGGTTGATGTCGCAGGCACTCCGGAAACTCACGGCGGTGGTCGCCAAGTCGTCGACGTGTCTCATTTTCATCAATCAGCTCAGAGAGAAAATCGGCGTCATGTTTGGCAGTCCGGAAACCACCACTGGTGGTCGAGCGCTCAAGTTTTATTCGTCCGTCCGGATCGACATCCGTCGCATTGGCGCCATCAAGGACGGCGACCAGGTGACCGGCAACCGGACGCGCGTCAAGATAGTAAAAAACAAGCTTGCGCCACCGTTCCGGATCGCGGAATTCGACCTCATGTATGGCGAAGGTGTGTCTCGTGAGGGCGATCTGCTGGACCTGGCGGTCGAACGCCGCATGGTCGAGAAGAGCGGCACCTGGTTCTCCTATGGCGGCGAACGATTGGGGCAAGGTCGCGAAAAGGTCAAGCTGTTCCTGAAACAGAACCCGGAGATCTTCGAAGCCATCGACGCACGAGTGCGCAAAGAACTCGGGCTGACCGACGAGCCCACAGCGGAGGCGGCGCCCGAAGCGGTGCCCGCCTAGCCGGCCCCACCGCGGTCTTCGTCAACCGGCGTCGCGCTTTGCCGCGGCGCCGGTTTTTTCTTGTACTTTTTGTCCAAGTTCGGTACTGTGCGACGCAGCCGCCGCGGACTTGTACTTGTCACCTATTTCCGGTATGGTGAGGCCGCACGGTGACGTTCACGTCGACTTGTACTCTGCGCCAAGTTCCGGTACCCTGACACCCACCACATGGGCTCCGTTGTCGATCGGCTCAACGAAATGGCCCCGCTGCCGCGGCGCGCGCCCACGCCGCGACGCACCGGTCGGTATGTCTTGTCGTTGGTCACCATCCTGCTCGTCGCCAATGCCATCGTCGGAGAGCGCGGGCTGGTCGCGCTGTTTCGCGCCAACCAGGAGCACGCCAGACAGCAGCAGGTGATCGACGCATTGCGGGCGGAAAACGGACGCCTCCATCGCTACACGCTGGCGCTCTCGGCCGAACCCCGTATCATCGAAGACGTCGCCCGCCGCGAGTTGGGCATGATCAAACCGGGCGAACAGCTGTTCATCGTCAAAGACACCGAGGCACCCCCGCCGCTCGATCCACCCACCGTAGACCCTGACGCGGCCCGACCCACCCGGTAGCCAGCAGGCATCGCAGGCTGGTCCGGCGCCCATGTTCCATCACGGTTCTGACCATTCTGAAACAGATGTCTTGATACAGGACACCTTGAGGACAGGCGGACGGCGCTTGAGCCGGACCGGACCGACGCCCTGTCCCAGGCAGGGCGGACCGAGGGACGAAACACCACATCTGGTTTGAAGTGAAGAGACTTTCACGGGTGGCGCGCCATTTGCCCTAAGAATGGCGGCGCAGACCCGTGTCCGTATACCGCTGCGGCGGGGTGGCTCGCGGAACGGACCACGCGCTGGGCAAGACACAGGGGGTCGGGTGCCCCCTCCACGCGAAGTCAACGCGGGTTGTGAACAGATGACAACGCAGTATCGTGAGCTCGTCGAGATTCTCCAGACGGTAGGGAAGGATCCGTCCCGACTGATTTTTGAGGACGAGCTGACCGGCCTCAACAACCGGCGCTTCCTGCTCAGCTTCTTCGAGCACAAAGTGCAGTGGGACATGGAGACCGACTTTCCGCTGTCACTGCTGATGCTCGACCTCGACCACTTCAAGCAGGTCAACGACACCCACGGGCACGAAGCCGGCGACCAGGTGCTGCTCTGGCTCTCGTCGTTGATGCAGGAGATCAGCGGCGACGAACACTTCCCGATCCGTTACGGGGGCGACGAGTTCATGCTGCTCGTCCAGGGGGCCGAGGCCGATGAGGCCAGAATGCTCGCCGACCTGCTGCTGCAGCGGACCAGGACCCGCCCGTTTCAGTTGCGGGGAACCGCGGACCCGTTACCCATCACGCTCAGCATCGGGGTGGCCTGCGCCCCACGGGATGCCAGCGACGGCGACGGGCTGATTCACAAGGCGGATGCTGCGCTCTATCACGCGAAGAACACGGGACGAAACCGGGCGGCGAGCGCTCACGAGGTCG
>JAPYUM010000089.1 GCA_029940535.1 Vicinamibacterales bacterium
GGGTCTCGAGATCATGGCGCTCTTCGAGCGGCTGCATGGCACCGGGAACACCATCATCCTGGTCACCCATGAGCGTGACGTGGCCAAGTATGCGCACCGGGTGATTCATCTGCGAGATGGGCTGATTGAACAGGACGTGCGCCAGTCCCACCGTTCACCCGCCATGGGCGTCTCCTCCTAGGGTTTTCCGACGAGGCGCCCGCATGGACGGCGTTGCTTCGTCGGTCACATGCCGCCTCGGCGCGTGGGATTCGGCGCGCAGCCCCGCTGCCGGTCCTCCAGCAGGTCAAGAAAATTGACGGGTGTTTTCCGGGCGAGGCATGCGTCTGCTCCCTCCTGCCTGGCCAGCCGGGCGCGGCGCTCCGGACACCGGCGCAAGCCCAGGCGCGCGACAATGCGTGCCCCGCGGCCGCGGAGTGGGGCACTCTCGGGGTCCCCGCGGAGCGGCCGCGTGGGGTTCGGGGCGCAGCCCCGTCTAAGTACTAGACTCTGGCCCAGTGGGCGGGGGTGACTTCCCGCAGGGGCAGCACGCGGTCATCGCCGACACCAGAGTCAGCCCGGGGCCCGGCGTGTGCAAGATCTGGATCAGCGAGTCGCTCCTTCCACAGACCCGCGGCCGACAGCAGTTCATGCGTGTACGGGTGATGTGGCGATGCGAACAGCGCCAGGGTCGACGCCGATTCGACAATCCGGCCGGCGCGCATGACGGCGACCCTGGTCGTCAGATGTCGGACCAGCCGGAGATCGTGCGTGATGAACAGCAGCGCTAGATTCAGATCCTGCCTGAGCCGCAGGAGCAGGTTGACGATCTGGGCCGCCACCGACGCGTCAAGGGCGGAGACCGGCTCGTCGAGCACCAGCAGTCGCGGCCCGAGTGCGAGGGCTCGGGCCAGCGCGATGCGCTGTCTCTGTCCCCCGCTCAGTTCGTGTGGTTTCCGCGCGCCGTAGGCCGGGTCCAACCCGACGAGGTTGAGCAGCTCCGCGACCCGCGCTCGCCGGCTCTCTCGGGTACCGACCTCGTGCACCACGAGTGGCTCGGTCACGCTCTGCTGAACCGTGCGGCGCGGATCGAGCGACGAGTACGGGTCCTGGAACACCGGCTGCATGGCACGCCGAAGGGTGCGCAGACGGGCCCGCGACATCGTGTAGATCGACTCGCCGTCGAATCGGACGTCACCGGACGTGGGACGGGTGAGTCGCAGGATGCACCGGGCGGCGGTCGTCTTGCCGCTTCCCGATTCTCCGACGAGTCCGAAGCTCTCGCCCCCGCGAATATCGAAGCTGACATCGTCGACCGCTCGGGTCACCACCGGGGCCCGCAAGAGACGACGACGGATAAACTGTTTCTCGAGTCGATCCACATGCAGGAGAGGGCGCGGCGGCACGTTAGGGTCCTAACCGCTCCTGCTCGGGACGGCCGGCGCCCAGCGCCGACCCCGCCGGGTCATACAGGTGGCAGCGGGCGGTGACGCCGACGGCTGGCGCCCAGACCCCTGGCGTCCTTCGGTCACAGGGTTCGAATCGTTCCGGGCATCGCCGCGCGAACGCGCACCCTGGGGCGCTCACGCCCGGAGCGGGCGGGACGCCCTCGATCGTTGCGAGCGGTGTGCCCGGTGCGACTCCTGGAACCGAGGCGACCAAGCCGCGAGTGTAGGGGTGGGCGGGGGTGTCGAGCACCATCCGGGTAGGCCCCTGTTCCACAATTTCGCCGGCATACATCACGGCCACCCGATCGGCGCATGTCGCGACGACGCCCAGGTCGTGACTGATGAACAGCATCGCGAGGCCGCGGCGCTCGACCAGCTCGCGCAGAAGCTCCACGATCCGCGCCTGGGTCGGCGCATCGAGTCCAGTCGTCGGTTCGTCGGCGATGAGAAGGGCCGGGTCGCCGGCCAGGCCCAACGCAACCATGGCCCTTTGTCGAAGGCCGCCCGAGAGCTGGTGCGGGTAGTCGCGGGCGCGCCGCGCCGCGTCTGGCATACGGACCGCGTCGAGCAGTTCGAGCATGCGCGCGTGGACGTCCGGCCGCGTCGCGACCTTGTGGGCGATCATCGTTTCGACGATCTGATCGCCGATACTGAAGACGGGGTTGAGCGCGGTATCGGGGTCTTGCGGCACCAGCCCGATTTCCCCGCCGCGAATCTCCTGCAGCGCGGCGTCGTCCAGGTCCGCCAGGTCGCGCGACCGCCACCGAACCGATCCCGCCGCGATCCGTCCCGGCGCCCTCAGGAGCCGCAGCAGTGACAGTGCCGTGACCGTCTTGCCACATCCCGACTCGCCGACCAGCGCGAGTGTCTCGGCCACCCGAATCGCGAAGCTCACGCCCCGCACGACCGGCACGGTCCGGCCGTCCACGTCGAACACGCTTGTCAGCCCCTCGACGCGGAGCAGGTCCAACACTAGAATCCGTCTTCGCGATGCTCACCGAACACGGCCCGGAGCGTGTCGGCGACCTCGCCCACCGTGGCCCGCGCTTCGACCGCGGTGATGATCGGCGGCATGAGGTTCGTGTCGTCTTGCGCGGCGCGGGTCACGGCATCCAGCGCCAAGCCCGAACGGACACCGTCACGCGATGCGCGCAGTTGAGCGACGCGTTCACGCTGGTCTCGTTCCACCGCCGGATCGATTCGCAGCACGTCGATGCCGGCCGGCGCCTCGTCGGTATGCCGATTCATGCCGACCACGACCCGTTCACCGCTGTCGATCTCTTGCTGATGCCGGTAGGCCGATTCTTGAATCTCGCGCTGAATCATGCCGCGCTCAATCGCTTTCAGCGTGCCGCCATCGGCCTCGATTCGCTCCAGCCACGCTGCGGCCTCTCGTTCAATCGTGTTGGTCAGCGACTCGATCGCATAGGACCCGGCAAGTGGGTCCACCGTATTGATGACACCGGTTTCCGACGCGATGACCTGCTGTGTGCGCAAGGCAATCTGCGCCGACGATTCGGTTGGCAGTCCCAGCGCTTCGTCGCGTCCATTGCAGTGCAACGACTGTGTACCACCGAGGACCGCCGCCATTGCCTGGAGCGCCACGCGCACGATGTTCGTATCCGGCTGCTGCGCCGTGAGCGTGCTACCGGCCGTCTGGGTATGAAAGCGTAGCTGCTGGGCGCGTGGTTCGGTGGCTCCGAACCGGTCTCGCATCACGCGCGCCCAGAGCCGCCGCGCGGCTCGAAACTTCGCCACTTCTTCAAGGAAGTCGTTGTCAGCGGAGAAGAAGAACGACAAGCGGCGACCGAAGAGGTTGACGTCGAGGCCTGCCTCCACCGCGGCCTCGACATAGGCGATCGCGTGCGCGAAGGTGAACGCCACCTCCTGTATCGCTGTCGCGCCGGCCTCTCGAATGTGATACCCGCTGATAGAGATGGGGTGCCAGCCTGGCAGCTCGGCGCCGCAGTAGGCGACCACGTCGGTCACGATCCGCAGCGACGGCCGCGGCGGAAAGATATACGTGCCACGGGCCACGTACTCCTTCAAGATGTCGTTCTGAACCGTGCCCGCGATCGTGCGTGGCTCGACCCCCTGCCGACGTGCCGTGGCGACGTACAGCGCGAGCAGGATGATGGCGGTGGCGTTGATGGTCATCGACGTCGAGACCCGGTCGAGCGGGATCTCGTCGAACAGCAGCGCCATGTCTTCGATGGAGTCAATGGCCACACCGACTCGACCCACCTCACCCGCCGCCAGGGGGTGGTCTGAGTCATGCCCGATCTGCGTTGGCAGGTCGAAGGCCACGCTCAAGCCGCTGACCCCCTGGTCGAGCAGATACCGATAGCGCCGATTCGACTCGGCGGCGGTGCCGAATCCCGCGTACTGGCGCATCGACCATAGTCGGCCACGGTACATCGTGGGGTAGATGCCGCGGGTAAACGGAAACGCTCCAGGCTCCCCCAGCGCGGCGGCCGGATCCCAGTCCGGAAGCTGCTGCGCGGTGGTGGTGTTCGACGCCATGTAGGCCGATTGTAGTGGATCGCCACGGAGGTGGTCCCGCCCGGACGCTGATCAAGACCGAAGTGTGGTTCTTCGCCGTCGGCGAAGCCCCACGGCCGCGACCTCATTCAGACGGGGCTGCGCCCCGAACCCCCGCGACCGCTCCGCGGGGACCCCGAGTGCCCCACTCCGCGGCCGCGAGGCGCGCAAGTGCGCGCCTGCTCACAGAGGAGGAAGCGACGCCAAAGGCGGACGCTTCCCCAGCCTCGCACGCACCGGGGGTTTTCTGACGAGGCGTCTGTCTGGCAAGGCGCAAGAAGGGAGCAGGCAGGCGGCCTGTGACCGACGCAGCAACACCGCCAGACGGGCGCCTCGTCGGAAAACCAGGACCGTCATCTCCTTGACACAACTATATATGGCGTCTAGTATTGCGTTCGGCCACTACATTTGGTTGTATCTTCCATCAACACCCCCTATTCCGACATGGCTCTGGTCCGGTCTCCAGAATCACCCCCGCGCGGGACGCGGTCCGCCCGGTCAGGCGGAAACGTGCAGTTCCTGTCAGGTGACCGCGGTGCAATGTTCGCAGACGCCGACGAGGAGGTCCCAGGATGGACGATGTCGTGAATCGGTTGTCGCGCGAACTAGCGGACGCCATGGCTGCCGCTGTTGCCGATGACCCACGGGTGGAGGCGTGTCATGAGCGAGCCAAAGCGTCGGGCTATGACATGAAGGTCTCGCTCGAAGCCGTGATCGGTTTCGCGAACCGGACCAAGGAGCAAGCGTTGGCCAAGGTCGGCGTGGCCGTCGAGCACGCGGCCCCGGTCCCGGAAGAGATCGGTATGAGTTCCAACGATCGGCGATTCCTCCGATCGCTTCGTATCGCCGCCGACGAGACGGAGCAACCCACCGACTGAGTACCAAGAAGCTTCGAGACGGTGCCCACGTCCAAGCGCTGCTCTCCAAGAACCGGCGACGGCCGCGGGGTGGGGCACCCGGGGTCCCCGCGTAGTGGTCGCGTGGGGTCCGGGGCGCAGCCCCGGCTAAATAAGGTCAAGGTCCCGGAGGTCGCGGCCTGTCATCTCCGGTGACGGTTCCAGTCCGAGCACCCCGAGCATTGTGGGGGCGACGTCGCGGAGGGCGCCGTCCCTCAACCGCATATCGGACCGCACGTCCGGCCCAATGAGGACCACCGGCACCGGGTTTGTGGTGTGGGCAGTGTGCGGACCGTTCCGCTCCGCGTCCCACATCTGCTCGGCGTTGCCGTGGTCGGCGGTGATGATCACGGTGGCTCGCGCGCCGTGCGCCGCGGTCATGATGCGGCCGAGGCAGCGGTCCAGTGTCTGGACGGCGGTCACGGTCGCGTCGACATCTCCCGTGTGCCCCACCATGTCCGCGTTGGCAAAGTTGCAGATGACGACGTCGTGGCCGCCCTGTTCCAGATCCGCCACCAGGTGGTCGGTGATGCCAACGGCGCTCATTTCCGGCTGTAGATCGTAGGTTGGCACCGTCGGCGACGGCACCAGGATTCGCTCCTCACCACTGGCCGGTCGCTCTTCGCCGCAGTTGAAGAAGTAGGTCACATGCGCGTATTTTTCCGTCTCCGCCAGTCTCAGATTGGTTCGGCCATGGGCGGTCAAGACCTCAGCCAGGCTGCCGGAGAACGTTTGTGGGTCAAAGACAACCGGGAGACCGAAGGTGGCGTCGTATTCGGTCAGGGTCGCCACGAGGAGCGTGGGCGGCGCGGTGCGTTCGAATCCGTCAAAGTCGCTGAACGCCAGAGCTCGCGTCAGCTGGCGCGCACGATCAGCCCGGTAGTTGAAGAAGAGGACGGCGTCTTCGTTCCGCAGCAGGCCGACCGGCTGATCGTCCGCATCAGTGATGACGCATGGGTCGATAAACTCGTCCGTCGTGCCTCGGGCGTAGGCCTGTTCGACCAAGGCAACCGGGTCCTGGCCGCGCTCGCCGACGCCTCGAGTCATGACCTCGTAGCCCCGTCGGGTGCGCTCCCAGCGCTGGTCCCGATCCATCGCGTGGTAACGACCGCAGATCGTCGCGATCTGGCCAACTCCGGCCTCGGCGCAGACGTTTCGTAGGACCCCGAGGTAGCCGGCACCCCCGGTCGGGGCGGTGTCACGGCCGTCCGTGATGGCGTGGATGAAGACTCGTCGCACACCGTGGTAGGCCGCGAGCCGGATCAGCGCGTGCAGATGCCGCTGATGGGCGTGCACACCACCGTCCGACAACAGACCGACGAGATGAAGGGCTCGACTCCCGGTCGTGCAGGAGTCAAAGACCCGACTGATGGTCGGGTTTCTCGGGAGGTCGCCGGCGGCAATTGCCTGGTCGATGCGGGTCAGGTCCTGGAACACGACCCGTCCCGCGCCCAGATTCATGTGTCCCACCTCGGAGTTGCCCATCTGACCCGCCGGCAGCCCGACCGCTTCGCCGCACGTGGTGAGCAGCGACGAGGGATACCGCTCCCGAAGCTCGCGATAGACGGGGGTTCGAGCCTGGAGAATCGCGTTGCCGTCCCGCTCGGTACTCTCGCCCCATCCATCCAGGACGATGAGCACCACGGGCGACCCTGCATGCTTCGTGACGGTCGACATGGTGATCAGTGTGACGTTCCGTGGGAGAGGTCGCTCTCCGGCCCCTCGAGGGTCTTGGCCCCGTGCCGCACTTCCATCTGGCGTGTCGCGGCTCCCCGAACGGCGCGGGACTTGCAAAGCCAGTGAGTAGCGGCCCGCCGTGCAGGAGCCGCGAAGCAGCGGATGATACCACGCCGGGCGCGAGCCGGGCGTGGCTGAAGCGGGTCGCAAAGCTCTGGTTTCGCAATGGATTACACGGAGTTTCGTGCGTTTGACTTGTTCCTTTGTGGTCACCTATGATCCAACAAGACACGTCACTATCGTCGCCTGATGCCGCGCCCCGAGGAGACACTCGCACCATGATGTCGATTGGTCGCTGCCGTCCGGCGTGGCTTGCCCCCTGCGCCGCGCTGGTGTGCATCACCGCCACTGCTTCCCTCGGCTACGCTCAAGACGAGCCCACCGAGGCCCAGCAGCAGGAATATGTGTCGCTCGCGACGATCGTCGGGGCGGCCCTGCAGGGGAAAATCGTACCCACCGGTGAACCGTTCGGTTGGGCGAATGACTTCTTGAAGAGCAGTGACCAGACCACCTTCGTGCCGTTCACGCTGTCCATCGAGCGGACCAAGGTGACCACGCCCGGCGCCGCGCTGTACCTCTTCGTGTCCGAACGGGGCGCGAAGGCCACCGCGGGCGCCGACGGGGCGCCCACGCAGCTCCCCACGCCCGTGTTCGAGGACGCGTATCACCTGGACCTGGGCGCCCCGAACGCCGACGGTTTCTACCAGGTGCGGCGTGGATTCTGGGCGCCGGCCGGCGACTACGATGTGTATGTCGCGCTGAGCGAGAGTGGGGTGCCTGACGGGACCGAGGCCAAGACGATGATGCTGAAGAAGCCATTGTCGGTCCCGAATATGTGGTCCAATCAGCTCTCGACCAGCACCGTCATCCTGGCCGAGCGGGTCGAGTCGCTCTCCGAACCGCCGCCACCCGAGCAGCAGTTGTCGAATCCGTATACCTTGGGGACCCTGCGTATCGTCCCCAAGAACACGCTCGACTATCTTGCCAGCGAGGACCTCTCGATGGTGTTCCTCGTCTACAACGTGGGTCTGGCCGCGACGGGCATGCCGGACGTCAATGTCGATTACACTTTCACGACGCGCGGCGTGGCCGGTGATGAACTGTTCAACGTGACGAATCCGCAGGCGTTCAACGCGCAGACACTCCCGGCTGGTTTCGACATGGGTGCGGGGCACCAGCTGGTCGCGGGTCAGGCGGTACCCCTGAGCGCGTTTCCTGCCGCCGAGTATCGACTTGAGATCAAGGTCACCGACAATACGAACGGCGCGTCTGTGATCCACAACGTGGACTTCACCGTGTCCGCGTCCTGATCAGGCGTCAGCACTGACCTATAGCTACGACACTCCACGACACCTCGAAAAGAGGGCACCATGCTTCGTTCCCAGCAGATGTTCGTCGCCATCGTCGTCGTCGCCCTGGGCGGGGCCGCCGTTGAGGCGACGGCCGGGCAGCGGGCCCAGACCGTCGCCCCTGACGAGGTGTTGGCGACGCGGACGGCGGCCGTAGAGGCCGGGCGCATCGTAGGGGCGGTGGCGGATGCGGCCGGACGACCGCTTGAGGGCGCCATGGTCTCCGCGTTCGGACCATCGGGTGCCGAGCTCGCGGTGTCCGATCGGACCGGGCACTTTCTGCTGGGCTCGTTGGCGCCGGGTGGCTATCTGGTACAAGCGCATCTGTCAGGATTCGTGGCGTCACCTCGCGAGTTGATCGAGGTAGCGGCACGCACGCCCTCGCGGCACACCATCACGCTGAGCCGGGTTGGTCCAGAGGTCGCCATCGCGGCCACCGTCGGGGTGGTCCGATCTGCCCAGGGTGGAGAGCCGGACGACCCCGGCGAGACGGCCGAGGAGCCAGACAACACCGCGAGTGCGGCGCCCCACGATCACAGCCCAAAGGCGTGGCGACTCCGTCGGGCCCGGCGAAGCGTGCTGAAAACGGCTGACTCATGGGTCGCGGCCGGCGCGCCGGTGACGTCTGGCGACTACGGCGTCGGCGGCGTCGCCCTGCTGGCCGCTCGCCGTGGTCTGTCGAGCGCTCGCTTCACACCGGGGCTGAGTGACCTGCCGCTGTCCGGCCAGTTCAATCTGCTGACCCGCGGGATGAATCTCCTGACGGGAGAGGCCCGGACAGCGAACATCGCCAACGTCGCGGTCGGCGCCCCGGTCTGGAATGGGGACTGGTCGGCGAAAGGCGCCATGACGACCGGCGTCGTCTCGTCCTGGGTCGCGTCGGGCGCCTATCAGTCAGACCGCCGCGGTCCTCATCACCTCGGCGTCACGGCATCCTATGGTCGCCAGCGGTACGAGGGCGGCAACCCGTCGGCGTTGACCGTCGCCTCCGAGAGCCGATACGCCGCCAGCTTCGGTGTCACCGATGTCTGGACCGTGTCGCCGCTGTTGTCGCTGGAGTACGGTGGCCGGTATTCGACATACGGGTACATCGAGGAAAACGCGCTGTTCAATCCGCGCCTCGGGTTCACCGTGACGCCGGTGCGGGGAACTCGCGTGCGGGTGGTCGCCTCGCAGGAGCACGTGGCACCCGGCGCCGAAGAGTTCCTGCCACCGTCCCAATCGGGGCTGTGGTTGCCGCCCGAGCGGACTTTCGCGGCGCTCTCGTCTCAGGGCGGTTTGCATCCCGAGCGCACCCGGCATCTTGACGTCGCCCTCGAACACGACCTGACGGAGCACTACGTCGTCGGCGTGCGTCGTTTCTACCAGGATGTGCGCGACCAGATGTCAACGTTGTTCGGCGTGGATGTGATTGGCCTCGCTCCGACTGGGCACTACGACGTGGCCCGAGCCGGTGCGGTCTCGAGCCAAGGGTGGGTGCTCACGCTCAAACGGGAGTTGGGCGACCGGGTGACCGGATGGGTCGATTACACGGTCGCTGACGCTGAATGGACGCAGGCTGGTGCGGACGTGGGCCTGAGCGCGGCCGCACCCGGGGCGATGCGCCCGGCCCACGAACGATTCCACGACATCAGCGGGGTCATCGAGACAGAGATTCCCGAAACGGATACGCGCGTGTTCGTGCGCTGTCGTGTGAGCACCGCCTTCGCGCGCGCCGACCTCGGCGACCCGATTGGGGCCGATGCCAGATTCGACGTGCGGGTCAATCAAGCGTTGCCTTTCTCACCGTTCGACGGCAGTCGGTGGGAGGTGCTCTTCGCCGTGCGCAGCCTGTTCTTCGAACCGCGCGACGTAGCCTCCCTGTTCGATGAGCTTTTGGTCGCTCGCTCTCCGAAGCAGGTTGTTGGCGGTCTCGTCGTACATTTCTAGTCTCCTGTAACCGTGATTCCAGCACTCCTCCACAACGTTCATTTATTTGGATATAATATCCATATTATTGGACGACTGGAATCATCCAGAATGACATTCCAGCCGTAACACCATGACTTCCAGGGTGTTGCGGCCAAGGACGCCGTATCGCGGAATAGCCTTTGTAAGGAGGAACACAACCTGAAGTGCAACGGGTTGTGTCCGACACGCCGCCGATGACTCGCACCCCTGCCGCCCTGATCGGATCTATCCGGTGGAACGTCTGGGGACCGCCCTCGCTCGCGGTCGCCCTGGTCGCGGCCCTGATCTGTCTCGCCGCCGCCAACGTGGTGGTTCGGGCGAACTGGAACGAGGTGGTCGACGGTATCCTCTGGGTGGATCGGGCGGACGCGGTCACCGCCCTCGAGATCGCTCCTGGCGAGGCCGGCGAGACGGCCGGTATCCAGGTCGGCGACCTGTTGCTGGCCATTGATGACGCGCTGGTCGATTCCACCGCTGATGTGGTGGCACACCTGCATTCCGGACGGGTCGATGCCCCGCTCACGTACACGCTGCTGCGTCTCGGTGAAGAGCAGATGCTCGAGGTCTCGCTGCAGCCCGTGCTGGCGGGTCAGACGCAGATCTACTTCGTACTCGTCGGGATCGGCGTCTTTACCCTTCTGGTGGGCACCTCGGTCCGGTTGCGACGACCGGGTAAACAGGCGACGCTGCATTTCTTCTGGCTCACCGTGGCGTTCTTCGGCGTGTTCGCCTTCTCGTTCAGCGGTCGTCTCGACTGGCTCGACTGGATCTTCTATTGGGCGGACGCCATCTCGATCCTCGTGCTCGCCCCGATGTTTGTGCACTTTGCGCTGGTGTTTCCCGAGCGGGCGCCCGGCTGGATTCAGGAACGCCTGGGCCGTTTGATGCTGCCGATCGTGTATGCCCCCGCCGTGGTGTTGGGGTTGACGCAGGCGGTGGTCCTGGCCGGTGACGCCACCAACGGCATGTTCACGACCCGGGTCGAAGCGGTGGAGCGGCTGGAGTTCGGGTATTTGGCGAGTTGCGTGGTCGTCGGCCTGGCGTTGATGATCTTGACGTTACGACGGGTCCCATCGGTCACCTCCAAGCGCCAGCTGCGATGGATTGTCTGGGGCGCCGTGCTTGGCGGGCTGCCGTTCGCGTTGGGTTACGCTTTTCCCTGGGCGCTTGGATTCAATTCGGCGCCGCTCGACTTGACCGCCATTCCGCTGAGCCTGATTCCCCTGGCCTTCGCCTCCGCCATCGTCCAATACCGTCTGCGCGATGTCGAGGTGATCATCAAGCGCGGTCTGGTCTATACCGCCGCGGTGTCCGCGATGGTGGCGATCTATTTCGTCCTGTCGAATCTCGCCAGCGCGATGTTCCTGCACGAGGGTGACGAGCACGACTCGATCATCGCGTTGCTCGCGACGGCGGTCGTGGTGCTGGTGGCGAGCCCGGTCAAGAACGCGATTCAGTCGATGCTTGACCGCGCCTACTACCGCGATCGCTATGACTATCGTCGGGCGTTGGTGGAATTTGCCCGCGATCTCAACTCTGACCTCGACCTCAACCGTCTGGCCGAACGGTTGGTCAACCGGGTGACCGAGACGCTGGCCATCGAGCACACGGTGCTGATGCTGTCACCGCCGGAGGCGGCCGGGGCCTTCACGCCGTTCCACGCGAGCGGTCTCGTTGACGCGGCCGATTGGCCGTCGCTCGAACGCGCCTCGAGCATCGGCGCGCGTCTGGTCGGTCACCACACCGTCATGCTCGACGACCCGGCCTCCGCCCGTCGCCATCCCGACACGGAAGTGGCCTCCTGGCGGGAACGTGGGATCCACTACTTCGTGCCCTGCATCTCAGAAGAGGGGACCATCGCGGTGTTGGCGCTGGGTGGCAAGCCGAGCGGCGAACCGCTGAGCAGCGAGGATGTCGCACTGTTGTCGGCCGTGGCTGGTCAGGTGGCGACCGCCATCGAGAACGGTCGGCTCTACACCCAGCTGCAGGTCAAGGCCGCAGAGGTCGACCGTATCCGTGAGTTCAACGAAAACATCGTCGAATCGCTGAACGACGGCCTGGTCGTGCTTGACCTCGACGATCGCGTCGTGCGCTGGAATGCCGCCCTCGAGCGTTTGTATGGTGTGACGCATGAGACGGCCGTTGGCGAACGGCTGACCGATCTCTTCGACGCCGCCTTCACCGACCGGCTGTCGCAGGCTCGAGGTGACCAGCCGGACGGGACTGCGCTGTATCGGGTTCCCCTCGTTTCGCGTCATGAGGAAGAGGCGCACCGCCTGCTCCTCAACGTCGCTCTGGCGCCGTTGCGGAATCCGGAGGGTGACACCTCTGGCACCATGATCATTCTCGAGGACATTACGGCCCGCGTGCAGCTGGAAGAGCAGCTGCAGTTGTCCGACAAGATGGCGTCGATCGGACTCCTGGCCGCCGGCGTGGCCCACGAGGTCAACACGCCGCTCACCGGCATTTCGAGTTTTACGCAATTGTTGCTCGAGAGCACGGAGCCGGACGACCCGCGTACGCCATTGCTCGAGAAGATCGAGCGCCAGACGTTCCGGGCCGCGAAGATCGTCAACGGGTTGCTCAATCTAGCCAGACCCGGCGGATCCGACGCCGCCGGTCCGGTCGACGTCAATGTGGTCATCAACGACGTCATGGTGTTGCTTGAGCATCAGCTCAAGACCGCGAACATCCAGATTCGCCGTCAACTGTCGGCGGCCCCGACGGTAGTACAGGGGATCGAATTCAAGCTGCAGCAGGTGTTTCTGAATCTGTTCCTGAACGCGCGAGACGCGATGCCCACCGGCGGGTGGCTCTCGGTGACCTCCCATGTCGAGGATGGGCAGGCGGTGATCGAGGTGGCCGACACCGGGACCGGTATCTCGGGTGACGCGGTCACTCGCATCTACGATCCCTTCTTCACCACCAAAGCGGTTGGGCAGGGGACCGGATTGGGGCTGTCGATCACCTACGGTGTCATTCAGGAGCACCATGGTTCGATCGAGTGCAAGAGCGAGGCGGACGAGGGAACGCGGTTCATCGTGACACTGCCGCTGCCGCCGCGGCAGGCGCGCGCGAACGCGCACGCCTAGTGCCCTGCGACCGTGAGGATAACTGATGCTTCGTGACGCCTCCGTGCTGATTATCGACGACGAGGAGATCATGCGGGACATCCTGCAGACGCTGCTCAAGCGCGAAGGCTCCACCGTCTCGCTGGCCGCATCCGGGGAGGCGGGCCTGGAACTGGCGCGTTCGCGGTCGTTCGAGGTGGCGGTCGTGGACGTGATGATGCCGGGGATCGACGGCATCGAGACGCTGGACGAACTGAACAAACTCGATCCCGATCTGCCGGTCATCCTGATTACCGCCTACGCGTCGGTCGAAAACGCGATCGCCGCGATGAAGCGCGGCGCGTTCGACTACATCACCAAGCCGTTCAAGAACGACAAATTCCTGGTCGTGGTTCGCAACGCTGTCGAGCGGCGACGACTGGTGGCGGAGAACCGTACGCTCCGGGAGACACTGCGGGCGCAGTCGAATCAGTTCAGTGAAATCATCGGCCGCAGCGGAACGATGCGGAAGGTGTTCGACCTCATCGCCCAGGCGGCGCCAAGCCGGACGACGATCCTCATCGAAGGGGAGAGCGGCACCGGCAAGGAGTTGGTCGCGCGCGCCCTACACGCCAATTCCAGCCGGTCCGATCAACCGTGCATCACCGTCAATTCCGGAAGCCTGCCACCGGATCTGCTCGAATCGAATCTCTTTGGTCATGTCAAGGGGGCGTTCACCGGAGCCGTAGCTCCGAAGAAAGGGCTGTTCGAGCTTGCCGATCGTGGCACTATCTTTTTCGACGAAATAGGCAGTGTTCCCCTCGAGACCCAGGCAAAGCTCCTCCGCGTGATTCAAGAGCGCGAATTCATGCGTCTGGGTGGCGTCGATACCATCAAGGTGGACGTCCGAATCATTGCCGCCACCAACATCGACCTGAAGAGCATGGTGGAGGACGGCCGATTCCGCGAGGACCTCTACTACCGCCTGCACGTCATCAAGGTCGAGCTCCCTCCGTTACGTGACCGCCCGGAGGACGTCCGATTGCTCGTCCACCATTTCATGGACAAGTACGGGCCCGAGAACAACAAAGAGGATCTCGAGCTGACGCCGGACGCGCTCGACCTGATGGAAGAGTACGACTGGCCGGGCAACGTCCGTGAACTCGAGAACGTGATCGAGCGGGCGGTGGTGCTGGCGACCGGCACTCGAATCGGACCGGAATTGATTCCGGACGCGGTCCGCACCTCACGACCGTTCCAGATTCCCGAGTTCGTCATGCCGGCGGAAGGCATCTCGTTGAAGGAGGTGGTGGCTGCGTTCGAGACCCAGCTCATCGAGCGTACGCTCGTCGCCGCCGGCGGGGTTCAGAAACGCGCGGCCGAGATGCTGAATATTAAACCGACGACGCTCAACGAGATGATCAAGCGTCACGACATCCGCCCGCGGCGGCGCCGCGGCGCCGCCCGGCGTGGCGCCGACGACGGTGTCTCGTTGTCAACGGACCCGTCGGTCCCGGTCGTCGACGACGCCGGTGGCTCGCTCGACTGAGTCACACGCGCCAGCCGGGATGCATCGCTCCGGAAACCTCAGTCGGCGATTGGCTCGAACGCCTCCCACCGGGTGGTTTGGCTGCGTCTGGACGTGCTGAACAATGCGCGCACGTGGAAGTAGAGGTCGATTTCAGACGCGAGCCAGGCATTGTCGGCCACCGACATGCGTTCGAAGTGGCCGGTCGCATCCGAGACACTGCCGAGAATGCCCCACCAGAGCCTCACGCGGTCCATCAACTCGAAGTTCACCCGCGCGATCTCATAGGTGTCCTGATCGACCCAGATCTCGCCACGGCACTTGTTGAGCGCGTGATCGATCCGCCGTCGCACCGGCAGCTTGCCTGGTCTCGGCTCGAACTCGAGTACGTAGGCTGGTCGCCCACGTACGTCCCGGATGCCAACCAGTTCGGCCGTATACCGGTCGAGCAATTCTGCATTGAAGAGGACCGTGATCGAATCCGCTTCCTCCTCCGTGTCGTCGTCGGGCGGATCTTCGAGGGCGTCGAGAAATGCCTGCCACCGTTCCGCTTCGTCCTCCAGTTCGTCACCGGCGATCGGTTCACCGTTCTGCGTGACCAGCTTGGCGTAGGGCGTGCCTTCATACGGCTCGACCGTGTAGCCCCGAGTCTCGTCTTCGGTGACATCGCCATCGCCATCGAACTGCCGAATACGCTGCGTCATCGAGTATCGAAAGCGCGCCCCGACGTCTTGTTCCTGCGCCCAGTTCGCTCGTTCCAACGCCTTCGCCACGATCACGCTGACTTCGGTGTCAGGCGCGGCCAGCCTCGAGCCGGCGGCGACGACGGATATCGCCGCCGCGGTGAGGGGAAGCAGGAGCGCCAGGAAGGTCGCAGGCTTGGTCACTGGTGCGGTCAGGAAGCAAACGGCCGGCTTCCACCAGCTTATCCTAAGACGGACGTACCCCGCACCCCGCACCCAATGTTCAGCGCTCGAAGATCGTGGGGAGACCGTCAGGGCGTTCGGTTAGACCCAGGAGCCCGGGACGAACGCGCAGAACGGGTACGGGATTAGGGTTCCACGAAATGGAAGTCCGCCGGTCCGTCCCGGCGGGCCAGGAGCACCACGTCAGCCTCCTCGGGCACAATCCACTCGTGGTGCGCCGTGCCGGGAATGACGATGTAGCTGCCCTCGGTGGCCGTGTGACGGATGCCGTCGAGAATGATGTCGACTGAGCCTTCCATGACGACCGCGGTTTCGGTGTAGGTGTGCCAGTGCATCTCGAACCGGCTCCCGGCCGGGAACCGGGCAAGGTAGGTGGGGCCTCCGGTCTGCGGGTCGATCCCGATCTGCGAGTTGCGCAGGCCAGCGGGGAACCCGGGACGCTCGGGCGATGGCGGCCCCCACTCGGCCGTCTGCCAGTGCATGACCAGCGGGGCTGGCTGGGGCGCGTCGTCTTGCGCGACCGCGGGCCAGACGCCGACCAGCGCGCCCGACAACACTATCGCAGTCACGGC
Organism: Vicinamibacterales bacterium; assembly: GCA_029940535.1. GTDB lineage: Bacteria > Acidobacteriota > Vicinamibacteria > Vicinamibacterales > UBA8438 > UBA8438. The sequence goes on from JAPYUM010000089.1 coordinate 15,977, forward strand.
GCCGAGCAACGTCTTCTTCACGACTCCTCCAGACTTCACGGGCTGCTGTCGCGCAACCCCGAGGGCAATCTGGGCGACGCCAGCAGCGCGACGAAAGCGTCCCAGCGTTTCGAGGCGTCCCCGCCGCTCTGCGCGTCGATATACGCGGCGACCAGATCCTTCCCCAGGTTGTAGTTGATGACGTAGCTCCGGTACTGGTCGAAGAATCTGGTCCGCTGTTCGGCGCGTTCGGGGGCCATCATGGCGTACTGGCTCATCCACTCGGCGGCGGCCGCGCGGTCGATCTCGCCGTTCAAATAGCGACGCGCCGCCTCGTTCCCCGCGTAGTCGAGTTGGCCGACCAGCGCCTGCAACTCGTAATACTCCGCCGCTCGTGACGGGTCCAGTCCGGCCGTCGGAAACAACACGTCTCGTTCGAAGGCCACCCGCTCCTCCTGCGGAAACGCCACGTCGATGCCGTAGTTGGCGGTGCCCTCCGCAATCAGCGATTGTGGCGAAAACAGCGCGTACACCGAGAACTCGGGCCACCCCCGGTCGCGCACGAGGTGCTGCTCGAGCAAGACGTTATACACGTGATGCCCGGGATAGCCCTCGTGGCACGCCAGGTCGATGGCGCGGTCGATGTAGACCGGCAGGTCGGTGTTCACCTGAATCAGGCTGCGAAAGTCGCCCTGATACCAGTTGTAGCCACTCCAGGACTTGTCGGTGACGTACTCGACCGTGAAGCTCTCACCGGCCGGCAGGTCGACATGGCCCAACGTCCGGCGCCGGCACTCAGCGATGGCCGCCTCGAACACCTGGTCGAGGCGGTCCGCCGGGATGATGAACGCGCGCCGAAAGGCGCCGTACCGATCGACCACGGAGCCTGACCCAGGCAACCGCGTCTCGAGCGTGGCGAGCGTCTCCTGGAAGTACGATTCCGGGTGGCTCGGAGCGACCGCGTCGTAGAGCGCGCTCGATTCGTCGTCGAACGCCAGCGGCCGGCCATCCAGCATCCGCACCCGAGTTCGCAGGGCCTGCAGCTGGCGCCCCAGGTATTGTCGGCGGAGTTGCACCAAGGGATCCCGGTCGCTCAGGTTGTCCGGTCCGTCCCCGTCGGCCGTCTGTCCAAGCTCTGCGATGAGGGCCTCGGCGGCGGCACCGATCTGGACGAGGCTGAGCCCTGCGCGCTCCGCCTCCGTGCGCCACTCGTCGGG
>JAPYUM010000214.1 GCA_029940535.1 Vicinamibacterales bacterium
GGCTGCTCCCTCCTCGCGCCTAGCCAGACAGACGCCTCGTCAGAAAACCCCCTGGCTGTCGCCGAGGCGCGCACGTGCGCGCCTCGCGAGTTGCCTCTTGGCCGAGAGTTCATGCCGTGCGGTTGGCCACTTGTCGCTGGCGAACGGCTTCAAAGAGCCCGACCCCGGCGGCGACGGCGACGTTGAGACTGTTTATCCGCCCACGCATCGGGATCGACGCGACGCGATCGCAGCGGTCGCGTACGAGACGCCGCAACCCGTGCCCCTCGCTTCCCAACACCAGAGCGGTGGGCAGGGTCAGATCGACATCGCCGTAAATGTCGTCGCCGTCAGCCTCGAGCCCCACCGTCCAAATGCCGGCCGCTTTCAGCTCGGTAAGCGCCCGCGCGATGTTCACAACTGACGCGAGTCGCACGTGCGCGAGGGCTCCCGCCGACGTCTTCGCCACCGGACCGAGTGCGGCAGCTCGCCGCCTCTGTCTCACGACACCATCGACGCCGGCGGTCTCGCCGACGCGGAGGATCGCGCCCACATTCTGCGGATCCTCGATACCGTCCAGCACCAATATCAGCGCGGGATGGGTCGCCTGAGCAATCAACTCGTCGAGTGTGAGGAGTCCCGGCGGCTCAACATCGGCCGCAACGCCCTGGTGGACCGCACCACCAGTGGCCCGGTCCAGCGCGGCTACCGGCACCCGCGTCACAGAAACGCCCCGGGCCGCGGCCATCCGCTGCACCTCCGCCATTCTGGCCGAGGTGGTCGCAACCCGAACGGCACGCACCTGGCCCGCGCGTAGCGCTTCGATCACGGCGTTCACGCCGTAGACGATCATGCGATCCCCTGGTCGTCCACCGTCACCTCGTCCCGTGGGGGGCCCGCAGCATCGCCACCGCGTGGGCGGCAATCGCCTGACCGCGACCGGTGGCGTCCACGCCTTCATTGGTCTTGCCTTTGACACTCACGCGCGCCGGGTCGATGCCCGCTACCGCCGCCAGAGACTCTCGCATGCGGTTCACGAACGGACCAATCTTCGGCTCCTCGGCCACGACGACGACGTCCATATTGACCACATCGAACCCCCGAGTTCGCACCAGGTCGACGACCGCCCGGAGGAGCTCGATGCTCGACGCGCCCTGCCACCGTGGGTCGGTATCCGGAAAGTGCTGACCAATGTCTCCGGCGGCGGCGGCCCCGAGAATCGCATCCGTCACCGCGTGACAGACCACGTCGGCGTCGGAATGTCCCAGCAGACCACGGTCACACGGAATCTCGATCCCGCCCAAGATGAGCGGACGGCCGTCGACCAGCCGGTGCAGGTCGTATCCGAATCCGACACGTCCCGTCGTCACGTCCTCATCTCCTCTCACCAACTGCCGCGCCATGACCAAATCGTCGGCGGTCGTGATCTTGATGTTCCGAGGATCTCCGTCGACCAGGGCTACCCGGTGGCCCGCATGCTCCGCCAGCGCCGCCTCGTCGGTGACTTCGAGGCCGTCGTGGCCTAGTTGGATCGCATCAGCGAGTACCTCACGCTGGAACGCCTGCGGCGTCTGGGCGAGCACGAGGGTCTTGCGGGCAAGCGTGCCATCCGCGAAACGTCCCCCGTTTTCGTCGGCGGCGAGTCGCTTGACGGTGTCGTGCGTCGGCATCGACGCGATCGCGGCACCGTGGCGACCAGCAGCATCGATCGTCCGGGCAATCAGATCGGCCGTACAGAGCGGCCGCGCCGCGTCATGGATGACCACGAGGGTGACATCCGGCGACACGGCGTCGAACCCCCGAGCCACGGAGTCCTGGCGCCGGGCGCCCCCGACCACGGTGCGCAACGGCGTGCCACGAGGAGCGGACACTGGGGGAAAATCCGCGGCCGGCTCAGGCAGCACCACCACGATTTCGTCGATCTGCTCACATCCGTCGAACGCGGCCACGCTCCGCTGTAGAATCGTCATCCCTCCGAGCGTCAGGTGCTGCTTGGGAGTTGCGGCGCCCATCCGGATTCCGCGCCCACCGGCCGCGATGATGGCGGCCACCTTGGTCACGTGAACAACCCCTCCAGTGCGTCCTGCACGGTATCCACGCCTTGCCGTTCGCAACCGGCGGCCGTGACGTCCGGTCCAAGATTCCCCGAGGGCATGATGCAACGAGTGAAACCGAGCTGCGCGGCCTCCCGCACCCGCAATCCGGCGTGGGTGCTGGCCCTGATTTCACCGGCCAGTCCGATTTCTCCAAACAACGCAACCTGTGGTGACACCGGCTGATTGCGCATGCTCGAAGCGACCGCCGCGGCGATCGCGAGGTCTGCCGCCGGCTCGTTGATGAGGAGACCGCCCGGAATATTGACGAACACGTCCTCACCGGTCAGATGCAGGCCGGCGCGTTTCTCGAGCACGGTCAAGAGCAAAGACAGCCGCTGCCGGTCGACTCCGCTGGTGACCCGCTGGGCGTTGCCGTAGGCGCCCGTGCCAACCAGCGCCTGCACCTCGACCAAGATCGGACGTGAGCCCTCGACGGAGCACAACACCACTGACCCGGCAACATCGGCCTTCCGCTCCGCAAGAAAGAGCTTCGATGGATTCTCGACCGTCTCGAGGCCACCGGGCGTCATCCGAAACACCCCCAGCTCGCTCGCCGCGCCGAACCGGTTCTTGACGGCGCGAACCACGCGATGGGCGTGATGGCGATCCCCTTCGAAGTAAAGCACCGTATCGACGATATGCTCCAGCACCTTCGGCCCGGCCAGACCGCCGTCCTTCGTGACATGACCCACGATGAGGACCGGCACGTTGCGGCCCTTCGCCATGAAGAGCAACTGCGTCGCCGCCTCGCGCACCTGGCCGATCGTGCCGGGCGCCGACTCCAGCTTCGAGGAGTACATGGTCTGGATCGAGTCGACGACCACCATTCCGGGCGACACGCGTCCCCATTCCTCCAGGACCCGCTCGAGACAGGTCTCCGCGAGCAAATAGAGCGGCGCGTCGGACACACCAAGCCGGTCCCCGCGCGCTCGCACTTGGTGAGGGGACTCTTCGCCGGAGCAGTACAGCACCGGCCGGCCCATCTCGGCCA
>JAPYUM010000215.1 GCA_029940535.1 Vicinamibacterales bacterium
AAACCTAGTGCGGCAGTTTTCCTAGTGGTAGCCGCCGCTGGAACAGTTGATAGATGTGGTGCGCTTCGTGGTGGACCATGTATTCCACCTGGAAGTGGACGTCGAACCGCGGGTACTCCGCATGTTGCCCACCTCGGTGCCATTCGGCCGGCGTCAACTCCGCGAGCCGGGCCGCAAAGCGCTCTCGGTCCGCGAGGAACGCGTCCCGCGTCTCGGTCGCGTCGTGGGCCACCAACTTGTCGAAGTCACTGTCGCTGTCCGGCGAATAGGGGAGCAGCACCGGGTTGTCCTTGGTCAGCATCGCCTGAATTCGCTCATCGAACAGACGCTGCACGCGCCACAGGTGACACACCAGTTCCTTCACCGACCACTTGTCTGGCACCGTACGCTCCGAGAGGGACGCGTCGTCGAGGCCTCGGGTCAAACGCTCGATCTCCGCGCCCTGTCCACGGAGTCGGTCGACGAGCCGTTGATGAGCCGCGTGCTTGTCATGTGTACCGGTGTGGGCGTGATCCGACATGGAATCCAGTATAGCCCCGCGATCCGTCACCGGTGTCGGTGCAGCACGCTATAGTTGCGAAGTTTTCACACGAGAGAAGCGACCCCAACATGACCGAACGGCGCGACTTCAGGCAGACCAAGATCATCTGCACGCTCGGACCGTCGAGCGACTCGGCCGATACCATCGAACGACTCGCCAAGGCCGGAATGAACGTGGCTCGGCTCAACATGTCCCACGGGGACCATGAGAGCCACCTGCGGACGATCCGACACATACAGGGCCTCGGCCCCACATTGAACCATCCGACCGCGGTGCTACTCGATCTGCAGGGGCCGGCCATCCGAACCGGGGAGCGGCGCGGGAGTCTCGAGCTCGAGGTCGGAGAAGAGTTTTCGGTCAGTGTCGCGTCTTCCGAAGACCCAGAGGAAAAGACCATTCATGTCGACTACGAAGACATGGTGCATCAGCTGAAGGTGGGCGACCGCATCACCGTCGACAATGGTCTCATCAACCTCGAGGTGCTGGAAGTGCGGTCGCGGGACCTCCGCTGTCGTGTGCTTGATGGCGGCACCCTGGGCTCCCGGAAGCACATCAACCTGCCGGGTGTCCGAGTCAATCTGCCGTCGATCTCAGAGCAGGACAAAGCCGACATTCGCTTCGGCATCGAACACGACGTGGACTTTCTCGCGGTGTCGTTTGTCCGAAGCGCCGAAGCCCTGCGTGAGGCGCGCCGCGTCATCCTGGAGGCGGGCGGCCACCATGCCAGGCTGATCGCGAAGATCGAGAACCAGGAGGGCATCGACAACCTGGACGAGATCATCGCGGAGACCGATGGCATCATGGTCGCCCGCGGCGATCTCGGAGTGGAAGTCCCGTTCGCCGAGCTGCCGGTGGCGCAACGCACCATGGTGCGCAAGTGCGCGATCGCCGGCAAACCGGTCATCGTCGCCACGCATCTGCTCGAGTCGATGATCGAACACCCGATGCCCACCCGGGCTGAGGTCAGCGATGTTGCCAACGCGGTATACGAGCAGGCCGACGCCATCATGCTGAGCGGCGAGACCGCCACCGGCCTGCATCCCGTCCGGTGCGTGGAGGTGCTGGACCAGATCGCGCGCCGTACGGAGAAAGAAGAGGGCCTCGGATTCCACACCTTGCGAACCCCTGGCACCGTGCGAGAGCAGCTGGCCAACAGCGCCTGTCGTCTGGCCGATTCACTGGGGGCACCGGCCATCGTCGTCATCACTCGAACCGGCCGACTTGGCCAACTCGTCAGCAGCTTCCGTCCCAGAAGTGCGATCATCTATGCGTTCACGGACATCGGTACCACTCGACGGGCGTTGTGGTTGTCTCGATCGGTCGTGCCATTCGAGATGGAGCTGTCGGAGGAGCCGGAACAGACCGTCGTCGACGCCTTTGCACGACTTCGGACACACAACCGCCTGGTCCCCGGCGACCAGATCGTCGTCGTCTCAGACGTGGCCACCACCCACGGCGACGTCAGCGCTATTCAGATCCGCCACGTCGATCACAGCCCATGACCCACACGTCCACCGATGGCATAATCAGACAGATTTCTCATCAGGTGGGGGCGACCATGCGTAGTTCCGCAGCGGTATCCGGCTCGGCTCGAACGGTTGGGCTCGTGCGCGCGACGATGGTAGCGGGTCTCGTCGGGCTCGGTCTGCTGATGCCCGGTGCGGCGACATCCGTCGCGCAGACGGCGGACACGCCTCGCACAGCCTGGGACGTGCCTGATTTCAGCGGGTATTGGGAGTATCGCACCGCGACCCCGCTGCAACGTCCCGAGGCGCTCCCCGACCGGGCGACGCTGACCCCAGAGGAGGCAGCCGCCTACTTGCCCCAACGACTCACCGACATCGGCAACGAACGCGATCTGCAACTGAACGCCGACTGGTGGGAGCCGGGCGGCCTCACGGACGACCGTACGTCGATGATCACGGATCCATCGAACGGCCGGCTCCCGACCATGACCGACGAAGCCCAGCATCGAGCCCGGACATTGGGTCTGCGCTCGCGCTCGCGCCCGGCGGACGGACCAGAAGACCGGGAGCGCTACGAACGGTGCATCATGGGACGGACCGTGCCGCTGATGGCGGTGGCGCCCAATCGACTGGCGCAGATACTCCAAACGCCGAGCCATCTGGTCATCCTGCACGAGCAGAATTGGGACGTCCGGATCATTCGGATTGACGACGGCCCCCATCCGCCTGATCACGTGCGTTTGTGGCAAGGAGACTCGTACGCGCACTGGGACGACGACACCCTCGTCGTGCGATCGGCGAACTTCAACGGGGCGTGGACACTCAACGGCACGGGGGCGAACATGCACGTGGTGGAACGGATCTCCATCGCGGACGACCGCACGCTCGACTACCAGTTCACCATCGACGACCCGGAGTCGTTCGCCGCTCCCTGGACGGTCACCTTTCCAATCACCCGCGCCATCGGACCCCTCTTCGAAAACGCCTGTCACGAGGGGAACCACAGCATGCCGCTCATCCTTCGCGGCGCCCGCGCGGTGGAACGAGCAGCGGAGG